>CAKUFI010000011.1 GCA_934647305.1 uncultured Clostridia bacterium | reverse complement strand
ACGCCGCTGGGCACGATTGAAAGTTCGAAAGGGCTGCGGCCCTCTCGAGCTCTCCGGGGGTTTTTTGACAGTCTGAATCTGCGGAGAAATCCGCAGATTCGAAGAAATCAGCCGCTCTAATTTGTGGCGGCTGATTTCGTGTGCTATTCGGCGGCAGCAAGTGGCAGTCGGCCCAGCCGACCGGCGGCAGCAGGTGGAACCGGGCACCGCCCGGCCTGCCCGAGTCGGCAACGCCGACCAATAATCTGCGGAGAAATCCGCAGATTCGAAGAAATCAGCCGCTCTAATTTGTGGCGGCTGATTTCGTGTGCTATTCGGCGGCAGCAAGTGGCAGTCGGCCCAGCCGACCGGCGATCTTGCGGCGGCTGTCCTCGCGCACCTCGTCGCGCAGGCGGGTCAGGTACTCGGAAAAGGCGGCCTTGTCGGTGCCGTAGGTCATCTGCAGGTCATACTCCAGCGGCAGCCATGTGGAAAGCGGCGCTTCGTTGTGCTGAATCACCGCCTCGAGGTTGTCCAGCGCCTTGTAGATCCGCGCCTCGAGCGACTCAAGGGCGTTCATCTCGGCGTACAGCGCCTGCATTTCTGCGCGGAAGGGCTCGGGCAGCGAGGCGACCCAGCCGTCCAGCAGCTCGTCTTCGCGCGCCTCGTTGGCGGCGGTCTTTTCAAAGGACGGTATGTCGCCGGTAAAGGCCTCGCCCAGGTCGTGTATCAGGCACATTTTCAGCAGCTTGGTCAGGTCGGCCTCCGGGAACTCGTCGCTGACAAAATAGGCCAGCAGCGTCAGCCGCCAACTGTGCTCGGCTACGCTTTCCCTGCGGCCGCGCGCGGTGTCGCAGTGCCGGGTCACGTCCTTGAGCCGCCCGGCGACCGCCAGGGCCTCGATCAGCGTTCTTGGATCCATGAAAAGCGCCTCCTTGTGATGCGTTTATCCGGAGACTGTCCTATTCCCTGGTCAGGGTGTAGGTGTAGCGCTCACCGGGCAGCGTGCGCACGACGGTGAGCCGGTCGGGCGACTCGGCGATGAGCTGCACCTCGCCCTCGCGCAGCACCGGGGAAGCCAGGCGTTCGCGATTGGCGGCGCGGATTTTCAGCAGCAGACCCTGATCCTCGCGGCCCCAGGGATAGGTTCCGCGGCAGAAGGGGTCGTCGCCGCCCTGGCTGCCGGCCTCGTCGCCGTAGTACAGGCAGGGCATGCCGGGCAGCGCGCACACGAACCGCCAGGCGCGAATCAGGCGCTCGCGGCCCAGCGCGTACTGCTCTTCGGTCAGCGGGCGGAAGGCGCGCTGTTCGCGGGGCACGTCGCCCTCGTCCGCGCCGGCAAGCACGTTGAGTATGCGCGGCTTGTCGTGACTGCCCAGCAGGTTCATCAGCGAGCAGTAAAACGCCTTGGGGTAGTTTTCGTACTGCGAATCGAGTATCCGCTTGAGCTGGCGCGCGTCCAGCCGGCCCAGGAAGAAGCCGACGATGCCGTCGCGCAGGGGGTAGTTGGTGACGCTGTCCAGCGTGTCGCCCAGGCAGTAGCTCCGCAGCTCGTTGTAGGCCAGCTTGCGGGAGGCGTCCTCCCAGACCTCGCCCAGCAGGATCGCGTCCGGGTTTTCGGCCTTGACGCGCGCGCGAAGCTGCCTCAAAAAGGGCATGGGCAACTCGTCGGCTACGTCCAGCCGCCAGCCCGACGTGCCCTGGCGCAGGTAGTGCGCGCAGACCGCGTCCTCGCCGCGGATGATGAAGTCGAGATAGCCCTCGTCCAGCTCGCGCACGTTGGGCAGGGTGTCGAAGCCCCACCAGCTCTCGTAGTCGTCCGGCCAGCGCCGGAAGGTGTACCACGAGGCGTAGGGGGACTGCCGGGACTGATACGCGCCCACCGAGTCATAGGTGCCCAGGCGGTTGAAGTAGCGGCTGTCCGCGCCGGTGTGCGAGAACACGCCGTCCAGAATCACCCGCATGCCGCGCTTTTTCGCCTCCCGGCAGAGGGAGCGCAGCTCCTCCTGCGTGCCGAAGGACGGGTCGATCTGCAGGTAGTCGCCGGTGTTGTACTTGTGATTGGAGCGCGCGCGGAAGATCGGGTTCAGGTACAGCGCGGTCACGCCCAGATCCTCCAGGTAGTCGAGCTTCTGCGTGATGCCGGCCAGGTCGCCGCCGAAAAAGTCGTCGGCCAGGTTGTCGTGCGTGGCCGGATCGACGTTCAGCTCGGGCGGCTCGTTCCAGACGTCGTGATAGTGGCCAAAGGGCAGCGGCACGCGCTTGGCGGGCGGCCTGGAGGCGTTGAAGCGGTCGGGGAAAATCTGATAGAGTATGCCCCGGCGCATCCAGGCGGGAGTCTCATAGGCCGGGTCGTAGACGGTGATCTGGAAGGAGGGCGGTTCCTGGGCGTAGATCGCGCCCTCGCCGCCCAGCTGATCCCAGGCGTTTCCGTAATACACGTCCCGCCCGTTCTGGCGCACGATGAAGAAGTACCACAGCACGCCCGTTTTGGAAGGCAGGATCAGGCGGCAGGCATAGCGCCCTTCTCCTTCCGGGCGCATGCTCAGGCGCTTTTCCGTGTTTTCCCACCAGAGCCGCAGCGTGACCGACTCCACATCGTCGCCCTCCGCGAGCAGGCGGAGCGTGACGGCGGAGTGGGCCTTCTGCGCGCCGGTAGGGGATCGATACGCGGCAGAGCGCGAATCGTGCAAGAGGCGAATCATAGATCGAGCGGCCTGAGGTGCCAGATCTTTTCGTTATACTCGCGAATGGTGCGGTCGCTGGAGAATACGCCCGACTTCGCGGTGTTCAGGATGGCCTTGCGCAGCCATTCGTCCTTTTTGGTGTAGTCGCTGTCCAGGATCTGATGGGTGCTGACGTAGCTGGTCAGGTCCTTGAGCACGAAGTAGTTGTCCGCCATGCAGCCCGGATCGCCGAAGAGCAGCGAGTGATACAGTTCCTGGAACAGGCGCGGGTTATCGGGCGAGAGCGTGCCGTCGATCAGCTGGTCCATGGCGCGGCGGATTTCTGCGTTGGTCTCGTAGATATCGCTGGCGCGGTAGTTGGAATAGGAACGATCCACCTGGTCGGCGGTCATGCCGAAGATGTAGATGTTGTCCGGGCCGACCGCGTCGTGAATCTCGACGTTCGCGCCGTCCATCGTGCCGATGGTGACCGCGCCGTTCATCATGAACTTCATGTTGCCGGTGCCGCTGGCCTCCTTGCCGGCGGTGGAGAGCTGCTCGGAGACGTCGGCGGCCGGGATGAGCACCTCGGCGGCGGAGACGCAGTAGTTCTCCAGGAACACGACCTTCATCATCTTTCGGGCGCGCGGGTGCTTGTCGATCAGCTCGCCCAAGTTGCCCAGCAGCTTGATGATCAGCTTGGCGCGGTAGTAGGCCGGGGAAGCCTTCGCGCCGAAGATGTAGGTGCGCGGGGTGATCTCGTAGTTCGGGTTGTCGGCGATGCGGTTGTACAGCATCAGGATGGCCAGGGCGTTGAGCAGCTGGCGCTTGTACTCGTGAAGGCGCTTGGCCTGCACGTCGAACATGGTGTCGGGCGTGATGATCGTGCCCTGATGCTCGCGGATCATGCGAGCCATGCGTTCCTTATTATGCAGCTTGATCGCGGCGAAGCGCTCGCGGAAGGCGGCGTCGTCGGCCAGCGGGGTCAGGTCGCTCAGACGCTCGGCGTCCTTGCGCCAGGCCTGGCCGATGGCCTCGTCCAGCAGGTCGCTCAGCTCGGGGTTGGACTGCATCAGCCAGCGGCGGTGGGTGATGCCGTTGGTGATGCCCAGGAAGCGCTCGGGCGCGAGCGCATAGTAATCCTTGAAGGTCTGCTTGCGCAGGATGTCCGCGTGGATCTGGGACACGCCGTTGACCGTCGAGCAGGCGCTGACGCACAGGTTGGCCATGTGCACCTGGTCATAGGCCAGGATCGCCATGCGGCCGATGCGCTCCCACTGGCCCGGATAGGCGTTCCACAGCTTCTGGCACAGGCGGCGGTTCATTTCCTCGAGGATCATATAGATGCGGGGCAGCAGGCTGCGCATCATGTGCTGAGGCCACTTCTCCAGCGCCTCCTGCATGACCGTGTGGTTGGTATAGGCGAAGCAGCGGCGGGTGATGTCCTCGGCCTCTTCCCAGTCCATGTTGTATTCGTCGATCAGCAGGCGCATCAGCTCGGGAATGGCCAGCGCCGGGTGCGTGTCGTTGACGTGCAGCATGACCTTTTCGGGCAGGCGCTTGAAGTCGTAGCCGTAGACCTTGATGAAGTCGTTCAGGGCGTACTGCACCGACGCGGAGGACAGGAAATACTGCTGCTTGAGGCGCAGCTCCTTGCCCTGCTCGTGGGTGTCCTCGGGGTAGAGCACCTTGGAGATCAGCTCGATGGAGTCTCTGTCCTCGGTGGCCTGCGCGTACTGGCCGTTGTTGAAGGACTTCAGGTCGAGCGGCTTCTTGGCGCGGGCAGACCAGGTGCGCAGCATGTTGACCATATTGGAGTCATAGCCCAGCACCGGCATGTCGTAGGGCACGGCCATGACCGTGCTGAAGTTCTTCTGGCGGAACTTCTGGCGGCCGTCCTGCTCATATTCCTCGACGTAGCCGCCGAAGTGCACCTCGACCGCCTCGTTCGGGCGCGGAATCTCCCAGATGTTGCCGTTGACCAGCCAGTTGTCGGGCAGCTCCACCTGATAGCCGTGCACGATGTGCTGCCGGAACAGACCCAGCTCATAGCGGATGGTGCAGCCCATCGCGGGCAGCTTGAGCGCCGAGAGCGAGTCCAGGAAGCAGGCCGCCAGGCGGCCCAGTCCGCCGTTGCCCAGGCCGGGCTCCGGCTCGCGCTCAAACAGACGGGTCTGGTCGATACCCAGCTCGTCGAGCGCCTGAAGGTAGTTCTTTTCATTGACCAGGGATACCATGTTGGTGTGCATCGCCCGGCCGACCAGGAATTCCGCAGACAGATAGTACAGTTTTTTTGCCTGCTGGCGTTTGCGTTCTCCGCGGGAGGCGGCCCGGCGCTGCATGATTTCATCGCGTACCGTGACGGCGACGGCCTCGTAAAGCTGCTCGTCGGTCGCATCGGTGGTATCGCAGCCGAAATTGCGCTGCAGCTTTTCGACGATGGACTGCTTGATTTGCTCCACATTCATTCTGGTCTGATCCATTTTCCAGCCTCCTATTTGATATACGTCCTCATTATAGCATGTTAAGAGACGGCGTATCAAGGAGCCGCGTGCAATTTCTGGGTGGAGAAATTGCGACGATCCGCCCCGCGGCGCATTTTCTGCGAAGCTTAACACACGGAGGGGTTGACAGCGGCTGGGCAGCGTGGTATTATTATAGCACGTTAGCACAATAAAGCGCGTAGAAAACGGAGGAAGTTGAAAATGAAAAAGCTGTTTGCGATGATCCTGGCTGCGATGATGATTCTGTGCTCCTGCGCCTTCGCGGAGACGACCGACAATTCCCTGCAGGCGATACTGGACAAGGGCACGCTGGTGCTGGGCCTGGACGCCTCGTTCGAGCCGATGGGCTACACCAACATGGACGGCGAAATCGTGGGCTACGACATTGACCTGGCCAAGGAAGTCTGCGCCCGCCTGGGCGTCGAGCTGGTCGTGCAGCCGATCGAGTGGGCGGCCAAGGAGCTGGAGCTGTCCAGCGGCAACATTGACTGCATCTGGAACGGCATGTCCATCACCCCTGAGCGCCAGGAAAGCATGGCGCTGAGCGAGGCCTATATGAACAACCAGATCGTGCTGCTGGTGTGCGACGACAGCCTGAAGAGCAAGGATGACCTCGCCGGCAAGAAGATGGGCGTTCAGAGCGGCTCCTTCGCCGAGGAAGTGCTGGAGACCTATGAGCAGTACGCCGACTACTATGCCTCCCTGGACGAGGTGCTGGACTATCAGGACTATGAGACCGCGATCATGGACATGAAGAACGGCCAGATCGACGGCATCATGATCGACCTGGTGGTGGCCAACGCGAAGATCAAGAACCTGGAAGACAACAGCCTGAAGATCATCGACACCTTCGAGGACGACCTGTACGCGATCGGCTTCCGCAAGGACGACCTCGCCCTGCGCGACAAGGTGAACGAAATCCTGAACGAAATGGCGGCCGACGGCACGCTGGCCAAGATCAGCGAGACCTGGTTCGGCTCGGACATCTCCCTGGTGGGTAAGGAAGCCGAATAAACCGCAGAGAAACTGAGCGGGCGGGGCGGCGTCAGGCTGCTCCGCTCCGCTGTGCGCAGCGAGTGAGGAAGGATACGGAACATGGCCATCAAGTTTTTCAATAACCCGGAGAATATGCTCCGCCTGCTCAGGCTGATGCTGGAGGGCGTGGGAACCACCTGCAACCTGTTTATCCTGACGCTGGTGTTCTCCCTGCCGCTGGGCATGCTGGTGGCCCTGGGGCGCATGTCCAAGCGCGCCGTGATCCGCAGGCCGATCGCGCTGTACATCTATATCATGCGCGGCACGCCCCTGATGCTGCAGATCATGTTCATCTACTTCCTGCTGCCCAACATCCTGCCCTTCAAGGTAGACCGGTTCAGCGCGGTGATCCTTGCCATGTCGGTCAACTACGCCGCCTATTTCGCCGAAATCTTCCGCGGCGGCATCCAGTCCATTCCGCAGGGGCAGTACGAGGCCGGCCAGGTGCTGGGCTTCACCCGCACGCAGACCTTCTTCCACATCATTCTGCCGCAGGTATGCAAGCGCGTGCTGCTGCCCGTGACCAACGAGGTCATCACCCTGGTCAAGGATACCGCCCTGGCCAGCACGGTGGCCGTGTCCGAGCTGATGAACGTGGCCAAAAAGCAGGTCTCGGGCACCAGCTCGATCGAGCCGTACGTCGTCGCGATGATCATTTACCTGATCCTGAACGGCGTGGCCGAGCAGGTGTGCAAGTGGGTCGAGCGCAAAATGAACTACTATAAGTGAGGTGCCGCGTCATGCTCAGGGCAGTCAATATCCGAAAGGGCTTTGGTGATCTTCAGGTACTCTCCGGCATCTCGCTGGACGTGGAAAAGGGGCAGGTGGTGGCGCTGATCGGGCCTTCCGGCAGCGGCAAGTCCACCTTCCTGCGCTGCGTGAACCGGCTGGAGCGCATCGATTCGGGCGAAATCTGGCTGGACGACGACTATATCTGCCGCATGGAAAACGACCGGCTGGTCTACGCGCCGGACGATAAGCTGCGCGCCATTACCCTGCGCATGGGCATGGTGTTCCAGAACTTCAACCTCTTCCCGCACATGAGCGTCATGGACAACCTGATTATCGCGCCGATGAAGGTCAAGCACGTCTCCAAAAAGGAGGCCGTCGAGAAGGCGCAGGAGCTGCTGGACAAGGTGGGCCTGGGCGACAGGGGCAATCAGTATCCCTATCAGCTCTCCGGCGGCCAGGCGCAGCGGGTTGCCATTGCGCGCGCCCTGTGCCTCGACCCGGAGATCATGTGCTTCGATGAGCCGACCTCCGCGCTCGACCCCGAGCTGACGCAGGAGGTGCTCTCGGTCATGCGCAAGCTGGCCGCCGAAAGGATGACCATGGTGGTCGTGACCCACGAGATGAGCTTCGCCCGCGATGTGGCCGATCACGTCGTGTTTATGGAGGGCGGCGTGATCGTCGAGGAGGGCGCGCCCAGTCAGGTTTTCAATTCCGCAAATCCGCGCACCCGCCGGTTCGTGCAGGCGGGGTGAAACAGCCAAAAACAAAAGCATCTCCTAATCGCGTTTGGCGGTCGGGAAATCAGCTTATCAAAAAAGTTTTGACAAGCTGGTGGACGGGGAATCACGCTCCCCCGCCAGGTGCCGCGCCTCAAATCTTCGATTTGAGCCGTCGGCAGTTTTGCCAAAGGCGAAATTTGAAAACCCAAAGGTTTTTCAGCCTTCCTGCCCCCTCACCAGTCTCCGCTAAAAACCGAAGAATTTTCGGGCGCGGCCCCTGCAAGGAAACACTTTTTTCTCTGGGAAATGGGATTTACAAAAATCGCCCCGCGCCACGCTGCATATTCGCACTGCCCGAGTCGGCAACGCCGACAAGAGTTTTTCGGAGAATTCCGGAAAACCGAAGAAACCAGCCGCTCCAATCTATGGCGGCTGGTTTCGTGTGCTATCCGACGGCAGCAGGTGGCTGTCGGCACTGCCGACCGGCAGCAAGTGGGTGCAGGCTCAGCCTGCCGGCAGCGCCGACAAGTGTTTTCCGGAGAATCCCGAAAAACCGAAGACCCCGGGAGCTTCAATCTATGGCTCCCGAGGTCGTGTGTTGTTCCGCGATAGCAACCGGGTGCAGACACTGCCTGCCGGCCGGCCTGAAAACAGCTTATTCCTTCAGCGCGCGGATGGCGTTGAGCACGGCAATGATCATCACGCCCACGTCGGCGAAAATGGCGACCCACATGTTGGCCAGACCGACGGCGGTCAGCGCCAGACAGGCGAACTTCACGATCAGCGAGAAGACGATGTTCTGACGGACGATACCGATGCACTTGCGGGAAATCTTGATGGCTTTGGCGATCTGCAGCGGATCGTCGTCCATCAGCACCACGTCCGCGGCCTCGATGGCGGCGTCCGAGCCCATTGCGCCCATGGCGATGCCGATGTCCGCGCGGGTCAGCACAGGCGCGTCGTTGATGCCGTCGCCCACGAAGGCCAGCTTGCCCTTGCTTCCCTTTTCAGTCAGCAGCTTCTCGACCTCGGCCACCTTGTCGGCGGGCAGCAGCTCGCTGCGCACCTCGTCCACGCCCAGCTCGGCCGCCACCTGATCGGCCACGCGCTTTGCGTCGCCGGTGAGCATGACGGTCTTTTCGACGCCGTGCTTCTTGAGCTCCTGAATGGCCTCTTTCGAGTGCGGCTTCACCACGTCGGAAATCACGATGTGGCCGGCGTACTCGCCGTCGATGGCCATGTGGATGATGGTGCCCACGCTGTGGCAGTCCAGATACTCCACGCCCAGCCGCTTCATGAGCTTGCCGTTGCCCGCAGCCACGCTGTGTCCGTCCACCTTGGCCGTCACGCCCTCGCCGCTGATTTCCTCGATGTCCGTGACGCGGCTGCGGTCAATCGCCTTGCCATAGGCCTTCTGCAGGCTCCTGCTGATGGGGTGGGAGGAGGCGCACTCGGCCAGCGCCGCGTACTCGATCAGCTGCGCCCTTTCCAGCTCGCTGTGGTGCACGCCGGTCACCTCGAACACGCCCTGCGTGAGCGTGCCGGTCTTGTCGAACACAACGTACTTCGCGTCAGAAAGCTCCTCCAGGAAGTTGGAGCCCTTGATCAGGATACCCTGCTTACTCGCGCCGCCGATGCCCGCGAAGAAGCTCAGCGGGATGCTGATGACCAGCGCGCAGGGGCAGCTGACGACCAGGAAGGACAGCGCGCGGTAGATCCACTGCGTCCATTCCGGATTTTTGCCCGCAATCAGCAGGCCGCAGGGCACGAGAATGGCCAGCGCCAGCGCGGCGGCGCATACCGCGGGGGTATAAACGCGCGCGAAGCGGGAGATGAACGCCTCGGAGCGGGACTTGCGGGAGCTGGCGTTCTCCACCAGGTCGAGAATCTTCGACACGGTGGACTCGCCGAATTCCTTCGTCGTGCGCACCTTCAGAACACCGTTCATGTCGATGCAGCCGCTGATGATCTCCTCGCCCTCGCGCACGTCGCGGGGCAGACTCTCGCCGGTCAGCGCGCTGGTGTTCAGGCTGGCCGCGCCCTCGACCACCACGCCGTCCAGCGGCACCTTTTCGCCCGGCTGAACCACGATGATCGAACCGACCGGCACCTCGTCCGGGGCGACCTGGACAAGGCTGCCGTCCTTTTCCATGTTGGCGTAATCCGGCCGGATATCCATCAGCGCGGAGATGTTTTTGCGGCTCTTGCCCACCGCGTAGCTCTGGAACAGCTCGCCGATCTGGTAAAACAGCATGACCGCGATGCCTTCCACGTAGTCGCCGCTGCGTGTCCACACCGCCAGGAAGAATGCGCCCAGCGTCGCCAGCGCCATCAGGAAGTTCTCGTCGAAGGCACGTCCGTTCAGTATGCCCTTGCCGGCCTTGCGCAGGATGTCATAGCCGATCACGAGGTACGCGACCAGGTACAGCGCCAGCTGCAGGATGCCCGTCACCGGGATGAACTTCAGCGCGATCAGCATCGCCGCCGTCACGAGAATTCGAGCCAGCATGATCTTCTGTTTCTTCGTCATGATTGCATTCCTTCCTTTTTCAGGCATTCAGGTGTCGGCGCGTCTCCTCAGCCGCGGCGATTACAGCTCGATTTCGCAGTCGGGCTCGACCTTCTTGCAGGCCTTGAGCACGTTCTTCATCACGCTCTTCGCGTCCTGGCCGTCCTCGAACTCGACGATCATCTTCTGGGTCATGAAGTTGACGGTCGCATTGGCGACGCCGCTGGTCTTGCGGGCGGCTTCCTCCATCAGGTTGGCGCAGTTCGCGCAGTCCACTTCGATCGCATAGGTCTTTTTCATCATTCATTCCTCCATTCAATGTGCTGTCCGTCTCAGGAGGCTTCTCCCGATTTCACAATTAAACGCTTGTTTAACCGCTATGCCTGTAGTATACTCATATCACACTCAAAAAGCAAGAGGCGAGCGCCCCATCCGTCCAAACGGGCGAGCGGAATGTCCAAAAAGAAGGTGGAAAACGCAATGGCCGAATTCGAACTGCCGCATCATCACGGCGCGCACGCGCACATGGAATACATCCGCCGGGAGCTGGGCAACGTCGAGCACTTTGCCGCCGTTTCCGAGGTCTTCAAGCAGCTCAGCGACCCCACCCGCGCCCGGATTTTCTGGCTGCTCAGTCATCAGGAGGAATGCGTGGTCAACATCGCCGCGCTGCTGGAGATGTCCAGTCCCGCGGTCTTTCACCACCTGCGCTCGCTCACCGAGAGCGGACTGCTGGTCAGCCGCCGCGACGGCAAGGAGGTCTACTACCGCGCGCCCGACACCCAGCTGTGCCGCCTGCTGCACGACATCGTCGAGCAGGTCATGGCCATTTCCTGCCCCGAAAAGAGCGTCGATTTCCAGGCCTCTCAGGAGGAAATCATCCGCAACGTGCACCATTACCTGGCCGAGCACCTGTCCGAGCGCATCACGATCGACGAGCTGTCCCGCCGGTTCCTGATGAACGCCACCACCCTCAAGAGCGTCTTCAAGCGGGTCTACGGCGAGTCAATCGCCGCGCACATGAAAAAGCACCGCATGGAGGAGGCCGCGTCCCTGCTCGTCACCACCCAGGACGACGTGTCGGCCATCGCCCGCGCCGTCGGCTACGAGAGCCAGAGCCGCTTCACCGCCGCCTTCAAGGAGGCCTACGAAATGCTTCCCTCCGAGTACCGCAAAAAGCACGCGCAGGGATAAAGCCTCTCCTGAACCGATAAGCGCCCGGAGCGCGGGCAGACTCGCTTTTCCCCGTCCGATCCAAATAAAAAGGCAGTCCCTTCACCGAGCGTCGCCCGGCCCAAAGGCTGCCTTTTCGATATGCTATTTTGTTCTGCTCTCCGGAGCCGTCCAGGTCATGCGGTAAAACGTGCCCTCGCCGAGGGAGGTAGTTTGGCGAATCGGTGCGCCGTCGATGCGGAACCCGGCCCTTTCGTAGCACCTGACCGCCCGGGCGTTCCAGGTTCTGACCTCGAGATACAGCGGTTTGCCCGGAAAAAGGCTCTGTGAGATTTCGCACGCCGTCCGGGTCATCTGTTGGCCGTAGCCCCGTCCGCAGCAGGCCGGATTCACGCCGATTCCGAAGAACACCTCGCGCTCCTTCTCGTACAGATTGATAAACCCGACGAGCGCCGCGCCGTCATAAAACGAATAGAAGTTGTTTCGAGGGTTTGCAAAGCCTGCGCCCCGCTTCTTTTGTTCCTCATAAGGAGGATTGTCGTACAGGGCGTATTCCCCCTCGTAATGCCATTCGGTAATGGCGTACTTTTCCTCCTCCGTCGTCCGATGATACGTCAGCATGCTTTCCTCCAGGTATTGCAATTTTGCCCACTCATTATAGTCCATCTGCGCGCTGCCGTCAACCGGAGCGTTCCGGCGCGGTTGCTTTTCATCCCGGCCTGTGCTATAATACAGGCGCAAAATCAGCTTTTCGGGAGGGACAGACAATGGACACGATTCATATTGACTCCAGGGGCGTAAAGATGGTCGCGCACCGCGGCGTGAGCGGCCTGGAAAAGGAAAACACCGCGTCGGCGTTCGTGGCGGCAGGCAACCGCAGCTATTTCGGCATCGAGACCGACGTACACCGCACGCTGGACGGCCAGTTCGTGGTGATTCACGACGATAACACCGCCCGCGTGGCGATCGACAGCCTGGACGTGGAAAAGACCACCTTCGAGACCCTGCGCGCGCTGCGCCTGTGCGACACCGACGGCGAAAAGGGCCGCGCCGACCTGCGCATCCCCACGCTGCGCGAATACGTGCGCATTTGCAAGAAGTACGGCAAGGTGGGCGTGCTGGAGCTGAAGAACCGGTTCGACGCGAAGGACATCTGGCGCATCGTGAGCCTGCTCGAGGAAGAGGAATACCTGCCCCACATGATCATTATTTCCTTCTCGCTGGAGAACCTGATCGACCTGCGCGCCATACTGCCCGAGCAGAGCGCTCAGTTCCTGACCTCGAAATACACGGACGACCTGATCGAGACCCTGAAGAAGTATCACCTCGACCTGGACATCCACTACAAGGCGCTCACGCCCGAGCGCGTCCGCGAGCTCAAGGCCGCCGGCATCGTCATCAACTGCTGGACAGTCGACGACCCCGACGCCGCCCGCGACCTGATCGACTGGGGCGTGGATCAGATCACCTCGAACATTCTGGAATAAACAGACGGGCAGAGAAGCCCGAAAAATCAAAGAAACCAGCCGCGTCAATCGATGGCGGCTGGTTTCGCGTTTAGTCTGGCAGAAGCGGGTGGCTGTCAGCACTGCCGACCGGCAGCGCCGGCAAGAGTTTTCCGGAGAATTCCGGAAAACCCGAGAAATCAGCCGCTTTAATCTATGGCGGCTGATTTCGCGTTCTATTCGGCGGCAGCAAGTGGAGCCGGGCACTGCCCGGTGGTCAGTAGAGCGTCTCGTATACCTGGCAGCAGAGCTCGTCGTCCTCGACGGACAGCTCAATGCGCAGCTCGCCGTCGCCGGTATAGTAGAAGGAGAAGTCGGTGCCGGCGTTGTAGTCGGTGACGATCGCGTCGTCGGTGTCCTCGACGTAGCCGTCGGTGAACCGGTCGCCGTAGGTGGATTTGTCGATGATCTCCACGCAGTCCAGGTCCTTGACGGCCAGGTAGACGGTACTGGCCACCTGCGCCACGCCGCCGCCGTACACGGTCACGCCGCGGCCGTTGAGCGCCTTTTTGTAGCCTTTTTCGGCCGTACGGGGGCCGACCAGGCCGTTGAAGGAGAACAGGTCATAGCTCTCAAGCGTCACGCCCGAAATCGCCCAGCTGCACTGTTCGATGTTCTCGATCTTGTTGTTCGAGCCGTACAGCGGGGTGGATGCGTAGCCGATCGCCGAGGAATCGTCCTCCATCGACAATCCGCAGGAGAGCACCTCGTTGTCCTCGTCGATCCACAGGTAAAAGCGCATCACGCAGTCGGTGTCGTTCCAGAAGGAGAAGTCGATATCGTTGTTGTAGTCGGTCACGATCGCATCGTCGCCGCTGTCCACATAGTCGCCGTCGTAGCGGTCTCCATAGACCGTCACCTTGTTAAAGGTCACGCCGCTGGTCTGCACCGCGGCCAGGTAAATAGTGCTGGCCACCTGCGCCACGCCGCCGCCCGTGACCATCACGCCGCGGCCGTTGAGCGCGCCTCGATAGCCCTCTGCCCTCGTGCGCGGGCCGACCGTGTCGTTGAACGAAAACAGCTCGCCCGGCTCCAGCGCCAGTCCGTTGAGCGCGCCGACCGCCAGCTCAATGTTGTGCAGTCCCGCGTCGGACACGCTGTCAAGCGGCGTATCCGCGTACACGTAGTCGCCCGCGTAGGTATCCGCCAGGGCAGGCGCGCATGCGCCCAGCAGCAGCAAAACCGTCAGCAGCCACGCAATTCTCTTTTTCATGTGAACGCCTCCTCGTCAATGCGAATCCCCAAAAACGGGTCACCATGGATTTCCTCCATGTAAACAGTAGACGCACAGCCGATTAAAACAGTTCCCTGAAAATCGCCTGCGCCGGAGAAATTTTCCTGGAAAAAGCCTGTTTTTTCCGGCGGCGGGCAAAGCGGCCGCATGAAAAGGGGAGGCTCCTCTGTCAGGGCGCCTTCCCCGGATTTCCTTTCACTTCCGCGCGCGCAGGTTCTCGCCATGCACCATGCGGATGCACTTTTCGGGACACTTGTCCTCGCACTGGCCGCAGCCGACGCAGTTCCAGGCGATCACGCCGTGCGGGTGTCCGATGTTGCCCATGACGGCGTTGTAGCGGCAGGCATCCTGGCAGGAGCCGCAGCCCGTGCAGCGGTCGTAGCGAATAACGGCGCGGCGGCGCATTTCCTCGTTGGCCTGCAGCGCGCCGGTGGGGCAGCTGTCGGCGCAGCGCATGCAGCCCACGCACTTTTCCGCGTCGATATGGGGCAGGTTGTTCTGCATGGTCAGCGCGCCGAAGTCGCAGCTGCGCGCGCACTTGCCGCAGCCGATGCAGCCGGAGGTGCAGTGGTCGCGCACGGTCTTGCCCTTGTCAAGCGCCGAGCAGACCACGTGCACCGGATTCTTGCGGGGCACCAGCGCGATCACGCCGCGCGGACAGGTCTCCACGCACTTGCCGCAGCCCTGGCACAGCGACGCGTCGATGCGCGCCAGCCGGTCAGACCCCACTTTGATCGCCCCGAAGGGACACTTCACCGCGCAGTCGCCGTAGCCCAGGCAGGAAAAGCGGCAGTCCTTGTCGCCAAACGCGGCCAGCGAGGCGCTCCTGCAGGACTGCGGGCCCTCGTACTCGAAGCGGACGTGACAGCTGTCCAGACTGCCGCGGCACATGACGGTGGCCACGAGCGGCTCGACCGCCTCGACCGTCACGCCCATGATGTCGGCCATCTTCTGCGCCGCCGCGTCGCCGCCCACCGGGCACTTGCCCACCGGGGCGCTGCCGCTGGCGACCGCCTCGGCATACGCGTCGCAGCCCGCAAAGCCGCAGCCGCCGCAGTTCGCGCCGGGCAGGCACTCGCGCAGCGCGCTCTTTCGCGCGTCCTCGGGCACGCTGAACAGCCTGCCCACGACGGCCAGCAGCGCGCCGAACACCGCCCCCAGCCCGCCCAGCATCAGGGCCGCCTTAATGATGTTGCTCATATGCGTTCTCCTTTCACCGGCTCAGAAGGACAGGCCGTTGAAGCCCAGGAAGGCGATGGACATCAGCCCCGCGGTGATCAGCGCGCCCGGGAAGCCGTCCATCCAGGGGGGCATGTCGCTGCCTGCCATGCGCTCACGGATGCCCGCCATGAGCACGATGGCCAGCGTGAAGCCCAGCGCGCCGCCCACGCCGTTGGCCACGCAGCCGATCAGACTGTAGCCCTCGGTGATGTTGAGCAGGGTCACGCCCAGCACGGCGCAGTTGGTGGTAATCAGCGGCAGGTACACGCCCAGCGCCTGATACAGCGCCTGGCTGGTCTTCCTGAGCACCAGCTCGACCATCTGCACCAGCACCGCGATGACCAGGATAAACGCGATGGTCTGCATGTACTCCAGCCCCAGCGGCACCAGCAGGTAATACTGCACGAAGTAGGTCACCAGCGAGGCGATGGCCATGACGAACGTCACCGCCATGCCCATGCCGAACGCGGTCTCGAGCTTTTTGGACACGCCCAGGAACGCGCAGATGCCCAGCGACTTCGAGAAGATAAAGTTGTTCGCCGTGATCGCGACGATCAGGATCATCAGTGGATTCATGCCTGCGCCTCCTTCTTTTTCCGCTCGTGCAGGCGGGTCAGCCAGTTGATGAACGCCAGCAGGAAGCCCAGCACGATGAACCCGCCCGGGGTCATGGTCACGATGGCCATGGGCTGATAGCTCAGCGGCATGACCTGCGCCCCGAAGAGCGTGCCCGCGCCGATCAGCTCGCGGATGGCGGCCAGCAGCGTGATCGCCCCGGTGAAGCCCAGCCCCATGCCCAGCCCGTCCAGCAGCGACTCGAGCGGCGGGTTTCGGAACGCGAACGACTCCGCCCGGGCGAAGATGATGCAGTTGACCACGATCAGGGGAATGTAGATGCCCAGCGTCCGGTTGAGCGCGGGCAGAAACGCCTTCATCAGCATTTCCACCATCGTCACGAAGGTCGCGATGATGATGATAAAGGCGGGAATGCGGATGCGCTCGGGAATCAGCCGCCTGAGCAGCGAAATGACCAGGTTGGAGCACATCAGCACGAACGTGGTGGCCAGCCCCATGCCCAGGCCGTTGACCGCGGCGGTGGTGATGGCCAGCGTGGGGCACATGCCCAGCACCAGGCGGAAGGTGGGGTTCTCGGTCACTAAGCCGTTCATCACGATCCGCTTCATGTCCTTATAGGAAGTCTTCACGCGCCTCACTCCTTTCCCGCAAGGTAGGTCGAATAGAATTCCCGCGCCTGCGAAAGCGCCTCGCCGATTTTCCCGCCGGTCTGCTCGGCCGCCTGGCCGTCCGCGGTGTACAGGGTCATCTCGCCGTTCTCGTCGAAGGCGGCCTCATAGATCTCGCCGTCCGCGTCAAGGGTGATCACGTAGGCGTTTTTCCCCTTCACGTCGATCTGATAAACCGCCTCGATCGCCTCGTAGCCCAGCGACTGATAGGGCGGCAGGCTCGTGATCGTGCGGCCGCCGTCGATGAGCGACACCAGCTTCAGCTCCGCGTCGGTCAGGTACTGGCTGCCCGCCAGCCCCGCGTCGGCCCTGCCCGTCACGCCCAGCTCGCGCTCGGCGTAGCTCACAGCCTCGCCCACCGCGCTGACCACGGCCTTGCTGGTCACGGTCGCGCCGGTGATGCCGTCAATCTGCTCGGTCAATGTGGCGGAATCGGCCGCCGCGCCCTGATACTGGCGCAGGTAGGAATCCGTGGTGATCTTGGTGCCCAGGCCGGCGGTTTCGGACTGACTGTCCACCGACAGGGCGGTAATCGCGCCGTTTTTATTGATGCCCAGCGTCATCTCGATCACCGCCTTGAAGCCCATCGGCGAGAGCGAGAACGTGTAGCCCACCACGCCGTCCTTGTCCACGCCCTCGTAGACCGCGGTCAGGTGCGGATAGGCCGGGTCGCCGCCGCCCGACAGCTTTTGGAAGGAGGAGGCCTCGGTCAGCACCTGCTTGCGGGCATTCTGCGCGGTCAGGTCGGCCTGGTAGGCGATCGGCCCTTTGGTCAGCGCGTTGGTCGCGGCCAGCAGCACGCCCGCCGCCAGGCAGAAGGCTAGCAGCCGCAGGGCCAGATGAACAATCTCACGCATGCTTTCTTCCCTCCCCGTAAACGCGCGGCCGGGTGAACCGGTCGATCAGCGGCGTGGCCAGGTTCATGACCAGTATGGCGTAGCTGAAGCCCTCCGGATAGGAGGGGTTGCAGCGCCGGATGATGAAGATGAGCAGGCCGCAGCCCACGCCCATAATCAGCCGTCCTACCGGCGTGACCGGCGAGGTGGCGTAGTCGGTCGCGATGAAGAACGCGCCCAGGAACAGGCCGCCTGAGAGAATCTGGTACAGCGCCGAATCGACCGTGCCCACGATGTGCCCGCTGGCCACCCAGAAGCACACGAACACCGTGGCGATCATGGTCAGCGGGATGCGCCAGGAAATGACCCGCCTCGCCATCAGGTAGATGCCGCCCAGGAGCAGCGCCAGCTTGCAGGTCTCGCCGATGCAGCCGGGCACGTCGCCCAGGAACAGCTGCGTCAGCGAATACTCGCCGTACTGCGCCACCAGGGGGGTGGCCGAGGTCACCGCGTCGGTCGTGAAGGCGGCGCTCGACATCAGGCTGGTCCAGGAAGCCAGCAGCACCGCGCGCGCGGCCAGCGCCGGGTTCATGAAGTTCTGCCCCAGGCCGCCGAAGAGCTGCTTGATGATCACGATGGCGATGCCGGTGGCGATCACCGGCGCCCACAGCGGGATGGTCACCGGCAGGTTATAGGCCAGCAGGATCCCCGTCACCACCGCCGACAGGTCGTGAATCGTGACCGGCTTTTTCATGGCCCTTCGAATCAGCGCCTCCCAGGCCACCGACGAGGCCACCGACACCACGATCAGCAGCGCCGCCCGGTAGCCGAAATAGTACACGCCCATCACGCCCGCCGGCAGCAGCGCGATGATTACGTCCAGCATGATCGAGGTGATGGTGCGCGGCCTGCGGATGTGCGGCGAGGAGGTCACGCGCCAGGACGAAGGCCGAATGGATGTTTTCTGCATGTGAAGCAACCTCCCCACTTATCGCCTGCGCGCCAGGAAACGCTTGGCGACGCGAATGTTGTGAACCAGCGGCAGCTTGGCCGGACAGCCGTAGCTGCATGAGCCGCATTCGATGCAGTCCAGCGCGTGCTCGCGTCGGCAGGCCTCGAAATCTCCCTTTTCGGCCAGGCGGCTCAGCTCCAGCGGCATCAGGCGCATCGGGCAGGCGGCGACGCAGGCCCCGCAGCGGATGCAGCTGCCGATGGGCGTGTGTTCGGGCGTCTCGTCGCGCAGCAGCACCAGGCCACTCGTGCCCTTGGCCACCGGGGTGGTCAGGTCGTAGCCCGACAGGCCCATCATCGGCCCGCCCAGGATCAGCCGGTTCGGCTCGCCCTTCACCCCGCCGCACTGCGCCAGCACCTCGCCGATCGACGTGCCGATGCGCACCCGCAGGTTGGCCGGCCGCTCGACCAGGCCGGAAACCGTCATCACGCGCTCGATGAGCGGCCTGCCCTCGCGGATTGCCTCGGACACCGCCGCCGCGCTCGACACGTTCATCACCACGCAGCCCGCGTCCATCGGCAGCTTGCCCGAGGGCACCTCCCGCCCGGTGATGACCTTGATGAGCTGCTTCTCGCCGCCCTGCGGATACTTGGCCTTTACAAGGCGCATGCTCGCCCCGGGAATCTCCCGCACAGCCGCCGCCATGCACTCGGCCGCGTCCGGCTTGTTGTCCTCGACCGCGACCACGCCCCTCTTGGCGCCCAGTATGTACATCGCCAGGCGCAGTCCGTCCGCGATCAGGCCGGATTTCTCCAGCATCGCGCGATGGTCGCCGGTGAGGTAGGGCTCGCACTCCGCGCCGTTCAATATCACCGTGTCGATCGGCTTGTCGGCGGGGGGCGACAGCTTCACCTGGGTGGGAAAGCACGCGCCGCCCAGGCCCACGCAGCCGCACTCGCGAATCCGTGCCAGCAGCGCCGCCGGATCGGCCTTGAGCGGGTCGCCCAGGTCGCCCAGCGGTTCGGCCACCTCGTCCTGAAAGTCGTTGTCGATCAGTATCGCCTCGCCCGGCACGCCGTTCGCCATCGTCCGCGTCACGATTCCCTTCACCGTGCCCGACACGCTGGCGTGCACCGGCGCGCCCATGAACCCGGCCGGCTCGCCGATCTTCTGGCCCAGCAGCACGCGGTCGCCTGCCTTGACCAGGCTCTTGCAGGGCGCACCTACGTGCTGGGACAGGAGAATCGCCACCTGCGCGGGCGCGGGCATGACCTCGACCGGCAGCTTTCTGGTCACCGCCTTGCCGCCGAAGCGCTCGCGCGGGTGAATGCCTCCGCGAAAGGTGTTTCTCAACCCAATCACACTCCTTCTTATCGATAAAAGCATATCAAATACTGCATAGCTCCATATCATTTATTATATCACTCGCCGCCTGATTTGCAACCCGTCCCCGCCAACTTTACCTGTATTTTATGCGGATGCGTTCAATCTTTGCCTTTTCCAGGCGTGCCAGGCGGCGCTTGACCCCGTTTCGGACTTTTTCGCGCAAAAATCGAGGTTTTACCGCATCTTGTGAAAAGATTCGGATTCACAAGCGAATCGTTCCATGCTATAATGGGTAGGAACACCCTGACACACAAGGAGCTGACACACTTTGCAAACGCGAATCAAACTGGCCGCGCTGCTCGTATGCGCGCTGTGCCTGTCCTCCTGCGCGCTGCTGCCCGAAGAAGAAACCTTCGAGAGCGCGCCGGTGATCAAAAGCTATGAGGCCCGAAGCTACAAGCTGGCCTGCGTCACGCGGGACGAGCTGATCAAATCGGTTCGGGTCACCTGCGCCTACGTGCCGGTGCAGTCGGAAAAGCTGGCCTTCGCGATCGGCGGCGAGTATATCGACGAGATCTTCGTCTCCCCGGGCGACTCGGTACAATCGGGCGAGGTGCTGGGACAGCTGCGCCTGAACGGCGTGGAGGAGAAGATCGAATCATGCCGCGAGTCGCTGACCAGCCTGGAAATGCAGCTTCGGCAGCTGACCGAGCGGCAGGCCCTGGCCGAAAAAAAGACGCACATACAGTACGCCGGCGACGCGAAGGGGCTGGAGGAGGCGCTTCGCTCCCTCGAAAAGAGCTATACCGGCCAGCGCCAGAGCCTGGAGGACAGCCGCCTGCTGACCGGAAACCGCCTGGCCGAATACGAAAAGCAGCTCTCTGACCGCCAGCTGGTGGCCACGCTGAGCGGCACGGTGACCTATGTGCGCACCTTCTCCGAGGGCGCGCGCAGCACGCTGGGCGAGCGGGTCATCACCGTGGCCGACTCGACGCTCTCGCTGTTCCGGGCCGAAACCGAGCACTGGAACCGCTTCACTCCCGGCGAAACGCGCGTCATCACGGTCAACAAGCGGGAATACGAGGCCGTCGTCACGACTGAAAAGGAGCTGGGCCTGCCCGAAACGGAAAAAATCGAGGGCAAACGCGGCGTGGTCTACTTCAAGCTGACCCAGCCGGCGCTCGACCTGGAGGACAACGACCGCGGCACGCTGGAGCTGGTTCTGGACAGGCGCGAGGACGCGCTGCTGCTGCCCGAAAAGGCGGTCAGCATGATGGGCGAGAAGCAGGTGGTCTATTACCTGGACGAGGAGGGCATTCGCCGCTTCCGCGAGGTGACGACCGGCCTGGCCGCGAACGGCCAGATCGAAATCCTCTCGGGCCTGAACGAGGGCGACGAGGTCATCGCCGAATAAGGAGGATGCGGACATGAGAAAGAAGACAATCCTTGCGGGGCTGCTGCTGCTGGCGCTGGGCCTGAGCGGCTGCGCGCAGAAGGCGGAGCCCGGGCCCGAAATCGCGCTGCTTGAGCCGGTGGGCGTGGAGCTGGACAGCGCGGCGGCCTATATCGGCGACCTGAACCAGATCACGACCTACGACTCGGCGGTCACGCCCGAGGTGGAGGAGCTGCACATGACCGTGGACGGCACGGTCAAAAAGATGTACGTGACGCTGGGCGATTTGGTGAAAAAGGGCGACGTGCTGCTCGAGCTGGACGAGAGCGACACGCAGGAGGCCTACGACCGCCTCGCCGAGCAGATCGAATATACCCAGACCGTCAACGACTATGACAACCGCATGGCGCAGATCGACATCGACCTGCTCAAAAACCAGCTGCGCGCGCTGCAGGCGGCGCAGGGCGGGGCGGAGCAGCAAAAGCAGATCGAGCTCAAGCAGGTTGAAATCGAGCAGGCCGAGCTGAACCTTCGCCAGGCGCGCGAACGGCAGCAGCTGAGCCTGGAGACGCAGAAGAAGGATTTGCAGGCTCTGGGCGAGAAGCTGGGCAAAAACCTGCTCGTCGCGCCCTGCGACGGACGGGTGGCCTACGCCGCCTCGCTGCAGGAGGGCGACTGGCTGACCGCCTACAGGCCGGTGGCCTATATCGCCGACGAGTCGCGCCTGTACCTGTCGGGCGAGAGCATTTCCACCTCGCTCTCGGGCGGCGCGACGGAAATGTACGCGCTCATCAACGGCGGGCGATACGAAATCACCCCCCGCGAAATGGAGCGGGAGGACTACATCGCGCTGGTGCTCGCGGGTAACGACGTGCCGGCGTGCTTCGACTTCGAGGCGGGCGAGGACGTCGAGGCGGGCATGTACGCGGCGGTGTGCCTGGTGACCAAGGCGCGCGAGAACGTGCTGCTGATCCCCACCAACGCGCTGCTGCGCGGCGGCGGCGGGCGCTACGTCTACGTGCTGGGCGAAAACGGCGAGCGCACCCGCAGAGCCGTCAAGACCGGCGTGAGCACCGCCTGGCTGACCGAAATCACCGAGGGGCTGGAGGAAGGAGAGGTCGTCTATGTCAAGGATTAAGCGCCTTGCGCTCCTGCTGCTCGCGCTGTGCCTGACCACGGCGCAGGCCGAGGAGCTGATCGCTCCGGACGCCATCGTGCCCGAAACCGCGAACTACCGCACCGCCGAGATCGTGCGGGGCGACTACACCGAGACCGCGCAGTCGGGCGCGAGCGAGGTCTATCCGCTGACCTACCGGGCGCGCTACGAGGGCGCCGAGGCCCGGTTCGTGCGCTTCCTGGTCAAAAAGGGCGACGAGGTCAAGGAGGGCGACGTGCTCGCCGAGGTGAGCCTGAACGCCAGCACGACCGACCTTGAGAGCAAACAGCTGTCCCTTCAGCGCGCGAAGGAAGCCTACGAAGAGGGCCTGACCACCCGGCAGGAATCGCTCCATGCGGCCCAGGCAGTCCTGAACGCCGCCGCGGACGAGTTTTCCCGCGAGGAGGCCCGGCTGAAACTGGAGCGCCTCCGCCTGGAAACCGAGAAATATCGTTACGAACAGGAGCGCTCCATCCGCATGCAGGAGGAGGCCATCGAGGAGGCCCGCGAGGACTTCGAAAACACTCAGATCACCGCCCCGGCCGACGGGATCGTCTCCGACCTGCCCACCTTTAAGGAGGGCGAGCCCATCTATTCGGGCTGGACGATGGCCTATCTGTACTCGACCGACAGGCTGCTGCTGCGGGTCAAAAATGAGGCGGGCAAGTTCCGCTACAATATGCCGGTGACGATCGAGACCGGCGTGGCCAAGAGCCGCACGACGGTGACCGGCCGGGTCGTGGCCACAGACCTTCTGCTGCTGTCCTCCGACCGGAAGGAAAACGTCGCCTACATCGCGCTGGACGCGCAGTACGACCACCGCGAGTTGGTCATCCGCAACAGCCAGATAAGCGGCGAAACTGTGCGGGTTCAGGAAGTGCTGCTGATCCCGCGCGCCGCGCTGACGCTCGAGGCAGGCAACTACTTCGTCAGCAAGCTCTCAGACGGCCGGGTGGAAAAGCGGTTCGTCAATTCACGCCTGTCCTCGACCCCGACGCAGTGGCTGCTTCAGGGCCTTGAGGAAGGCGATCTGGTGATACTGGACTAGGAAAGGGGGCATATCATGCTTCGATTCGTGCTTCGCAAGATGATCAACAAAAAGTGGATGGTGTGCGCCCTGCTGATCGGCAACATCCTGCTCATCGGCATCACCTGCTCCAATCCCATGTACACCCAGGCGATTCTCCAGCGCACGCTGACCCGCAGCCTGGCCCGGACGCTCTCCGAGAAGAACTCCTACCCGGGCACAATCACCGTGCGCGCCAACACCTCCATCGCTCGCAACCCGGAAATGCTGACCACCGACGAGGTGGTTCACGCCATGCCCGGCACCTTCGGCGTGGAGGCGCTCGAGGTGGTCAGTCACCTCTTCGTGAACAACTGCCGCATGGAATCGACGCTCGAGCGCGAGGTCATCAGCGGCAAAAACATCGCCGTGGGCACGCTCTCCGGCCTCGAGGCGCACTCCAGCGTGGTCATGGGCCGCCGCATGAGCGACGATGCGGACGCAGACGGCGTGATCGAGGCCATGGTGTCCGAGCGCGCGCTGATCGAGCAGAACCTGATGCTCGACGAGGTGCTCGAGCTGGGCAACGTCACGGACGAGAACGAAAAAACCGTGCGCGTGAAGGTGGTGGGCGTGTTCACCAACAGCCGGTCCGACGACGCGTACTGGGTGCGCACGCCCAGCGGCTACTCGGCCGAGCTGCTCATCCCCGAGGCGCAGTTCACCCGCCTGTTCATGACCGAGGGGCGGATGAATTACTCGCTCAACGGGCTGTGGTACGTGCTGCTGGACTATACCCGGTTCACCACCGACAACGCCCAGGCGATCTACGACACCGCCCAGGCCTATACCGAGCAGTTCAAACAGGCCAGCTACAACGGCTACCGCGACAGCTTCTCGGCCACCCTCGCCGACTACCTCAAGACCGAAAAGCAGGTGCGCGTGACGCTGCTCGTGCTTCAGGCCCCGATCTTCGTGCTGCTGGCGGCGTTCATCTTCATGGTGTCGCGCCAGATGCTGGAGATGGAGCAGGCCGAAATTGCGGTCATCAAGAGCCGCGGCGCGAGCAGGCGGCAGCTCCTCTCGATCTATCTGATCGAAAGCGGCGTGCTGGCCTTCCTGGGCCTGTGCGCGGGCCTGCCGCTGGGGTTGTTCCTGACGCAGGTGCTGGGCTCGTCGAACGCCTTTTTGGAGTTCGTGAAGCGCACCTCGCTGGACGTGCGCCTGGACAAGACCGTATGGCTCTACGCGCTGGGCGCGGCGCTGTTCTCGGTGGCGGCGATGGTGCTGCCGGTCTTCCGCTACAGCCGGGTGACCATCGTCGCCCAGAAGCAGAAGAAGCACCGCTCCCAGACCCCGTTCTGGCAGAAGGCGTTCCTGGACGTGATCGCGCTGGGCGTGTCGCTCTACGGCCTGTATACCTTCAATAATCAGAGGGACGCGCTGGCGCAGCGGGTGCTCGAGGGCGCGTCGCTCGACCCGCTGCTGTTCCTGTCCTCGTCGCTGTTCATGATCGGCGCGGGACTGTTCGCCGTGCGGCTGATTCCGGCGCTGGTCTACGTGATTTTCCGGCTGTTCAGGAAATGGTGGTCGCCGGCGCTGTACGTATCCTACCTGCGGGTGCTCAGAACCCGCTCCCAGCAGAGCTTCATCATGGTCTTCCTGATCATGACCATCGCGCTGGGCGTGTTCAACGCAGACGCGGCGCGCACCATCAACTCGGGTGAGGAAAACAACATCCGCTACGCCACCGGCGCGGATCTGGTGCTGCAGGAGCAGTGGGCCAGCAACGAGGATCAGGTGGCCGAGGATCCCAGCCTGGAGCTGGTCTACACCGAGCCGGATTTCGGCCGGTATCAGACGCTTGAGGGCGCCAGGAGCGTCACCCGCGTGCTCCGGGCGAGCGATATCACCGTGTCGCTGTCCGGCGGCACGCTCAAGAACGTCGACCTGATGGGCATCCACACCCGCGAGTTCGGCGAGACCGCCTGGTTCGACGAGAGCCTGCTGCCCCGGCCGTGGCACGAGTACCTCAACGCCCTGGCGCAGAACTCCCGCGCGGTGCTGCTGTCCAAGAACTTCCGCGACCAGTACGGCTACCACATCGGCGACAGCGTGAGCTACCGCAACAAAAACGGCGACAGCATGCGCGGCATCGTGTACGGTTTCGTGGACTACTGGCCGGCCTATCAGCGCTATACCTACTCTAAGGGCAACGACGGCGTGTATAAGCAGACCGAGCACTTCCTGATTGTGGCCAACCTGTCCCAGCTGCAGGCGCAGTGGGGCGTGACCCCGTATGAGGTCTGGATCAAGACCAACGGCTCGTCCCAGTTCATCTATGACTTCGCGCAGGAAAACGGCGTGGAGTACCTGACCTTCAAGGACGTGGCCGAGCAGCTGGTCGAAAAGAAAAACGACCCGATTTTCCAGGGCACGAACGGCATATTGACGGTGGGCTTCATCGTGGTGCTGCTCTTGTGCATGGTGGGCTTTCTCATCTACTGGGTGCTGTCCATCCGCTCGCGGGCGCTGCAGTTCGGCATCTTCCGCGCCATGGGCATGTCCATGCGCGAGATACTGACCATGCTGATCAACGAGCACTTCTACATCTCCGCGCTGTCGATCGCTGTGGGCGTGCTGGTGGGCGAGATGACCAGCCGGCTGTACATGCCGCTGATTCAGATGGCCTACGCCGCCAGCGACTCCTCGCTGCCGCTGCGTGTGGTCAGCGAGGCGGGCGACCTGGGACGGATACTGCTGATCGTGGGCGTGCTGCTGGTAGTCTGCCTGGCGGTGCTGGGCACGCTGATTTCCCGCATGAAGATCGCGCAGGCGCTGAAACTGGGAGAGGACTAAAGACATGGCAGACATCATTCGCACGGAGGAACTGGGGCGCTGCTTCCGCACGACCGGAGGCGAATTCTGGGCGCTCAAAAACATCTCGATACAGGTGCCCGAGGGCAGGCTCACCATCCTGAAGGGGCGCTCCGGCTCGGGCAAGACCACCCTGATGAACATCCTGGGCGCGCTGGACAGGCCGACGAGCGGCAGGGTCTTCTTCGCGGAGCAGGACATTACCCGGCTCGACGAGCGGCGAAGCGCCCGCCTCCGGCGCACGCAGATCGGCTTCGTGTTCCAGTCGGTGGCGCTGATTCCGATGATGACGGCGCTGGAAAACGTCGAGTACGCGCTGCGCATGGCCCGCGCAAAGGGCGACCGGCGCGAGCGCGCCATGGAATGCCTGCGCCTGGTGGGCCTGAGCCAGCGCTTCGACCACCTGCCGCAGGAGATGAGCGGCGGCGAGCAGCAGCGCGTGGCCATCGCCCGCGCCATCGCGCACCGGCCGCGCGTGCTCTTTGCCGACGAGCCGACCGCCGAGCTGGACACGAATACTGGCCTTCAGGTGGTCAAGATCTTCAAGGAGCTGTGCGAGCGGGAGGGCGTGACCATCGTCATGACCACGCACGACACCGGGCTCATGGAAATCGGCGACTGCGTATACGAGCTTCAGGACGGCGAGGTGATTTCCCATGGCTGAGCCGATTATCCAGTGTGAAAACCTGGTCAAGATCTACAAGACCAAGGATCTCGAGGTGCTGGCGCTGCAGGGCCTCGAGCTGACCATCGAAAAGGGCGAGCTGATGGCCATCATCGGCAACAGCGGCAGCGGCAAGTCCACCTTCCTCAACATGATCGGCGGGCTGGATCGTCCCTCGGCCGGGCGGCTGATCGTGGACGGCAAGGATCTGTTCAAGCTGGACGAAAAGGCGCTGGTCGAGTACAAAAAGCGCACGGTGGGCTTCGTGTGGCAGAACAACGCGCGAAACCTGCTGCCCTACCTGTCCGCCTGGCAGAACGTCCAGATGCCCATGCTGCTGGAATCGGGCGGCGCGAAGAAGCAGCGCGCGCTGGAGCTGCTGGAGCTGGTGGGGCTGAGTCAGCGCAAAAACAACCGCCTGAGCCAGCTCTCCGGCGGCGAGCAGCAGCGCGTGGCCATCGCCATCGCCCTGGCCAACAGCCCTAAAATCCTGCTGGCCGACGAGCCGACCGGCGCGGTGGACGTACGCACAGCCAACTACATACTGGACGTGTTCCGCGAAATCAACCGCACCCAGGGCGTGACCATCGTCATCGTCACCCACGACCGGCTGCTCTCCAAAAAGGTCAACCGCGTGGTCGCCATACGCGACGGCAAGATCAGCAGCGAGCGCATCGTCAAGCAGAGCTACCTCGACCGGCTCAGCAGCATCGCCACCCTGGCCGAGGAGGAGCAGACCCAGGACGAATTCGCCATACTCGACCGCGCCGGGCGGCTGCAGATCCCGCGCGAGCTGCTCGAACAGCTGCACGTGCAGGACAACAAGCTGCGCCTGACCCTGCAGGACGGCAAAATCATCCTGGAAAAGCCCGAAACGGAGGAGAATAAATGATTCGCCAGATTGTCACGGACACGGCCTTTCTCTCGCAAAGGTCGGAGCCTGCCGCGCCGTTTGACCGGACGGTGGGGCAGGACCTGCTGGACACCCTGCGCGCCAATCAGGATCGCTGCGTCGGCCTGGCCGCGAACATGATCGGCGCGAACAAGCGGGTAATCGCGGTCAGCGACGAGGGGCGGCTGCAGGTCTTCTACAACCCCGAAATCACGCGTTCCTCCCGCCCCTACGAGACCGAGGAGGGCTGCCTGTCCCTGCCCGGCACACGCAGAACCACCCGCTACGCCTGCATCCGCCTGCGCTGGCAGGACGAGCAGGGCGCGCCGCACGAACAGGCCTTCCTGGGCCTGACCGCGCAGATCATACAGCACGAGTGCGACCACTGCGAGGGGATACTGGTCTGATCGCGCAGGAAAACGATGGGGAGGCTTCCTTCCGCGGAGGCCTCCCCCTGCTTTGCCTACGGGACATACGACAGGCCCGGTTTCAGGCAATGGCGGAATCGGCGTGACCTGCCGGTGGCCCGTCCGCGAGAAAAAAACAGCCTGATATGCAAAGCGTCCGGGCCTTTTCTCGTCAGGACGCACCGCCGCGCAGCCCGGCCAGCAGCCCGTCGGCCAGGTAGGGCATCGAGGCGAGCGCCTGATTGAGCGTGTTTTCGTTGTGGCCGACCTCGATGAGCACGGCAGGCGTGCCCACGTGCTGATTGTAGCGGCCGGTGCGCACCAGCACGTCGCGGCACAGCCCGTCCGCCTGGGCGTTGATCGCCTGCGTCACGCGCACGGCGAAGGCGTAGTTCGCCTCGAAATCGGGCTTGTCCCGGTAGTTTTCGCCCCGCCCCACCATCAGCATCAGCTCGGCAAGCTCCTGGCCGTCGATCACCGCGCAGGTTCGCATGCCCTGGCTGTAAGCGTTTCGGTGCAGGTCGATATACAGGTCGAACTGCTCGCCGCGCGCCGCGTACCCCTCCAGCGTCTTGAGCGAGCGGGTATAGGCCGTGCGCAGGTCGGGCAGCTCATGGTCGGTTATGTCGTGCGTCACCTGGCACCCGGCGTTCTCAAGCAGCACGGAGAGCGCCTCGCCCACCTGCACGACCGAGTGGGTCTGGTCGGCGGTTCGCCACTTTTCCGTCTCCTGATAGGGATCGCCGGCCACCTGGCTGTAGGCCTCGTAGGTATGCGTGTGGTAGATCAGCACCCGCGGGTGAAAGTCGTCCTCGGGCGCAGGCTGACTCGTGACCACCTCCACGCGCACGCCCCCCGCCCCGGGCGCCCGGGTTTCCCCGGGCACGAGCGGCAGAGCCGAGGCGTTCGCAAACGCGGCGACCGCCTCGCCCCCGGTGACGGCACTGGTCTGCTCCCGGCCGCCCGAATCATCTCGAAGCGACAAAAGCGCCAGCACGATGGCCAGCAGGATCAGCGCCGCCGTCACCGCCAGTTTGGACGCCTTGATGACCTGAATCCTTACCATGCGCATCCCTCCTCGCCCTATCATCGTATTCTGCGGGAGCGGGCGGTATGCAAAAAGCCCTCCCCGCGAAGTCGTTTCGCAGGGAGGACACAGACGTTTTTTTGGCAGGTTTCGGCGGGTTTTGAGGCGCATTCTGTCCTCATTCGCGCAGTGTGGGGATCGGGCTTTCGCGCTATCCCAGCGTGAAGCGAACGCCGCCCAGCAGCGCGTGTGCCTCGACATAGAGCCTGGGCGCGCTTTCGTCGCGGGAGCCGCACTGCATGCGCTCCTCGCCCAGCAGCGTCGCGACGCCGTCCGGGGTGCGGATCAGGCAGGCCAGCCCCTCCTTGACCACCGTGACCTGCGCATCGACCGGCAGGCGCACCGTGATCTCGCCCAGAAACGCGCGCAGCTGCAGGTATTCGGGCAGGTGATCGGTATCGGTCAGGTCGATCGTCTCGCGCCTGAGCACGCACTGCCTGATCTGGGGCGCGCACTCGGGCCGCCCGCTTTCCTCAGGCTCCGCGCCGAAGGCCAGACGCCTGCCGCTCATCAGGCAGGCTCCCGCCCACACCAGCAGCACCGCGCAGGCCGTACCCGCCAGCGGCAGATCAATCGGCAAAAACAGCTCCATCAGCAGGATCGCGCCCAGCGCGAGCAGGGCATAGCCGCTGACCTCTCGTACCTTCATTCGTCATTCCACCTTTCGATGGCATCAGTTTACCACCGGCGCGCGCGGCCTGCAACAAAGCGCGGATAAGGCTTTGATTACAATTGCATGAGAGCGCTCATTTTCGGGCGCGCACGACCGACGACACCAGCGCCACCGCCAGCGCCAGGCTGCCCGCGATGAGCACCGTCTCCACGCCGTAGTTGGCCGCGGCCGGGTAGTTGCCCTGGATCAGCGCGTGCATCGTGCGATACATGCCGCCGCCGGGTACGACCGGGATCAGCCCCACGCTGGCGAACAGCGTGGCCGGAGCCTTCTTTTTGCGCGCCATGATCTCGCTGAGTATCGCGATGACCAGCGCGTCGGCAAACGCGCCCGCCACGCTCGAGCCCAGCAGCCGTGTGCCGAAGAGATACGCCGCGTAGCCCGCCGTGCCGATCAGCGAGGCGGCCAGCACGCAGTTTTTGGGGCAGTGAAACAGCAGCGCGAAAAAGGCGCACGCCCCGAAGCTGCCCAGAAGAATCCACACCACATCCATCAGACGCCGCCTCCCAACAGCTTCGCCCACACCCACAGCCCGACGCCCACGCCGCCGGCCATGATAACCGCCTGCGTCAGCGCGTCGCCCACGCGCGCACCGCCCGAGATCAAGTCGCCGTTCATGCCGTCGCGGATGGCGTTGGTGAAGGACAGGCCGGGCAGGAAGGGCATTAAAGTGGAGACGATAATCCGATCCATGTCGGCCGCGCCCGCGAGAAACGCCGCGCCGCGCCCCAGAAAGGCGGACAGAAAGCCGCTGAGTATGCAGATCATCGGCCCGGAGGACTGCATGGGCAGCAGCGCGCAGGCCAGCTTCACCATCGCCCCACACAGGCCCGCGGCCAGAAAATCCAGCCACCCGCCGCCGAACATGACTGAGAAAAAGCCGGCCGAGCCCGCCGCCAGCACGATGCTCAATCCCATGGGCACGTCCCTGATGCGCTCGATCTCGTCCAGCTCGCGCTCCGCCCCGGCCAGGTCCAGCCGGCCCTCGCACAGCGCGCGGGACAGCTCGTTGACCCTTGCCAGGCGCGTCAGGTCGACCCCGCGCGTGGACACCCGGCCGATGCGCGAGCAGGACTGGCCAGTCCTGACGTCCCGCATCGTCATGGTGATGCCGGTGGTGAAGGCGATGACCTCTGTCTCGTACCCGAAGGCCCCGCCGATGTGGCGCACGACCTCCTCCACGCGATAGATCTCGCCGCCGTTTTTCAGCATCTGCTGCGCCGCGCGCCGCGCCAGCTGCGCCACGCGCTCCAGTCGCTCCTCCATGGCCGCGCCTCCCGTGCTCCCGTTCTTTTCCGACGAATATTATGAACGTTTTCCCGGCGCGCGTCAAGCGCTTTTGCCGCCCGCGTCCTCATTTAACAGGCGTTCGCGGGCACTCGTCCGCGAGGAGAGGACGTCTTCGTCCCTCGAAACAAATTGTGTTAAAAATGTGATTAGGGCTGGACATTCCCGTGGAGCCGTGTTATACTATCACTTGTTCCACGAAATGTTTTTCATTTTCCGGTGGTTATGGCAGGGGGGATCCACCTGTTCCCATCCCGAACACAGAAGTTAAGCCCCTTCGCGCTGAAAGTACTTGGCTGGAAACGGCCCGGGAGGATAAGTCGCTGCCGGATTCCAAAAAGTATCCTGTTGTGAGTACACGGCGGGGTGCTTTTTTTTGCGCACTTTGGTGTTAACAGACCGGTCATCCGCTTGACTTGCAGATCGAAGATCATTATAATATACGTGTTGACGGTTATCCGGGCGTGCGCGGACTGGTTTCGCGCGCATCCGACAAATCTTGAAGGAGGTAATTCCAATGAGCACCAAAATGACCATTGACGGCAATACCGCTGTCGGCCACATTGCATATGCTTTCAGCGATGTGGCGGCCATCTATCCCATCACGCCGTCCTCGCCCATGGCTGAGGTTTCGGACGAGTGGGCTGCCAACGGCCGAGTCAACCTGTTCGGCCAGAAGGTCCGCATCGCCGAGATGCAGTCCGAGGCGGGCGCTGCCGGCGCCGTGCACGGCTCCCTGGCCGCGGGCGCGCTGACCACCACCTTTACCGCTTCCCAGGGCCTCTTGCTGATGATCCCCAACATGTACAAGATCGCCGGCGAGCTGCTGCCCTGCGTCTTCCATGTGTCCGCCCGCGCGCTGGCCTATCACGCGCTGTCCATCTTCGGAGACCACTCCGACGTCATGGCCTGCCGTCAGACCGGCTTCGCGATGCTGGCCTCCAACTCCGTCCAGGAAGCGATGGACATGGCGCTGGTCGCCCATCTGTCCACCCTCAAGGCCAACGTGCCCTTCCTGCACTTCTTCGACGGCTTCCGCACCAGCCATGAGATCCAGAAGATCGACGGCATCGACTACGACGAGATCGCCACGCTGGTCGACTGGGACGCCATCAAGGCCTTCCGCAGCCGCGGCATGAACCCCGAGCATCCGCATCAGGGCGGCACCGCGCAGAACCCCGACATCTACTTCCAGGGCCGTGAGGCGGCGAACAAGTACTACAACGCCACCCCCGACATCGTCGAAGAGATGATGAACAAGGTGGGCGAGCTGACCGGCCGTCACTACAAGCCCTTCGACTACTGCGGCGACCCCGAGGCCGATCGCGTGGTCATCGCCATGGGCTCCGGCTGCGACGCCATCGAGGAGACCATCAACTACCTCAACAAGCACGGCGAGAAGCTGGGCCTGATCAAGGTTCACCTGTATCGCCCCTTCTCCATGAAGCACTTCCTCTCCGCCATCCCCGCCGCCTGCAAGAAGATCGCAGTGCTGGATCGCACGAAGGAAGCCGGCTCCCTGGGCGAGCCCCTGTACGAGGACGTCTGCTCCGCGCTGCGTGAGGCCGGCATGCACGACATCACCGTCGTGGGCGGCCGCTTCGGTCTGGGCTCCAAGGAGTTCAACCCCACCATGGTCAAGGCCGTGTACGACAACCTGGCCAAGGCCGAGCCCAAGAACCACTTCACCGTGGGCATCATCGACGACGTGACCGGCACCTCCCTCGAACTGGGCGAGACGCTGGACGCGGCTCCCGAGGGAACCGTGGCCTGCATGTTCTACGGCCTGGGCTCTGACGGCACCGTCGGCGCGAACAAGAACTCCATCAAGATCATCGGCGATCACACCGAGAAGTACGCTCAGGCCTATTTCTCCTACGACTCCAAGAAGTCGGGCGGCATCACCGTGTCTCACCTGCGCTTCGGCGATAAGAAGATCCAGTCTCCTTATCTGATCGACTCCGCGAACTTCATCGCCTGCCACAACCCGGCCTATGTCACCAAGTATGACATGGTGTCCGCGCTGAAGGACGGCGGCGTGTTCCTGCTCAACTGCCCCTGGACCGCCGAGGAGCTCAACGATCAGCTGCCCGCCTCCATGAAGCGCCTGCTGGCCAAGAAGCATGCCCGTCTATACACCATCGACGCCATCAAGCTGGCCGCTCAGGTCGGCATGGGCGGACGCATCAACACCATCATGCAGGCCGCGTTCTTCAAGCTGGCCAACATCATCCCCTATGAGCAGGCGGATGAGTACATGAAGGCGTACGCCAAGAAGTCCTACGGCAAGAAGGGCGACGCGGTCGTCAAGATGAACTGGGACGCCATCGACATCGCGGTCACCGGCCTCAACGAGGTCAAGGTGCCCGAGGAATGGGCCAACGCCACCACCGGCGCCGAGCCCGTGCATATCGAGGCGACTGAGTACTTCAAGAACGTCGTGACCCCCATCCTGGCGCAGGAGGGCGACAAGCTGCCCGTGTCCGTGTTCGCCAAGGACGTCAAGGCTGCCGGCGGCATCGTGCCCACCGGCACCACCAAGTTCGAGAAGCGCGGCATCGCCGTTAAGGTTCCCGAGTGGGACGTCACCAAGTGTATTCAGTGCGGCCGCTGCGCGCTGGTCTGCCCGCACGCCTGCATCCGTCCCTACCTGGCCACCGACGAGCAGCTGGCGAATGCCCCCGAGACCTTCGTCACCAAGCCCGCGATCGGCAAGGAATTCGCCGGCCTGAAGTACCGCATGCAGCTCTCCCCGCTGGATTGCACCGGCTGCGAAAACTGCGTGGGCGTCTGCCCGGCCAAGGAGAAGGCTCTGGTCATGAAGCCGCTGGCTACCCAGGCTCACGAAGAGGCTGACTGGGAATTCGCCCAGACGCTGCCTGAGTACAAGGGCCCGCTGAACACCAAGTCCGTCAAGGGCTCGCAGTTCAAGAAGCCCCTGTTCGAGTTCTCCGGCGCCTGCGCTGGCTGCGGCGAGACTCCCTATGTCAAGCTCATCACCCAGCTGTTCGGCGATCGCATGATCGTCGCCAACGCCACCGGCTGCTCCTCCATTTACGGCGGCTCCGCCCCGACCTGCCCCTATACCACCAACGACGAGGGTCATGGTCCCGCCTGGGCGAACAGCCTGTTCGAGGACAACGCCGAGTTCGGCTTCGGCATGAACCTGGCCATCACCCAGCGCCGCAACAAGCTGGCCGAGAGTATCGCCAAGCTGGCCGAAGAGGTCGCCTGCCCCCATTGCAAGGCTTCTCTCAACGAGTGGCTGGAGAACATGAACGACGCGGAGGGCTCCAAGGCCGCCGCGAAGAAGGTCATCGAGGCCTGCGAGGAGCAGAAGGACAACGACCTGGCTCAGGCCGTGCTGGCGGACGCTGATCTGCTGGTGAAGAAGTCCGTCTGGATCTTCGGCGGCGACGGCTGGGCCTACGACATCGGCTACGGCGGACTGGATCACGTCCTGGCTCAGGACGAGGACGTCAACGTGCTGGTGCTCGATACCGAGGTGTACTCCAACACCGGCGGACAGGCTTCCAAGTCCTCTCCCACCGGCGCGGTCGCCAAGTTCGCGGCTGCCGGCAAGCGTACCAAGAAGAAGGATCTGGGCCTGATGGCCATGTCCTACGGCTATGTGTACGTCGCGCAGGTCGCCATGGGCGCCGATCCCGAGCAGCTGGTCAAGGCCGTGACCGAGGCCGAGGCTTATCATGGCCCGTCCCTGATCATCGCCTACGCTCCCTGCATCAACCACGGCATCAAGATGAACCAGGCTCAGGCCGAGATCAAGAAGGCCGTCGCTGCCGGCTACTGGCAGATGTACCGCTTCAATCCCGACAATGAGAACCCGCTCACCGTGGACAGCAAGGATCCGACCGCCAGCTATCAGGACTTCATCCGCGGCGAGAACCGCTATGCCTCCCTGCTGCGCCAGTTCCCGACCACGGCCGAGGAGCTGTTCACCCGCGCTGAGGGCGAAGCCGCAAGGCGTCTTGCCACCTACAAGAGGATGGCCGAGAAGTAATCAAACCCACCGCCTGAAAAGGCTGCATTCCCCGGGAGTCGAAAGGCTCCCGGGGATTTTTTGCGCGGGGCCAATCGCGGGCGGTCAAATTGTTGCCGAAAAAGTGATTGAGGCTTCGGGCGGGATGTGGTATAATGCGGATAAGCGAGTTTTTATGATACGGAGGAAAAGACCCATGCCACAACAGAAGAAGGCCCGGAATTACGAGCTGACGCGCCGTTTCCTGCCCTACTACAAAAAGTACTGGAAGGTGCTGGTATTCGACCTGTTCTGCGCCAGCCTGACCACGGTGTGCGACCTGGTGCTTCCCATGATCGTGCGCTACATCACCAACACCGGCATGACCGACCTGGCGGCGCTGACCGTCTCCACCGTGCTGCGCCTGGGCGGGCTGTACGTAGTGCTGCGCATCATCGACACCGCGGCCAACTTCTACATGCAGTCCACCGGCCACATCATGGGCACCTACATGGAGACCGACATGCGGCGCGACCTGTTCAGGCACCTGCAGGAGCTACCCCACGCCTACTACGACGAGGCGAAGGTGGGCCAGATCATGGCGCGCATCACCTCTGACCTGTTCGACGTGACCGAGTTCGCGCACCACTGCCCGGAGGAGTTCTTCATCGCGTTCATCAAGCTGATCGCCGCGTTCGCCATTCTGTGCACGATGAACGTCTGGCTGACGCTGATCATCTTCATGATCCTGCCCTTTATGCTCGTCTGCTCGTCCCATTTCAACCATAAGCTGCGCGAGGCGTTCAAGGCGCAGCGCCATCAGATCGGCGAGCTGAACGCCCAGGTCGAGGACAGCCTGCTGGGCGTGCGCGTGGTGCGCTCCTTCGCCAACGAGGCGCTCGAGGAGGAGAAATTCGAGCAGGGCAACCAGAAGATCCTTGCGATCAAGAAAAAGACCTACTACTTCATGGCCGGCTTCAACAGCTCCACCCGCATGTTCGACGGCCTGATGTACATCGCGGTGGTCGTTGCGGGCGCGCTGTTCATGATCAATAAGCAGATTACGCCGGCCGACCTGGTGGCCTACCTGCTCTACGTCACGACGCTCCTGGCCACGATTCGCCGCATCGTTGAATTCGCCGAGCAGTTCCAGCGCGGCATGACCGGCATCGAGCGCTTCCTGGAGATCATGGATCAGCCCGTCACCATCAAAGACGCGCCGAACGCGAAGGAGCTCAAGGTCACGAAGGGCGAAATCGACTTCGACCACGTGAGCTTCGCCTATTCCGACGCGCTGGGCAACGTGCTGACCAACATCAACCTGCACGTGCCGGCGGGCGAGTCGGTGGCGCTGGTCGGCCCGTCCGGCGGCGGCAAGACCACGATGTGCAGCCTGATTCCGCGCTTTTATGAGGTCACCGGCGGCGCGGTGCGCATCGACGGCCAGGACGTGCGCGACGTGACCATGCACTCCCTGCGCAGTCAGGTGGGCGTGGTGCAGCAGGACGTGTACCTGTTCAGCGGCACGGTGGGCGAAAACATCGCCTACGGCAAGCCGGGCGCGACCCGCGAGGAGATCGTCGAGGCGGCCAAGCTGGCCGGGGCGCACGAGTTCATCTCGCAGCTCAAAAACGGCTACGACACCTATGTCGGCGAGCACGGCGTGAAGCTCTCCGGCGGCCAGAAGCAGCGCATCTCCATCGCGCGCGTGTTCCTGAAGAACCCGCCCATACTGATCCTGGACGAGGCGACCTCGGCGCTGGACAACGAGAGCGAGCACCTGGTGCAGCAGTCGCTGGAAAAGCTGGCCGTGGGCCGCACCACCTTCACCATCGCGCACCGCCTGACCACCATTCAGAACGCCAGCGTCATCCTGGTGCTGACCGAAAACGGCATCGAGGAGCAGGGCACGCACGAGGAGCTGCTGGCGAAAAAGGGCCTGTACTACAACCTGTACAAAATGTACGCCAAGCTGGTCTGAAAAGACCCGCCCGGCAGACAAGCGCATCCATGAATTTACTTGAAGGAGGAAAACACCATGTATCAGATTCCCGTCGGCGCCTGCATTCCCGGAAAGTACTTCACCCAGTGGGTTCCCGTGCTCAAGGACAAGGGCTTTGAGTGCTTCACCGTCAACTTCCACATGACCCTGGGCGAGGTGAAGCTCGAGGAGCTGGCCCCGCAGGTGCACGAGCTGCTGGACGGCACCGGCATCCGCGTCTCCGCGCTGGGCTACTACTGCAACCCGCTGCAGAACGAGGAGCAGCTTGCGACCCTGCACCATGCCATCGACATGGCCGAGGCCTTCGGCACGACCACCGTCTCCACCTTCGCCGGCGCGCTCAAGGACGAATCGGTCGAGGCTGCCATGCCCCGCTTCAAGGAGGTCTTCGGCGAGCTGACCCGCCACGCCGAGGACAAGGGCGTGCGCCTGGCCATCGAAAACTGCCCGATGGGCGGCACCTGGCAGAAGGGCACCTGCAACATCGGCTTCAACCCGCGCGCGTGGGACATGATGTTCGACGCGGTACCCAGCGACAGCCTGGGCCTGGAGTGGGAGCCCGCCCATCAGATCTATCAGCTGATCGACCCGATTGCAAACCTGAGAAAGTATGTGAAAAAGATCATCCACATGCACGCCAAGGACGCGCGCGTGCGCCGCGACCTGATCGCCTCCGAGGGCATCATCGGCCAGAAGCCGGCGGTCGAGTTCCGCTTCCCCGGCCTGGGCGACACCGACTGGCGCGAGGTCTTCGAGGTGCTGCAGGAGAGCGGCTATCAGGGCATGATGTCCATTGAGGGCTATCATGACTTCCTGTTTAACGGCGACTGGGAATACACCGGCGAAATCCACGCGCTCAGGTACCTGCGCTGGTGCCGCGGCGGCGACTTCGCGCCCAACCCCTGGGACGCCAAATAAGGAGCGCTTCCGATGGACGTGATGACCGAATACCTGGAAAACGTGCGCCGCATCCTCGCGGGCGCAATCGAGACCCAGCACGAGGCCATGGAGCAGGGCGCGCGGAAAATGGCCGAGGCCACGCTGTCCGGCCGCAGCATTTTCGCCTTCGGGTGCAGCCACGCGGGGCTGCTGGCGCTTGAGCTGTACTACCGCTCGGGCGGCATGGCTACGATCAACCCGGTGCGCGCCGCCGGACTGAACCTGGACATCGACCCGGCCACGATGACCTCCCAGATGGAGCGCCTGCCCGAGTACGGCCGGCTCATCATCGACAACATCCCGCTGGGAGAGGGCGACGTGATCCTGATCCACTCGGTCTCGGGCCGCAACACAGTCACCGTCGACGCGGCGATGCGCGCCCGCGAAAAGGGCGCCTTCGTCATCGCGCTGACCAGTCTGGCCGCCACGACGCAGGTGACCTCCCGCCATCCCAGCGGCAAAAACCTGTACGAGGTCGCCGACCTGGTGCTGGACAACGGCGGCTGCCTGGGCGACGGCTGTATCGCGCTTGAAGGCGTGCCTGAAAAAATCGGGCCGACCTCGACCGCCGTGGGCGCGGCCCTGCTCAACGCCATGATGACCCGCGCCGTACAGCGGGTGATCGAGGCGGGCGGCGTGCCCCCGGTGTTCGTCTCAGCCAATTTGGACGGCGGCGAGGCGCACAACCGCGAAATGATGCGCGCCTACTGCAATCAGATCTTCTACATGGGCCACGAAAGGGCAGGTGAATGACATGCTGCTGCATCTGGACGCACGCGCGCTCGAGGACTGGCTCGCCGCCTGTCCCGACGCGGAGGACCTGGGCGAGCGCGAATACACCGTCGATCTGTACGACGCGGAAACGCCGCTCTCCATCGACCTGCAGTTCACGAAGAACGGCGCGGAGCTGCTGGCCGCGCTGACCATGCGCTACGACGACGAGCTGGACGGCTGGTTCCTGGATCAGCGCGTCGAGGACGCGGCGCTGGTCGAGCGCATGCTGCAAAGCGCCATGCAATAACCGGGCAGTGCCCGGAACCACCTGCTGCCGGCAGGCTGAGCCTGCACGCACTTGCTGCCGGCAGGCTGAGCCTGCACGCACTTGCTGCCGGCAGGCTGAGCCTGCACGCACTTGCTGCCGGCAGGCTGAGCCTGCACGCACCTGCTGCCGCCGGACAGAACACGAAACCAGCCGCCATAAATTGGAGCGGCTGGTTTCTTCGAATCCGCAGAATTCTCTGCGGATTATGAGTCGGCGCTGCCGACCGGGCAGTGCCCGGAACCACCTGCTGCCGGCAGGCTGAGCCTGCACGCACTTGCTGCCGCCGGACAGAACACGAAACCAGCCGCCATAAATTGGAGCGGCTGGTTTCTTCGCCTGAGAACCCCACCGCCTGCTTCGCAGGCACCTCCCCTTTCATGGGAGGCACGGTGGGCGCGGCTCTCCTGAATGAGGAGCATGCTTCCTCGTCCCCCGGTTTGTGAAAGCCTTTTTGAGAAGCTGAGCGCAGAATTCTTTGAATTCCGCGCTCTTATCGCTCTAGTCGATCTGCTGCTCCGCCAGCTCGAAGCAGTAAACGCACGTCAGGCGGTCGGCCACGGCGATGGCGGCGTATCTTCCGTCGGGCGAAACGGCCACGTATCTGGGCTGACTGCTCGCACCCAGCACGCCGGGCGAGCGGTAGTCCTGGAAGAAGATGCGGCCGTGCAGAATCAGGCCGACCTCGTCGTCATAGGTAAACACCGTGCCCAGGTCGTGCTTCCCGCCGGCCACGCCCAGCACGCGCCGCCCGCCGGGGAACGCGCACAGCTGGCGCACCGTCTGCCCCAGCCCCACGCTGCCCGCGGAGAACACCCGCCCGGGGGTCAGAATGGCCAGCATGCCGTCCTGCGTGCCCGCCAGAACGCGCCCTTCGCTCATACGGCAGGCAGCGGTCGCGCCGCACAGATGCCTGCGCTCGGCCTGATGCGGCAGATACACGCCCTGCGCCTCCTTCAGCGCGTCGTTTTCGGGCAGCTCGCGCGCCGGTTCTTCGCCAGTCACCTCGCCGTTTCGCATCAGGACGCGTCGGTTGCCCGCCTGCGCCCAGACCGTGCCGTCCGCGGTAAAGCCCACCGCCTCGACGTCCAGCGCGCCGTATCGCTTCCACAGCTTGCACACCCAGCGCGACCGGTTGGGCAGCACGGTGACGTTGACCGCGAGATCGCCGTTGAAGGGCGCCTCGGGGTGCTCGCGATAGTAGATGGGCATCGTGGCCAGGTAGGCCGGACTGCGCCGGGCATAGTACCCCCGCAGCCAGCCCTCGAGAATGCCGTCCGCGGCCTCAAAGAGCCTCTGCCCGGCGATCCGTTCAAAGCGCGCTTCGCCGTCAGTCAGGGACAGATAAAACAGCGGATCCCGGTTGATCGGGCCTGATTCGCCCCCGCGCAGCGCGCAAAGCGGAACCTGATACACGGCGGGCTGTTCGCTGCCGCGGTTGGTGTCCGAGGCATAGAGCACGCCATTCCGAATGAAGCACCCGAACGAGGCGCGCATGACCCGTTCTTCGCTGCCTGCCAGCGCATGCAGGCGGGGCGCTCTTCCGTGCGCCGCGTCCAGGCTGACGATGTACAGTCCCAGGCCCAGCGCCTCCTCCAGCAGCCACAGCACGCCTTCTTCGTCGGCCGCCATGCCCATGCAGCGCACGCGGGGCGAAACCGCCCGCAGCTCAGGCGGCACGAAGCACCCGCACAGGCGCACCTGGCCGCTTGCGCAGTCATAGCGCATCAGCTGGTCGCAGGAGAGCGCGGTGAAGTAGAACCCGCCCTCATCCGGTGCGCAGTGCATCATTTTGTTGTTGCTGCCGGTGGCGAGCAGCTCCGGCTTGATTGGGAAGTCAAATGGAACGTCCTCGAGCGCCTGCTTCTCGATGTTCAGGCGCACCAGCCGCCCGGTCGCGGTCGTGGTGTACAGATTTCCGTCGGGCGCGTGGACGTACCGCCAGGTGCCGTACTCCGTCGCCTGGCCGAAGTCGGTCACGCGGTGGGTTGCCAGGTCGTAGCGGTAGACATGACCGCGATGATAGCCTGAAAAGTAGTAGCTGTTCGTGCTTTCCTCATACGTGCCGCCGTAGACGCTTTCGTGGGGCACCGGTACGCCCAGGTCGGTCACTTCGCCAGTTTTGGGGTCATAAAGGAGCAGGTTGCTGCCCGGATACCCCTGCCACAGGTCGGGGTAATAGGCGAAGGGCATCCAGCGCGGGTGGCCGGGTGCGGCGGCGGTGGTATGCGTGGCCATGATGAGCCGCCCGTCGGGAAGAAAGGCGATTGAGGAGTGGATCTTGCTGGGGCGGATAGCCTCGTCCCGGGTGATGATTACGTCCTCCAGGCGAAACAGCCTGCGCACCTCGTTCGTTTCGGGCAGGTATTCGTACAGGCGCGCGTAGTCCGAGGTCGTGCCCTCGGCGCAGACGCTGAAGTAGTGCCCACCCGCCGGGCTGATCGCGTAGTCCCAGATGGAGACGTGACGCGGCTCCTGCGTCAGGCAGCACATTTGAGCCTGGGGCGCGATGCGCATGAGCGATTCGGGCAGGCTCTGCGCCCAGCTCGCCTGCCGAAGCAGCGTTTGCTTGTCCATATTCGTTTCTCCTTCCGTATGCTGCGTCCAAAAAGCGACCCCCGCCCCATATACAGGGAAACGGGGGCCTGCGCTTGCCGGTAGCTTTCCGCGCGATAAGCCTTTCTTTACAGGGTGGTGCGGCCGACGGAGGCGCGCCAGGCGGTCAGCTGAGCCTGCGCCTCATCGACGATGCGCTGAGAGCCGGAGGCCTGCAGCTTGGCGATGAACTCATCGACCAGCGCGTCCACGTCCTCGACCACGCCGCGGCTGATCGCCGTGTCATACTCGCTGATGACGCTGGTGCAGGCGGCGATTTCGTTGGTTACATTGGCGGTGTCGAAGCAGAAGCCCAGGTTGCTCTTCTGGTTGGCGATCTCGTTGCTATGGCGGATCAGATCCCACAGGTCGGCGGGCTGAGTCTCGGGCAGGTCGATGGTAAAGGTGCAGCCGAACTGCCAGCCGTACCAGTAGTAGTAATCGTCGGGGCCCTTCTTGGCGTTCTCGAAGGTCACGAAGCCGTCGGCATTGTGGGCATAGTGCACGCCCTTGATGCCGAAGCGCAGCGTGGTGGCGGCGAAGTGGTCGGTGTTGATCAGGTTGAGCACCTGCAGCACGCGCTCGGGATACTTGGAGGTGCTGGACACGCCCTGCACGGCGGCCTGAATGGTGGTATTGTACATGGCGATGTTGGCGGAGTTGGTCATGCCCACCTCGAACGCGTCGCCGTACTGATGCGGGTCGATCGTGACCAGGCCGACGTTCCACATATGGAACAGCTTGCCGGAGTCGCGCAGCACGTTGTCGGGGTCGAAGTTCTCGGGGTCGTCGGTGATCATGCCGTCCTCGACCAGCTGGCGGTGGGTCTTCGCCCAGGCGCGATACTCGTCGGTCTCGTACAGGTTAAAGACCATTTCGCCCGCGCCCTTGCCCGCGAACGCCTCGATATCCGGGATGTTGGCGACGGCCAGGCCGTTGATTACGTCGTAGGGATAGTAGGCCTCCATGTAGATCTGCATCGCGCCCAGGAAGGGAATGGACGCGTCGTCCGGGTACTTCGCGTCGCGCAGAGCGCGGGCCTCGTACAGGTGGGGGATCAGGTCGTTGTAGCTGCCCCAGGTCCACTCCTGCGGATCGATGCCCAGGTCGTCTGCCATGGTCTTGTTGTACACGAAGTTGTAGATGCGGCTGTTGTCCTTATAGGAGGGGATGCCGTAGATGTGGCCGTTGACGGTCACGGCGTCCCACAGGCCCTGAGGCAGCATCGCGAATGTATCCGCCGCGTAGACGGGCAGCAGCTCCTCGATGGGGGCCAGCACGCCGTCCTGCGCGTTCTGCACGAACGGGAACACGCCGCCCAGATGCAGGAAGTCCAGCTCCTGACCGGCGGAAACCATCGTGGACATCTTCTGGGTGTAGTCCGCGGCGGGGAAAAAGTGGGCGTTCACCTTGCAGTTCAGACCCTGATCCATCAAGTACTGGTTAAAGACCTCCATCACGTCGTCCACGCCCGGCTTCACCGGGTCGAGGCGGCAGTACCACTCCAGCTCCACATACTCGTCGTTGTTGATCTTCTCGGCCATCGCGGGCGCGGCCAGGGCCAGGCACAGCGCGAGCGCCAGGATCGTGCAAAGCATTCGTTTCATGAGTTTCTACCTCCATATGATTTTTGTATTGCCTGATGCGGAGCGCTGTGCACCGCGCCCGCAAAAAGGAACCTGGAGAAAAGAGAACGATCGGCCGGGTTTCCTGTCCGCGGGGCATTTACCCCTTCACGCTGCCGATGGTCATGCCGGAGATGAAATAGCGCTGGAAGAAGGGGTAGGCCGCCAGCATGGGCGCGGTGGAGACCACCATGATCGCCATGCGGGTGCTGGTGGAGGGCATACTGCGCAGCAGCTCCTGTCCCTCGACGCTGTTCGCCATTTCGGCGTTGTTCTTGATGAAGTCGATGGTGTTCTGGATGTTGGTCAGCATGGTCTGGAGCGGCACCAGCTTCGGATTCTCGATGTAGAGCATGCCGGTGAACCAGTCGTTCCAGCGGGACACCACGTTGAACAGCGCCACCGTCGCCAGACCCGCCTTGAACAGCGGCAGCACAATGCGCCCGTAGATCAGAAAGTCGTTCGCGCCGTCGATGCGCGCCGCCTCGAACAGCGAATAGGGGATGGTGGTCTGAATGAACGTGCGCAGGATGATCACGTTGAATGCGCTCACCAGACTGGGGAAAATGAAGATCCAGAAGGAATCGTACAGGTGCAGATAGCGCACGTTCACGATGTAATGGGGCACCAGGCCGCCCGAAAACAGCATGGTGAAGAACAGGATCATCGTGTAGAACCCGTGGCAGGGGAAGCCCGGCTGGGCAAGCACATAAGCGTACAGGCTCATGACCATCAGGCTCAGAAAGGTGCCCAGGCAGGTATGCGCGATCGTGACCTTATAGGAATTGCCGATCTGCGTGCCGGTGGCCAGCAGCGCCCGGTAGGCGGTCAGGCTCCAGCTCTGCGGAAAGAAGCTGTAGCCGATGTTCGCGATGCTCTCCGCCGAGGAAAGTGACACGATCACCACCAGCGCCACCGGAAGCAGCACCGTCAGGCAGGCCAGGGCCAGTATCGCCACGAAGGCGGCGTTCCAGCCCCGTGAAATGCTGTTGCAGCGGTTTTTCTGTGCAGTCGTCATCTGTGTGCGCCTCCCCTCAGAACATGGCGCTGTCCGCGTCGATGCAGGTCACGATTTTGTTGGCGATCAGCACCAGCACGAAGCCGACCGCAGACTGATACAGGCCCGCCGCCGTCGCCATGCCCGGGTTGTTGAGCGTGGTCAGGGCGCGGTAGATATAGGTATCGATGACGTTCGTGACCGGATAGAGCATGCCGTTGTTCTGCGGCACGGTGTAGAACAGGCCGAAATCGCCCCGGAAGATGTTGCCCACCGCCATGATCAGCATGATCGAGATCATCGGGCGCATGTAGGGCAGGGTGATGTAGAGCGCCTGCTGCAGCTTGCTTGCGCCGTCCAGCACCGCCGCCTCGTAATACTCGTGCGAAATGCCCGAGATCGTCGCCAGGTACACGACCGCCGAATAGCCCACCGTCTTCCATGCGTTGATGAACACCAGCAGCGGCGGCCACACGCTGCGCGTGATGTACCAGTCCACCGCCTTGAGCCCCATCATCTGCCGCACCGCGTTCACCAGGCCATACTGCTTGCCCATGAACGCCGACACGATCATCGCGATGACCGCCATCGACAGGAAATGCGGCATGATCAGGATAGTCTGTATGCCCTTGGCCAGCCGCTGAGAGAGCAGCTCGTTCAGAATCAGCGACAGGATCAGCGCCAGCGATGTGTCCAGCGTGATGAACACCAGGTTGTAGCACACCGTGTTGCGCGTAATCACCCAGGCGTCCTGCGTCTTGAACAGGAATTCGAAGTTCTTCAGCCCGATGAACGGACTGCGCAATATGCCCTTGCCGATATTGACCTTCTGAAAGGCCATCACCAGGCCCAGCATCGGCGCGTAGCTGAACAGCGCCAGGCAAATGAGCACCGGCAGCGCCATCACGTGCAGCCGCCAGTATTTCTTCAAGTGCTGCCGCAGCCGCTGCGCAGGCGCTTGTCTGTTTCTTACGTTTTGCATTGAGCCGCCCCCTTTTCTCTCAGTGTATCATTGATTTAACCGTTTCGCAACCGTAAATAGCCAATTATTTCTGGAAATAACCAAGATCATCTCTATGTTTAAAAAACACGGGCTCCGCGCCGCCAAATGAAACGACGGACGCCGCAATGCGCCCGGCGGTTTTTCCGGAAAATAACGGTAAAAGCGCCGCCCGTGTGTTATAATGAAGGAAAGCACCGCAAAATACTTTTGGGATATTCAGGAGGTTCACCTATGCTCGAGCTTCGCAATATTTCCTTCGCCGCGGACGACGCACAGTCCCACAAGGAGATCCTGAAGCATATCAACCTGACCATCGACGAGCGCTTCGTCGCGGTCACCGGCCCCAACGGCGGCGGAAAATCCACGCTGGCCAAGGTGATTGCCGGCATCCTGCGCCCCACCGAGGGCCAGATTCTGCTCGACGGCGAGGACATCACCCCGCTCTCCATCACCGAGCGCGCCCGCAGGGGCATCAGCTTCGCCTTTCAGCAGCCGGTTCGCTTCAAGGGCCTGACCGTGCGCGACCTGATCACGCTGGCGGCCGGACGCGAGCTGACCGTAGCCGAGGTGTGCTCCTACCTGAGCGAGGTGGGCCTGTGCGCCAAGGACTATATCGCCCGCGAGGTCAACGCCAGCCTGTCCGGCGGCGAGCTCAAGCGCATTGAAATCGCCATGATTATCGCCCGGGGCACGAAGTTCTCCATCTTCGACGAGCCCGAGGCCGGCATCGACCTGTGGTCGTTCGGCAACCTGATCCACGTCTTCGAGAAGATGCACGAAAAGATCAACGGCTCCATACTGATCATCTCCCATCAGGAGCGTATCCTGAACATCGCCGACCGCATCATCGTCATCGCCGGCGGCGAGGTGGAGCAGTCCGGCACCCGCGAGGAGGTTCTGCCCCGCCTGCTGGGCAGCTCGACCGCCTGCCGCGTGCTGACCGACAAGCTGTAAGAAAGGAGCGCATCCGATGGACGCCATTCAGAAAAGCCTTCTGGCCCAGGTTTCGGGCCTGCACGACATCCCCGAGGGCGCGTACAACATCCGCTCGAACGGCCAGGCCGCCGGTCGCCGCTCGACCGCCCACATCGAAATCACCCCCAAGGACGACCTGCCGGGCATCGACATCCGCATCCTGCCGGGCACCAAAAACGAGAGCGTACACATCCCGGTCATCCTGTCGGAGAGCGGCCTGAAGGACACCGTGTACAACGACTTCTTCGTGGCCGAGGGCTGCGACGTGACCATCGTGGCCGGCTGCGGCATACACAACGACGGCGCGGCCACCTCCGAGCACAGCGGCATACATACCTTCCACGTCGGCAAAAACGCCCGCGTGCGCTATATCGAAAAGCACTACGGCGAGGGCGACGGCAACGGCGAAAACATCATGAACCCCTCCACCATCGTAGAGCTCGACGAGGGCGCGTACATGGAGATGGAGACCGCCCAGATCAAGGGCGTGGACTCCACCCTGCGCTCCACCCGCGCAAAGCTCGGCAAGGGCGCGACGCTGGTCATCCACGAGAAGATCATGACCCACGGCAAACAGGCCGCCCAGACCAGCTTCCAGGTCGACCTCGACGGCGAGAACTCCAGCGCCAACGTGGTCTCCCGCTCGGTCGCCCGCGATCACTCGCACCAGATTTTCCTTTCGCAGATCAACGGCAATAACCTGTGCGCCGGCCATACCGAGTGCGACGCCATCATCATGGACAAGGCCAGCGTGCGCGCTGTGCCGGAGCTTACCGCCAACCACGTCGACGCCAGTCTGATCCACGAGGCCGCCATCGGCAAGATCGCCGGCGAGCAGCTCATCAAGCTGATGACGCTCGGCCTGACCGAGCAGGAGGCCGAGGAGCAGATCATCAATGGTTTCCTGAAGTAATTCAATAAATGGAAATGGCAAAGCGGCTTCGCCGTTTGGATACAAAACACCCCCGACTTCCTCGCACCGGAGGAAACCGGGGGCATTTCCATATAAAGTTACTTCGCCGCGTCCACCTGCCTGAGCAGCTCCTGTGCCTGCTCGCGGCTGACGGTCGCCAGCGCGGAGTAGTTGCCCGAGAGCGCCTGGGTAAGGTAGTCGTGGGCGGTCTTTTTGTCGCCGTCCTCGAAGGCCAGCCTGGCCAGGTAGTACAGCGTGTCCACCTGTGAGGGCTTGCGCTCATGCGCCTTCTTGAAGTACTCGAGCGCCTTCTCGCGGTTGCCCATGGCCAGGTTGAGCTGGCCCAGGTTGTCCAGCACGACCGAGTCCTCGTCGTCGTAGTCGAGCGCCTCGTCGTTGAAGGCGATGGCTTCGGTGAAGTCGCCGGTCTTTTTGGCCTTTTCAATGAGCATGTAGCCCAGCGAGCCGTAGATCATGGAATTGTTGCCGTCTGCCTTGGCGATCTTGAGCTGCTCGATGGCGCTGTCCAGATGCCCCAGCTTCCACTGGCACACGGCGAAGTTCAGGCGCAGCTGGCGGCGTTCCTCCTTGGTGATGCGCTTGTCGTGCTCGGCCTTGAGGAAAATCTCCTTCGCCTTTTCGAACTGCTTCATGCGCAGCAGCAGCACGCCGTAGGCCATCAGGTAGCTGACGGTCATCTTGCCCTCCTGCGTGGCCTGCTCGTAGTACTTGAGCGCCTCCTCGTGCTTCTTGCGGGCCTCCTCCGGCTTGCCCTGATCGGAAAGCTGGTTGCCCTGCACGTGGGCGCGATAGCCCTTTCCGCCGGTTCCAGTGGGCAGCGCGAAGCCCAGGTTTTTAAGAAATCCCATGATGCTCTTCCTCCGTTTGCTTTGATTTTTCAATTTTATGCGAAAGGCGGTCGCGGCGCGCGGAAAGGCGCGTTCGTTCCCGCTCGTCCCGGGTCATTTTGAGCGCCCGCTCGGTCAGTCTCAGCGCGCCCTCAGGGTCTTTGTAGGCGTGCTCCAGACGCTTGGCCAGCTCCTCATAGGGCAGTATGCCCATCTGGCGGCGGGAAATCATCTCCTGCCAGACGCTTTCGGCCTGCATCGCGCCCCCCTGCCGCTTGAGCAGCAGCGACAGGCGCATGTTGGCCTCGCCCGCACAGGCGCGCGCCCGAAGCTGCGAGACGGTAGTCGCCGGGTGCGGCCTCGCGGCCAGGCGATAGCACTCCCCGGCCAGATCGTTTTCCCCATGCCTTTCCAGCACGCGCCCCATGCTCAGCACATCCAGCATGTCGGTCTGCTCGGTCGGCGCGGCGTGCGAGGCGGCCAGGCGCACCAGCAGCGTGGACAGGGACACGATGTCCTGCCGGTTGTGCGCGATAACCTCCTCCAGCGGGGTAAAGTCGCCATTTTTCAGGAAGGCAAAGTAGCGCGCGGGCGCCTCGCTGCCGGGCAGGTCATGTTCGCGTGGCGCGCCCAGCACCTGCTCCTCCAGCCGGGCGAGCGAGCAGCGCGTCAGCCGCTTCTTCCACACCCTGCGCGCCGGGATGATCAGATCCAGGTGCCGCATGCCGTCCAGCGCCCCGGTATCCATCCGGCACATCACCAGCCGGGAGCGCAGCAGCGGCACGTCGAAGGTCTTCCCGTTGAAGGTGACCAGCGTGTCTTTTCCGAAGAGCTCGCTTTGAAGCGCCTGCATCAGCGCGGGCTCGGCGGCGTAGCTGGGCATCAGGTACTGGCGCACGACGAACCGCCCTGCCCGCACGAACCCGACCCCGAGCAGAAACACCACCGTGCCCGCCCCGCCGGACAGGCCCGTGGTCTCGGTGTCCAGAAACAGCGTGCGATCCAGGTCGAGCGGCGCGTCCAGGTCCATCCGCGAAAGCGCCTCGCCATGGATTTCCGTCAGGCCCTCCGCAAGCGGAAAGTCCGCCTCCCGCACCACCAGCTCGGTTTTCGGCGCGCTGCGCGCGGGGGCGAGCTGCCCGCTCTTCAGGGCGTTGAGCTTCGCCCGCAGAGAACTGCCCATCACCCCGCCCCCTCGCTCTCTCGAAAATCTCCCTTATCAAGATTGTAGCGGCGTGGGGACGGCTTGTCAAGCGCGGTGCGTAAAAAAGCGATGGCAGCAAAAGGACTTGCGCTCCGGCGCCGCCTTCGCCCGCCTGTTTGATAAATAAAGGCGCGCTAATTTTACCTGAGCCCTTGCAACTTGCTTTCAGTGGTTGTATAATGTAATGAGAAAAAATACGGTCGGGAAACGTCCCGAGCCGTCCGGAAATGTCGATTCGAAAAAAAGAAAGGAAGATCACTCATGGCCACGAAGTATCTGCACTACTCCTACGAGCAGCTGAACAAGTTCTGCATGGACGCGTTCACCAAATTCGGCTTCAAGGAAGACGAAGCTCGCATCATCACCGACGTGCTGCTCCTTTCCGACCTGTACGGCATCGAGTCCCACGGCATGCAGCGCCTGGTTCGCTACCACAAGGGCATCGAAAAGGGCATGATCAAGGTGGACGCGAAGCCCGAGGTCGTGTTCGAGACCCCGGTTTCCGCGGTCGTCGACGCGCATGACGGCATGGGCCAGCTGGCCGGCCACTTCGGCATGAGCCTGGCCATTGAAAAGGCCAGGAAGGTCGGCATGGCGGTCGTGACCGTGCGCAACTCCAACCACTACGGCATCGCCGGCTACTACGCAAAGATGGCCTGCGATCAGGGCCTGATCGGCATGTCCATGACCAACTCCGAGGCGATCATGGTGCCCACCTTCGCCCGCAAGGCGATGATCGGCTCGAACCCCATCGCCGTGTCGATGCCCGCCGATCCCTATCCCTTCTTCTTTGACGCTTCCACCACCGTCGTCACCCGCGGCAAGCTGGAGCTGTACAACAAGATGGAGAAGCCGCTTCCCGAGGGCTGGGCGCTGGACAAGAACGGCCACGCCTCCACCGACGCGAAGGACGTGCTGACCAATATCGTCGCCAAGAACGGCGGCGGCATCATGCCCCTGGGCGGCAACACCGAGCTGCTGGGCTCCCACAAGGGCTACGGCTACGGCATGCTGTGCGAGATCATGTGCTCCATGTTCTCTCAGGGCACGCCCTCCAGCCGCGTGAACGTGGGCGGCAAGAGCGGCACCTGCCACGGCTTCATGGTCATCGATCCCAGGGTCTTCGGCGATCCCGAGGCCATCAAGGCGCACTTCTCCGCCTTCCTGCAGGAGCTGCGCGATACTCCCAAGGCCGACGGCCAGACCCGCATCTACACCCACGGCGAGAAGGAAGCCTTCGCCTACAAGGATCGCCTCGAAAACGGCATCGACGTCAACCAGAAGACCGTCGTCGAGATGTGCGACCTGGCCACCTACCTGGGCATGGACTACAAGGCCTATCTGGGCGACGTGGACATCACCGACAAGGTCGAGACCAGCTACAAATAACCGGCCAGGCTGAGCCTGGACTCACTCGCTGCCGCGGAGGCCACACGAAATTGGAAACCATAGATTAGAGTTTCCAATTTCTTCGCGGGTGAAAAAACAGCAGTTGTGCCCCACAAGGGGTACGGCGTGGGCAGTGCCCGGTGCCACTTGCTGCCGCCGCCGGGCAGTGCCCGGTGCCGCTCGCTGCCGCGGAGGCCAAGCGAAATTGGAAACCATAGATTAGAGTTTCCAATTTCTTCGCGGGTGAAAAAACAGCAGTTGTGCCCCACAAGGGGTACGGCGTGGGCAGTGCCCGGTGCCACTTGCTGCCGCCGCCGGGCAGTGCCCGGTGCCGCTCGCTGCCGCGGAAGCCACGCGAAATTGGAAACCATAGATTAGTAGAGTTTCCAATTTCTTCGCGGGTAAGAATCCCGAGGCAGGGCCCCACAAGAGGTCGGCAGGGCCGACGGCCCCATTGGAAAAGTGAATCCTCACGTCAGGCGTCAAGCGCCTGCAACCGAAAACTGACGAATAGGAGAGAAAAGCACATGGATATCAAGCAGCGCGCCCTGGAAAAGCACTATGAGTGGAAGGGCAAGATCGAAGTCGTTTCCCGCACCCCCGTGAAGAATTCCGAGGATCTGTCCCTGGCCTACACCCCCGGCGTGGCGCAGCCCTGCCTGGAGATTCAGAAGGACTACAACAAGTCGTTTGAGCTGACCCGCCGCTGGAACATGGTCGCGGTCATCACCGACGGCACGGCCATCCTGGGCCTGGGCGACATCGGCCCCGAGGCCGGCATGCCGGTCATGGAGGGCAAGGCCTGCCTGTTCAAGGAGTTCGCCGACGTGGACGCGTTCCCGATCTGCGTGCGCACCAAGGACGTGGACGAGCTGGTTCGCACGATCTACCTGATTTCCGGCAGCTTCGGCGGCATCAATCTGGAGGACATCGCCGCGCCCCGCTGCTTCGAGGTCGAGCGCAAGCTGAAGGAAATCTGCGACATCCCCGTGTTCCATGACGACCAGCACGGCACCGCCATCGTGGTGGCCGCGGCGGTTCTCAACGCGCTCAAGGTGGTCAAGAAGGACATCACCAAGGTGCGCATGGTCATCAACGGCGCGGGCTCCGCGGGCTGCGCAATCGCCAGGCATCTGCTCAAGCTGGGCGTGACCGACCTGACGCTGGTCGACCGCTTCGGCGTCATCTGCGAGGGCATGGAGGGTCTGAACCCCGCCCACGAGGAAATGTCCCACGTCACCAACCCGCGCCACCTCAAGGGCGTGCTGGCCGACGCGATGAAGGACGCGGACGTGTTCATCGGCGTGTCCGCCCCCGGCGTGGTCACTCCCGAGATGATCAAGTCCATGGCGCCCAACCCCTGCGTGTTCCCCATGGCCAACCCCACCCCCGAGATCTTCCCCGACGAGGCCAAGGCGGCCGGCGCGGCGGTCGTGGGCTGCGGCCGCAGCGACTACCCCAACCAGATCAACAACGTACTGGCCTTCCCGGGCATCTTCCGCGGCGCGCTGGACGTGCGCGCGAGCGACATCAACGACGAGATGCAGATGGCCGCTTCCTACGCCATCGCCTCGCTGGTCTCCGATGAGGAGCTGTGCGCCGACTATATCATGCCCAAGGCGTTTGATCCGCGCGTGGGCAAGACCGTCGCCGCCGCCGTCGCCGAGGCCGCCCGCAAGAGCGGCGTGGCCCGCATCTGAGCGGACACTCCCTGAAACAGACGCATTATCACCCCACAAGGCTTCTTGTGGGGTGTTTTCTCTGCGATGGAGCCGCAAGGCCTGACCGAATCCCTTTTGCCCGCCGACGGCTTGACGCGCCCGCTGATTTTCGATATAATGAAAGTACTTCAAGGGGAAAGCGAACGCACTTTTTTCAAAGGAAACAGGTCGTGCGCCTGTTTCCTTTTGCGCACGTTCAATGTGCCGGAGGTGAATCAGATGAAGAAGCGAATCGTCCGGGCGATTTGGGCGGCGGCCGTCGCCTGCCTGGCTCTCTGGTGCCTGTGGGGCAACACGGCGCTGACGGTCACTCCGGTCGATGTCTTTGGCGAACGCCTGCCCCGGTCGTTCGACGGATACCGGATCGTGCAGCTGTCCGACCTGCACGACGCGCGCTTCGGCGCGCAGAACGAGCGGCTGATCGAGCGGGTCGCGGCGCAGCAGCCCTCTGCCATCGTGCTGACCGGCGACATGATCGACTCGCGCCGCACGAAGGTCGAGCCGACGGTGGCGCTGGCGAAGCGGCTGGTCGAGCTTGCGCCGGTGTATTACGTGACCGGCAACCACGAGGCGCGCGCGCCCGAGGCGGCTCAGGCGCTGCTGGACGGCCTGACGCGCGCGGGCGTGACGGTGCTGCGCTCCGAGGCGGTCGACCTTCAGGAGGGCGACGAGTCCATTCGCCTGATCGGCCTGGACGACCTGGGCGTTTACTACCAGGCGCTCTCCGGCGACAGCGCCCACAGGCAGGCTCTTTCCGCGGCGAAGGAGGCGCTGAAGCGCGACCTTTCGACCCTTGCGGAGGGGAGCGGCTACGCGCTGGTGCTGTCCCACCGGCCGGAGCTGATCGACCTGTACGCCGAATGCGGCGCAGACCTCGTCCTGTGCGGCCACGCGCACGGCGGCCAGGTGCGCCTGCCCTTCGGCGGCGGGCTGTACGCGCCGGGACAGGGCTTTTTCCCCGCCTGGGACGCGGGGCTGTACGAGATGGGCGGCACGCAGATGTTCGTCAGCCGCGGCCTGGGCAACAGTTCCTTCCCCCTGCGCGTCAACAATCGCCCGGAGATCGTGACGATCACGCTGCGCCGGGCAGACTGAGCACATACTGGAGGCACATATGAAGCTGGACATCACTGGAATCGGATCGGAGCTGCAGGGCGTAGGCCGCTGGGCGGACGGACGGGCGGCGTTCGTGCCCGGCGCGCTGCCGGGCGAGACGGTCGAGGCCGAGCTGGTCAGGCAGAGCGAACGCTTTGTCGAGGCGCGCCTCGTCCGCGTGCTGACCCCCGCCGCCTGCCGAAAGGAGAGCGACTGCCCGCACGACGGCTTCTGCGGCGGCTGCGTCGCGCGGCACATGACCTATCAGGCCACGCTGGACTTCAAGCGCGAGGTGGTGCGCGCCGCGCTCGAGCGGATCGGCGGGTTCGACTCGCCCGAGGTGCGCCCGACGATCGGCATGGAAGCTCCCTTCGCCTTCCGCAACAAGGCCGAGTACGCCGTGGTGCCGGACGGCGAAGCCTGGGCGCGCGTCGGCTTTCGCGGCGAGGATCAGTCGGTGACGGGCGCGGCGGGCTGCCTGATTCAGCACCCGGCCAGTCTGACCTGCGCGCGCGTCGTGCGGGAGTGGATGCGGGATCACACCATCCCGGCCTTCGACGGCAAAAAGGGCTGCGTGCGCGGCCTGGTCACCCGGGTAAGCGGCAAGGGCGAGCTGATGGCCATCGTGGTCACAAGCGGCCACACCCTGCCGCACGCGCCCGACCTGGTTTCCCGGCTTCAGGAAGCGATTCCCGCCCTGCGCAGCCTGTATCAGCTCGAGAGCGCGCCCCGGCCCACCCACGCGCTGGACGGGCTGGCCCGCTGCCTCTGGGGCGATAAAACGCTCGAGGACAGCCTGCTGGGCCTGCGCTTTGATCTCGCGCCCCAGGCCTTTTTCCAGGTCAACCGCACCCAGGCCGAGCGGCTCTACGAGCAGGCGCTGTCCGCCGCCGCGCTGACCGGCCGCGAAACCGTGCTGGACGCCTACTGCGGCGCGGGCACCATCTCGCTGTGCATGGCGAGGCAGGCGGGAAAGGTGATCGGCGTGGAAATCGTGCCCCAGGCGGTAATCAACGCGCGCGACAACGCCCGCAAAAACGGCCTGAAAAACGCCGAGTTCATCGAGGGCGACGCGCCCCGCGTCATCGCGCAGCTGGTCAAAAGCGGCACGCGTGCGCAGGTCATCTGTGTCGATCCGCCGCGAAAGGGCGTGGACGGCCGCCTGCTCGACGCGATCCTTCAGGCCGCCCCCGAGCGCGTGGTCTACGTCAGCTGCAACCCGGCCACCCTGGCGCGCGACCTGAAAAAGCTGCGCGGCGCGTACGCCCTCGCCTACGCCCAGCCGGTCGACCTGTTCTGCTGGAGCGGACATGTGGAGACGGTATGTCAGTTAGTTCTGAGAAAACCAGCAGTACATATCAACATTGATGTGGATGTTGAGGAACTGGTGCAGGATAAAAGAGGGGCAGCAACCTATGGTCAGATCAAGGATTACGTTCTTGAGCATAGCGGCTTGAAGGTCAGCAGTCTGTATATCGCACAGGTGAAGCAGAAGTACGGCATCATCGAGCGTGAGAATTACAACAAGCCAAAGTCTGAAAACGTCAAGCAGCCTCAGTGTCCGCCGGAGAAGGAAAAGGCAATCAGGGCGGCACTACAACATTTCAGATTGATTGAATAATAAGAAGTCAAGGCTTTCAGCTTAATGTTGGAAGCCTTGACTTTTTATTATGTGCTTCACCGGAAGCAGACGGAACAGATTATGTTGAGTACAATAAGTACGTAACCTCGAATGACTACATGGTTT
>CAKUFI010000010.1 GCA_934647305.1 uncultured Clostridia bacterium | reverse complement strand
GCTGCCGCCCCTCCCCGCGCCCCACCCCCAGCGCATCGGATGGCGCATGGAAACGAAAGCGCGCAGCAAGCCGCCTAAACCTGAATAAACCTGAACGTACCGCGGAAAATCCGCCGCACAGAGGAATTTATGCACATCACGCAACTGACCGTCAAGGACTTCCGCAACTACGCGGAGGCGACCCTCTGCCCCTGCGAGGGGATCAACGTGCTCTACGGCGACAACGCGCAGGGCAAGACCGCGCTTTTGGAGGCGGTCGTACTGTGCTGCACCGGCCGCTCGCACCGCACCAGCAAGGATCGGGAGCTGATTCGCTGGGGGCAGCCCTTCGGCCGCGTCGAGCTGCAGGCCATGCGCGCCGACGGAACGCACGAGATCGAGATCATACTGCCTCAGGCCGAGCGCAAGACGGTCAAGGTGGGCGGCAGCGTGCTCACGCGCAGCGGCGAGCTGATGGGGCATGTCAACGGCGTGCTGTTCGCGCCGGAGGATCTGCGCATGGTCAAGGACGGCCCGGCCGAGCGCCGGCGATTCATCGACATCGAGATCAGCCAGACCAGTCCGGCCTACTATTACGCCCTGCAGCGCTATAACCGCGCGCTCAACCAGCGAAACCGCCTGCTCAAGGACGCGCTGGCCACGCCGTCGCTGCTGGACATGCTGGGCTCGTGGGACGAGCAGCTGTGCTCGGCGGGCGCGTTCATCATGGACAGGCGGCGGGCGTATATCGAGCGCCTGAGCCGGTTCGCGGGCGAAAACCACCGCGAGATCACCGGCGGCAGGGAACGGCTCGAGTGCAGGTACTGTCCCAGCGCGCCGCTGGACGAAACGGGCGAGGCACTGGAGCGTGCGCTGGGCGAGGCGCTTCTCAGGGCGCGGGAGCAGGACGAACGGCGCTGCATGACCTCGGTCGGCCCGCACCGCGACGACCTGCAGCTCACGCTGGACGGCATGGATGTGCGCGCCTATGGCTCCCAGGGCCAGCAGCGCACCTCTGCCCTCTCGCTCAAGCTGGCCGAGCTGACCATCATGAAGGAGGCGACCGGCGAGTGGCCGGTGCTGCTGCTCGACGACGTGATGAGCGAGCTCGACCCCGGCCGCAGGCGGCAGTTGCTCTCCCGGCTCAGGGGCATACAGACCCTCGTGACCTGCACCGACCTGACCGACCTGGCCGAGGCCGACGTCGGCGCGGCGTGGCGGGTCGCGTCGGGCGCGCTGGAGACGGAGGGGACGATCGAGAGGCGGCCTTTCTAAAAAAGCTCCCTCTCGAGTTCTTCCGGAAGGTACGATGATCCGCGAAACAGATTGCTGCCAGCAGCGCAAACGGAGCCTCCCCCAGCCGACCGGGGCGGCAGCGCCGCCTCGCAATCCGCAGGGAATCCTGCGGATTCGCAGAAATCAACCGCTCCAATTTATGGCGGTTGATTTCGTCGCCCGAATCGGCGGAAGCAAGTGCGTGCAGGCACCGCTGACCGACAGCGGACAAACTTCGGTGGGGGTCTGGGGGAGCACGAAGCGAAGCGGAGCCTCCCCCAGCCAGCCCGCGTCGGCAGTGCAGACTCATGATTTCCAGAAAATTCTGGAAATCCGCAGACCTTGGCCGCTCTAATTTATGGCGGCCAATGGTCGTCGATAGAATGCGCGGCAGCAGGTGGCTGTCGGCCCTGCCGACCGGCAACAGGTGGGTGCAGGCTCAGCCTGCCCGGCGCCTCTTGAACCAAATTCAGCAAACAACCCACGCATGCAGACCAAAGGAGGCCGTTTTCATGAACAAGCCCATCGACATCACCGGCGTAGCGCTGCGCACCGAGCGCCTGACGCTTCGCCCCTGGCGCGAGAGCGACCTGGAGGACTTTTACGAATACGCGCGGGTGGACGGCGTGGGGCAGATGGCCGGCTGGACGCCGCACCGCGACAGAGAAGAATCCCGGACGATTCTCTCCCGCTTTATCGAGGGCAGGCACACCTTCGCGCTGGAGTATCAGGGCAAGGTGATCGGCTCGCTGGGCGTCGAGGAGTACAACGAGGCGCATTATCCCGAGCTTTCAGCGCTTTCCGGGCGGGAAATCGGCTATGTGCTGTCCAAGGATTACTGGGGCCGCGGCCTGATGCCCGAGGCGGTGCGCGCGGCGGTGGACTACCTGTTCGGCGAGGCGAAGCTGGACTTTATACTGGTCGGCCATTTTGAGCGCAATGCCCGGTCGAGGCGGGTGATCGAGAAGTGCGGCTTTACCTACGTCAAGACCGTGCCCTACGAGACCCGCTTTGGCACGATAGAGTCTTCGAGAGAGTACATACTCCACTCGCCTGAGAAGCAGAGCTGAACGATAAAACGAACTGATTGCCCCGAAAAGGAGGGACGCGCATGAACTGCCCCTATTGCGGACGAAAGAATCCGAGCGACGCGGAGTACTGCGTCAGCTGCGGCTACCCCCTGCCCATCGAGCGGCAGACCAGAAACCGGCAGGTACGCCAGGCAAAGCGGGCGGCAGGCCACGCGTTCAAGGTGATCGGGCTGATCGTTCTGGCCATCGCGTCGCTGCTGCTGTTCGGCTGGGGCTGGTACAAGATTCACTTCTGGCAGGCGAGCCGCGCGCAGCAGGCGCTCTACACCAGCGGCAAAATGCAGTCGCCGACGCTGGAGGCGCTGGAGCTTTCCGACGGGCGCAGCGGCCACAAGCTGACCTTCTATGGCGACGACGGCGACATGGTCTACATCGGCGAGCTGGGTCAGTCCTACATGATCATCGGCGGCAAGGCCGAGGTGCTGGTCGCCGACAGCGACTGGTTCAAGAAGCAGCAGCAGGACATCGAAAAGGCCGAAATCACGCTGCTTCCCGTGCTTGAAAGGCAAAACGGCGAGCGCGTCGATCTGCCCGCGATCCACTTCGAGGTGGAAACCCCCGCCTCGCCGCTTCAGATGATCGCCCCGACCGAGGATCGCACTACGGTGCTTTCGGCGATTTATCAGCTGGAGATGCAGGTCGTGCCCGGCTCAACCGTGCTGGTGGACGGCAGCGACGTGACCGACATGGTGGACGTTTTGGGCAAGCTGAGCGTCAACGTGGCGGTCTATCCTCAGGGCGACAACCCGATTTCCATCCTGGTGCGCACGCCCAATCACAAGGAAACCCGCAAGGACATCGTGCTCTACCGCGAAAAGACCGACATCAGCATCGAGCTGTCCGTCTACACCGCGCGCAGCAGCCTGCGCAACACCATGACGGTCAGCGGCGCGATCGACCCGACTGCCACCCTCGTCGTGGATACCCCCTGCGTGCCCGACAGCGTCAAGGTCAACGCCGACGGCAGCTTCTCCTTCTACGCCTACTTTGAGCAGATCGGCGTGAACAAGGTTCAGTTCCACGCGGAAAAGCCCGGCTGCAGCCCCGCGGTCATCAGCTTTGACGTGTCCTACCTGCCCACGCTGTCCGAGTATGCCAAGGACGCCTGGCGCATGGACTACGACCAGGTCTGCCAGTACTACGAGCTCTGGGAGAACCGCGTGTTCCGCTGCAAGGGCGAAATCGTCCAGGATATGGGCGACGGCGTGGTGCTCATGAACGTGGGCGAAGACAACCTCATCGCCCTGCGCAACGAAACCGACGTGGACTCCTCCGTCGGCCAGAGCTGCGACTTCTTCGCCGACCTGCACGGCATGTACTCCCTGCCCGACGGCAGCCAGTATCCCTACTTCATCGCCCGCTACGAGCGCGTGGAGCCGTAGGGGAAAACGTTGGGGAAGCCGCTGGGGAGACGGCTTTTCTGAGAAAAGCCTCTCCCCAGGCCCCTCACGAAAAGCACTTTGATCCGCGCGGCAAAACGGAGAACCGCAGCGCAGCTCCCCGAATGCAGCGTGAGTTCGGCAAAAGCGGCGGATGAGGGCGTGTCCGTCTCGGAAAACGCCTTGAGCCGCACGGCTATTGTCTGGAACGGCGCAGTGTGTTATAATGACTGGGTAAGACAGGGACCTGACCATGGATACGACGGTCGGTTCCGGGCGCGACTTAATAAACCTGGCGGGCGCGAAGGCGTCCGGAAAGAGGTGCATGATATGAGCGATATACTGTACGTCGTGATCCCGTGCTACAACGAGCAGGAGGTGCTTCCGGAGACGGCGCGCCGCCTGAAGGAGAAGATGACCGCGCTGATCGGCAGCGGAAAGGTCAGTGAAAAGAGCCGGGTGATGTTCGTCAATGACGGCTCGAAGGACAAGACCTGGCAGGAGATCGAGGCGCTCTATGAGCAGGACGAGCTGTTTGCCGGAGTCAACCTGACCCGCAACCGGGGGCACCAGAACGCACTCTTGGCGGGACTGATGACCGCGAAGGAGCATGCGGACATGGTGGTGTCGATGGACGCGGACCTGCAGGACGACGTCGACGCGATGGATCGGATGCTGGACGAGTACTACGGCGGCTGCGACATCGTGTACGGCGTGCGCGGCAGGCGGGCGACCGACACCTTCTTCAAGCGCTTCACCGCCGAGGGCTTTTATCACCTGATGCAAGCGCTGGGCGTGGACATCGTGTTCAACCACGCGGACTATCGCCTGATGAGCAAACGTGCGCTCGAGAGCCTGTCCCAGTTTGGCGAGGTGAACCTGTTCCTGCGCGGCATCGTGCCCCAGCTGGGCTACAGGTGCGCCACGGTCGAGTACGAGCGCCACGAGCGCTTCGCCGGCGAGAGCAAGTACCCGCTCAAGAAGATGCTGGCCTTCGCCTTCGACGGCATCACCTCCTTCAGCATCAAGCCGATTCGCCTGGTGCTGGGCCTGGGCGTAATCATCTTCACGATCAGTCTGATCGCGCTCGTCTGGACGCTGATCGCCAAGCTGTGCGGCCACACGGTCAGCGGCTGGGCCTCGCTGATGTGCTCGATCTGGATGATCGGCGGCATACAGATGATCAGTCTGGGCGTGATCGGCGAGTACATCGGCAAAATCTACAACGAGACCAAGCGCCGCCCGCGTTACCTGATCGAGCGCGTGCTCCTGCACCGGGCAGGCTGAGGTCGGCAGGCTGAGCCTGCACGCACCTGCTGCCGGTCGGCAGGGCCGACTGCCGCTTGCTGCCGCGCATTCTATCGACGACCATTGGCCGCCATAAATTGAAGCGGCCAAGGTCTGCGAATCCACAAGACCTGCTTGTGGATTGAGGGTCGGCATTGCCGACGCGGGCTGGCTGGGGGAGGCTCCGCTTCGCTTCGCGCTCCCCCAGACCCCCACCGAAGTTTGTCCGCTGTCGGTCAGCGGTGCCTGCACCCACTTGCTGCCGCCGGTTCTGGCGACGACCCAGAGGGCCATAAATTAAAGCCCTCTGGATCTGCGTTTAGAAACCCCTCCATCCGCTTCGCGGTCGGCAGGGCCGACTCCCACTTGCTGCCGCCGGACAGATCACGAATCTGTCGGCCATAAATTAGAGCCTCCAGATTCTTCGTTTTCGAGAAGCTCAGGCCTGTGCCCCACAAGGCTTACGGCAGCAGCAGGTTCCGGTGACGAAATCAACCGCCCCAAAAATGAACATGACAAAAGCCGGAGAGGATTCTCTCCGGCCCAGACTGTCGAAAAACCCCCGGAGAGCTCGAGAGGGTCGCAGCCCTTTCGAACTTTCAATCGTGCCCGGCGGCATGTACGGCGGGCACGGGACGGTTTTTGCGTCGGAAAATCCCATTTTCCAGAGAAAAAAGCGTTTCCTTGCAGGCTCCGCGCCCGAAAAATCTTCGATTTTTAGCGGAGACTGGTGAGGGTGGCAGGGAGGCTGAAAACCCTTTGGGTTTTCAGGTTTCGCCCTTGGCGAAACTGCCGACGGCTCAAATCGTAGATTTGAGGCGCGGCACCTGGCCGGGGAGCTTGCTTCCCCGTCCACCAGCTTGTCAAAACTTTTTTGACAAGCTGAGCCGGAGAGGATTCTCTCCGGCCCTTTGTTTTCCGACAGGATTTACTCCGCGTGCGCCTCGTTTTCCTCGTGGTCATGCGCATGGCAGCAGGCACAGTCGCCGTCGCAGAACTGCTCCGCGTCGTAGGCGATGCCGTGCTTGTCATAGTAGTCCTTGACGGCGGCCTTGACCGCTTCCTCGGCCAGCACCGAGCAGTGGATCTTATGGGCAGGCAGGCCGTCCAGCGCCTCGACCACGGCCTTGTTGGAGAGCTGAAGTGCCTCGTCAATGGGCTTGCCCTTGATCATTTCGGTGGCCATGGACGAGGTCGCGATGGCCGAGCCGCAGCCGAAGGTGTTGAACTTCACGTCGGTGATGACGCCGTCCTTGACCTTGATATACATCTTCATGATGTCGCCGCACTTGGCGTTGCCAACCTCGCCGATGCCGTCCGCGTCGTCCATCTTGCCCAGGTTGCGGGGATTGCGGAAATGATCCATGACCTTATCACTGTACAGCATATTGAAACACTCCTTTTCGAATGACGTCAGATTCTGTGCGGGCGCTCGCCCTTTTCAAGCTCTTCCCAGACCGGCGAAATGCCGCGCAGGAAGCTGACCACCTCAGGCACCTTCTGCACGATATACTCGATCTGCTCGGGGGTATTATCCTCGCCGATGGACAGGCGCAGTGAGCCGTGCGCCACCTCGTGCGGCAGGCCCAGCGCCAGCAGCACATGGCTGGGGTCGAGCGAGCCGGAGGTGCAGGCCGAGCCGGAGGAGGCCTCAATGCCCAGGTCATCGAGCATCAGCAGCAGCGATTCGCCCTCGATGCCTTCAAAGCAGAAGTTCACGGTGCCGGGCACGCGCACATTGCGGTCGCCGTTGAGGCGGGAATGCGGGATCTTGCTCAGCTCCTCGATCAGCCGCTCGCGCATGGGCACGATGCGGTCGGTGTTCTCCTTCATGTGGTCGCAGGCGTCCTGAAGCGCCGCCGCCATGGCGATGATCGCGGGCAGGTTTTCCGTGCCCGCGCGCTTTCCGCGTTCCTGCGCGCCGCCCTCAATCAGGGTGGCCACGTTCACGCCCTTTCGCGCGTACAGCAGGCCAATTCCCTTGGGGCCGTGAAACTTGTGCGCCGAAAGGGAGAGCATGTCCACCTGGTCGCGCACCACATCCACCGGCACATGGCCCACGGCCTGCACCGCGTCCGTATGGAACAGTATCTTCTTCTCGCGGCAGATGCGGCCGATCTCAGCGATGGGCTGCAGCGTGCCGATTTCGTTGTTGGCGTACATGATGGTCACCAGCGCGGTATCGTCGCGAATGGCGGCGGCGACCTCCTCGGGGCGCACCATGCCGTTTTCGTGCACCGGCAGCCAGGTGATTTCATAGCCTTCCTTTTCCAGGCGCTCCAGCGGGTGCATGATCGCGTGATGCTCGAACGCCGAGGTGATGATATGCTTTTTGCCCCTGCGCGCGCCCAGGCGAACGGCGGTCAGTATGGCCTGATTGTCCGCCTCGCTGCCGCCGGAGGTGAAGTAGATTTCGCTGCTCTGCGCGCCCAGCAGTCCGGCGATCTGCGCGCGGGCCGCCTCCAGCGCCTCCTTGGCGCGCTGCCCGCCCGAGTGCAGGCTGGACGGGTTGCCCCACTGGTCCTTCAGGGCCTGAATCATGCTATTTTTCGCGACCTCGCTCATTTCGGTCGTGGCCGCGTGGTCCGCGTAAACGTACATAAGTTTTCCTCCTTTGGCCCCGCTTCCGGGGCACAATCGAATTATAGCAATCAATTCCCACTTCGTCAATAGGATTTCCGATACTTTACATTTTCACCCCGGCAAGTTTTGGATTGCTGTCGCATATACGACATACCATCTTCGCCCGCGTCCGGTATAATATGATTGTCATGAGTGATGGACGCCCAATCGGGCGATACGAATAGAGGAGGTTTGCATCATGTATTGCGTGCGAAACGTCACGAGCGATCTTTACTGGGTGGGCGGCAACGACCGCCGTCTGGCACTGTTTGAGGGGATTTATCAGGTGCCGCAGGGCGTGTCCTACAACTCCTACCTGCTGATGGATGAAAAGACCGTGCTCATGGACACGGTGGACAAGGCGGTGTCGGGCGTGTTCTTCGAGAACCTCGCGCACGTGCTGGGCGGGCGGAAGCTGGACTACGTGGTGGTGCAGCACATGGAGCCCGACCATTCGGCCACGCTGGCGGAGCTGCTGCTGCGGTATCCCGAGGCGACGGTGGTGTGCAACGCCAAGACCGAGGCGATGATGAAGCGCTTCTTCGACGTGACCTTCGCCGCGCAGCTGGTCAAGGAGGGCGAGGTGCTTGAAACCGGCCGCCACCGCCTGACCTTCCTGATGGCGCCGATGGTGCACTGGCCCGAGGTCATGGTGACCTACGACCTGACCGACAAAATCCTGTTCTCGGCCGACGCGTTTGGCTGCTTCGGGGCGCTCAACGGCGCGCTGTTCGCCGACGAGGTGAACTTCGAGCGGGACTATCTGGACGAGGCGCGCAGGTACTACTGCAACATCGTGGGCAAGTACGGCACGCAGGTGCAGGCGCTGCTCAAAAAGGCTTCGACCGTCGAGATCGGCATGATCTGCCCGCTGCACGGCTTCGTCTGGCGCAGGCAGGCGCAGGACTTCATCGGCAAGTACTACGCCTGGAGCAGCTACACGCCCGAGGAAACCGGCGTGCTCATCGCCTACGGCTCGATCTACGGCCACACCGAGAACGCCGCCGAGATCCTGTCCTGCCGCCTGCGCGAAAAGGGCGTGCGCACCGTGATGTACGACGTGTCGGTCACGCCTTCCTCGGAGATCGTCGCCGCCGCCTTCCGGTTCAGTCACCTGGTGTTCGCCTCGGCCACCTACAACGCGGGCATTTTCCTGCGCATGGACGAGCTGCTGCACGACCTGGTGGCGCACAACCTGCAGAACCGCACCGTGGCGCTGATCGAAAACGGCTCCTGGGCGCCGACCAGCGGCCTGCTGATGAAGAAGCTGCTCGCCCCCTGCAAGAACCTGACCCTGCTCGAGGAAGGCCTGTCCATCGCCTCGGCGCTCAAGGAAGACCAGCTCCCGCAGCTCGACGCGCTCTCCGACGCGATCGTCGCCTCCCTGCCCGCGCCCAAGGCTTCCTCCACCCCGGCCAACCCGCTGATCGACGGCGCGGCGATGAACAAGCTGTCCTACGGCCTGTTCGTGCTCACCTCCCGCGAGGGCGACAAGGACAACGGCTGCATCATCAACACCGCGCAGATGCTCACCGACAACCCCAAGCGCGTCACCATCGCGGTCAATCGCCAGAATCTTTCCCGCGACATGATCGCGCGCACCGGCCTGTTCAACCTGTCCGTGCTCACCGAGGAGGTTCCCTTCAAGGTCTTCGAGCGCTTCGGCTTCGTCAGCGGCCGCGACGCGGACAAGTTCGTCGGCTGCGACTGCGACGCGCGCACCGCCAACGGCCTGCGCTACATCCCGAAGTACACGAACGCCGTCATCTCCTGCAAGGTGGTCGAGTCCCACGACTACGACACTCACACGCTCTTCGTCGCCGAGGTGGTCGAGGCCAAAGTGCTCTGCGACCAGCCCTCCATCACCTACGCCTACTACTTCGCCCACACCAAGCCCAAGCCTCAGCCCACCGATACCCCCAAAAAGGGCTTCGTCTGCAAGATCTGCGGCTACGTCTATGAGGGCGACACCCTGCCCGAAGACTACGTCTGCCCCCTGTGCAAGCACGGCCCCGAGGACTTCGAGCCCATCGGGTAAGGAAACGCTGGGGAGACGAGGGAACGTTGGGGATGCCGCCTTTTTGAAAAAGGCGCCTCCCCAAGCCCCACCCGGAAAACACTTGCGAAAAAGGGAATAAAGCACTGGACAATGTGATTCTCGCGCGAAGGGCTATGGGAAACGGGACTAGGCAGTGCCGGTTCCACCTGCTGCCGCCGGTTCCGACAACTAATTCTATAACAACAAATTGGAATTCCTGAATTCTCCGAATCCGTGCTGCGGATTGAAGGTCGGCGCTGCCGACAGCCGAGCAGGTTTCTACATCGATGACGTTTCACGCGCCGCACAGATCGAGGAAGCGCCGAAGGGCAATGCCCTTCGGCGCTTCAGACTGTCGAAAAACTCGGGAGAGCTCGAGAGGGCCGCGGCCCTTTCGAACTTTCAATCGTGCCCAGTGGCATGTACGGTGGGCACGGGGCGATTTTTGCGCCGGAAAATCCCATTTTCCAGAGAAAAAATCGTTTCCCTGCAGGCTCCGCGCCCGAAAAATCTTCGATTTTTAGCGGAGACTGGTGAGGGTGGCAGTGGCGGGGGAGCTTGCTTCCCCGTCCACCAGCTTGTCAAAACTTTTTTGACAAGCTGAAGCGCCGAAGGGCAATGCCCTTCGGCGCTTTCTCGATCCCGCGTTCCCCGCCTCCGCGCGCCGCAGCGCGGCGCGCGGGAAAACGATCAGGTATTCAGTCCGCTGACGAACTGCACGCGGGCCTCAGCGGCGCGGCAGAACAGCGTGTACTCGGAATCCATCTCGGGATGACTGCGCACGCGCAGCAGGATGCGGAACAGGCCGTCCTGCCTGGGCAGATCGACGCTCACTCCGCCCACCTCGGCATGGGAATCGGCGGCGAGCTCCTGGCAGGGGAAGCTGCCCAGCGGCCGCTCCTCGCTGCTTCCGGGCGCGATATAGAACGCGTCCACGGTCAGTGCCTCCAGATTCGCCGGCCGGTCGTTGAACACCCATACGCGGCCGTGGAAGCGCTCGCCCGGCTGCCAGCGCTGCTTCTCGATGCCCAGGCTGGCCATTCGGGGGCGTAGCGCGGCCTTGACGGCGTAATAGGCGGGCTTGACCACGCAGGGCCAGGCGATCAGGCTGTTGCCGGCGGCGGTCGGCCAGGGCTCGTTCAGGCACCAGTTGATGGCCATGGCGCAGTGCGGCCACTGCTGCCTCATCGCCTCGAACTCGTTCTGATAACACATCGACTGGATCATCGCGGTCTTGCGGCACAGATCCTCGGTGCCCTCGAAGCCGCCGAAGAAGTACTCCGCCTCGCAGAAGCGCGCCCAGGAGTCCTTGACCCAGGCGTTAAAGGCATGATGCTCGCGCCAGACCTCGTTTTCCGGGCGGCAGTCATTGAAGTCCTCGGGCGACATGAAGGTGCGCAGGTAGCTCGCCGGGGACACCGACGGGCAGCCGAACTCGGTATAGGCGGTGTTGTGGCTGTGCACGAAGCGGGTGAGCAGCTCCTCGTCGATGGTCTCGTCGTAGTTCAGGTAGCTGCCGTGGCCCATGCCGTTGAGCGGCGAGGTGGCGATGAAGGGCGTGCAGCGATCCTCCTCGTAGCACACGGCGTTGAGCAGGCGCAGCGCGTGGTGCTGATCGGTCATCAGCGACCAGTTATTAAACAGCTCGTTGCCGCCGCAGTACAGAACCACGCAGGGATGCGTGCGCAGGCGGCGGATGATCGACGTCGCCTCCTGCTTGAGCACGGACAGATAGTGCTCCTCGTCCGGGTATTCGTTGCAGGCCAGCGGGAACTCCTGCCAGACCATGATGCCCAGCTCGTCGCACAGCTCGAAGAAGCTCTCCTTATTGACGAAGCCGCCGCCCCAGATGCGCAGGATGTTCATGTGCGCGTCGCGAACCAGCATGAGCAGCGATTCATAGTGCTCGGGGGACATCGTACCGGGAAAGACCTGGGCGTTGACCCAGTTCGAGCCGCGCGCGAACAGCCTGCGGCCGTTGACCTCGAGCGTCGCGGGCGCGTCCGAGCGGCTCTTGGGGAAGTCCTTCGGCTCGTCCCAGCTGCCCTCGTTCATCACCAGGCGCACACGGCGCAGGCCGATCGGCCTGATTCGCTCGTCGATCACGCTTCCGTCCTCGCCCAGCGCGCGCACGGTCAGCAGGTATCTGGTCTGCTCGCCGCAGCCCACCGGGTACCACAGCTTCGGCTTGTCAATGCTCAGGGAAAGGCTCGCCTCGCCGCCATTCAGCACGCCCTCCGCCCGCGCGACCTCTTTTCCCTCCAGGCTCAGCACCGCCTCGACGGGGCCGTCCTCAGGCGCCCTCGCCTCCACGCGCACGTCGCAGCGGCCAAAATCGTCGCTCAGCGTGTAGGTCGCGTCCAGGTCGGTCAGCTGCCGCGCCGGGCCGACGGTCAGATACGCCTCGTCCCACAGCCCGGCCGTCACCAGCCGCGGGTGCCAGTCCCAGCTGTAGCAGGCCGGAGACTTGCAGCTTTTGCGCGCCTGGGTGCGGGTGTCGGAGTCGTCCGCCTTGGGCGCGGGGAAGATCAGCACCTGCAGGCACACCGTGCACCCGGCAAAGCGGGTCACGTCCAGGTGAACCGGCCTGAACATGCCCTCGTCGTCGGCCAGGCACTCGCCGTCCACCAGGATGCGATAGCGGTAGTCAATGCCCAAAAAGTGCAGGAAGGCGCGCTCGCCCGCCTCGCAGGGGATCTGCACGCGGCTCTCGTACAGCCAGTACACGTCCTCCATCCACTTGTAGTCCTTGAAGTTCACACCCTTCCAGAAGGGCGGCCAGCCCTTGGCGCGCGCGTAATCCAGCTGCACCGCGCCCGGCACGCTGGCGGGCATCATCTCCTGCGGCCGGCCGTCCGGCGCGGACTGATACCCCACCTGCCAGGTAATCTCGTATCGTTTCATAAAAAATCCTCCATTTCAGCAAATTGATGTGAAAAGCACACTGGGGAGGCTGCCTTTTCGAAAAGACGCCTCCCCTAAAAGCACCTGTCTCACGCGATCGGGTGACTGGACAGGTGATCCATGATCTCGTAAATGCGCTGCAGGTCGTCGGCGCTCTGGTAGTGCACCACCAGCTTGCCCTTGTTTTCGTCGCCGGACAGCTCCACGCGCGCGCCGAACACGTCCCGCGCCATGCGCTCCAGGCGCTTATACTCCGGGTCGACCGGCCTGGGCTCGGGCTTGGGCTCGTCCTTCTTTTCCAGCTGCTGGCGGCAGATTTTTTCCAGCTGGCGCACAGACCAGCCCTGGGCCGCGGCCAGCTGCGCGAGCTTCACCTGCATGTCGCGCGACAGGGGCACCAGCGCGCGGCCATGACCCGCGGACAGCCTGCCGTCGCGAATCATGTTCAGCACCGCCTCGGGCAGCGTCAGCAGGCGCAGCGTGTTGGCCACCGCCGGTCGGCTCTTGCCCAGGCGCTCGGCCACCTTGTCCTGCGTCAGGCCGCACTGCTCCATCAGCCGCTTCACGCCCATGGCCTCCTCGACCGGGTTCAGGTCGTCGCGCTGCAGGTTCTCGACCAGCGCGGCCTCCATCCGCTTCACCTCGTCCCAGTCGCGGATGATCGCGGGGATCTCGGTCAGCCCGGCGAAGCGCGCGGCGCGCCAGCGTCGTTCGCCCGCGATAATGGTGTATCGCCTGCCGTTCTTGCTGACCAGTATGGGCTGAATCACGCCCATCGCGCGGATGGAGTCGGTCAGCTCCTGCATGGCCTGCTCGTCAAAGCTGCGGCGGGGCTGCTCCCGGTTGGGGTCGATGTCGCTCAGGCGCAGGGAAACCACCGCGTCCACCGGCGCGCCCTCCATTTTCAGCAGCACCGGCTCCTGCTGCGCCTCCGCCTCGGACATCTCGCCCAGCAGCGCGCCCAGGCCGCGGCCCAGGCCCTTTGATTTGCTCGCCATGTGTTTCGCCAACCTCCACTTATTCTTCGTTCCACTCGATAAACTCTGCGGCCAGATCGCGATACGCCTGCGCGCCCGTGCTGCGGGAATCGTACAGGTGAATGGGCAGGCCGTGGCTCGGGGCCTCGCTCAGGCGCACGTTGCGCGGGATGATGCTCGAATAGACCCGATCCTTGAAGTACTTCTTGACCTCCTCCACCACCTGGATGCCCAGGTTGGTGCGCCCGTCGAGCATGGTCAGCACCACGCCCTCCACCTCAATCCTCGGGTTCAGGCTCTTTTTGACCAGCTGCAGCGTGTTCATCAGCTGGCCCACGCCCTCCAGCGCGTAGTATTCGCACTGGATCGGCACCAGCACGCTGTCGGCCGCCGCCATGGCGTTGAGCGTCAGCAGACTCAGCGAGGGCGGACAGTCGATGAAGATGTAGTCGTACTCGTCCTTCACCGGCTCGAGCGCGTTCTTGAGCAGCGTCTCCCGCCCCGGCATGGCCACCAGCTCGATCTCCGCGCCCGCCAGCTGAATCGAGCTGGGCAAAAGCGACAGCGGGCCGAACTTCGTGGCCTGTATCGCGTCCTTTGCCGGCGTTTCGCCCATCAGCACGTCGTAGACCGACCGGCGGTGTTTGGCCGCGCAGCCCAGGCCGCTCGACGCGTTGCCCTGGGGATCGATATCCACCAGCAGCACGCGCCTGCCCTTCTCCGCCACGCAGGCGGACAGATTGACCGCCGTGGTGGTCTTGCCCACGCCGCCCTTCTGATTGGTCACCGCAATGATCTTACCCATCGACATGCCTCGCTTCAAACCTTCGTGTAACTACTTATATTGTACCAATTTTTCGCCCGCTGCGCAAGTACGGGGCAGGTATTTAACATCCCTGAACCGCCTGCACGTAGGCTCTGGCCGTCTGGGTGACGGCGCTCAGCTCGCCCGTCGCCGCGCCCGCGAGGATCGAGCCGCCGACGCCGAAGCCGGACACGCCGCTCTTCAGGAACGCCGGAATGTTCTCCAGCGTCACCCCGCCCACTGCCAGCATCGGAATGTGCGCAAGCGGCGCGCGGACGGCCTTGACGTAGCCCGGGCCCAGCGCGCCGACCGGGAACAGCTTCACGAAGTCCGCGCCGGCCTGCCAGGCGGCGACGATCTCGGTGGGCGTGAGCGCGCCCGGAATGGACACCGCGCCCATTTCCCGGGTCTTCGCAATGACCCGATCGTCCGCGCCGGGGGAAATCAGGAAGGAAGCGCCCGCGTCCACCGCGGCCTCGGCCTCCCGAACGGTCAGCACCGTGCCCGCGCCGATCTGCATCCTGCCCGAAAAGCGCTCCGCCAGCGCCGAAATCAGGCGGCGATTGGCCTGCTCGCAGTCCTCGCGCCAGTGGTCAAAGGTACATTCCAGCAGGCGCACGCCGCCCGCGTAAAGCGCCTCGGCCGCGTCCAGCATGCGCTGAGGCTCCATGCCCCGCGCAATCACAATCAGACGGGTCTCCTGAATGAGCCGCTTAATCGATTCTCTTTCGGCCATACCGCCGCCTCCTTTTTTTCTGTGTATGGAACGTTCGAGAGGCTGCCTTTCTGCCGGGCAGTGCCCGGATCCACCTGCTGCCGCCGATTTTAGCAGCAGACTGCCCTTTTGCCAGGGTTCACTGAAACAGGTGAGCTGCCCTGCCGCCTCTCGATCGTAGCCTAATATCCCACCCGCTTGAGCGCGCCGCGGATGGGCTTCACCAGCAGCATGCTGCCCACGATGGCCACCGCCGCGTTGGTCAGGGACGCGATCAGCTTGGTGCTGTTGGCCGCGACGGCCGGGAAGAAGCCGCTGCCCGCCAGCATCAGCACGACCACCTTTTCGCCGATGTAGAGCAGTACGTAGCTCAGCGAGGCCACGATCGCCGCGACCAGGTTGCGCTTCATGTGCTCGCCGTTCGCCTTGCCCAGGTGGGAAATCAGCCCGGCCAGAAAGCCCATGATGAAGAAGCGCACAAACGTGGTCATCGCGCCCGCGGCGAACGCCGGGTCGGTCAGGTCGTACAGCGCCGAGCCCACGCCCGCCGCCAGTCCGCCGCACACCGGCCCGAACAGCAGGCCGGAAAGCACGCACAGGATGTTGCCCATCTTGAGCATCGTGTAGCCGGTCGGGGTGGGAATGCGGATTTTCAGGAAATACGTGGCCACGAATACAAAGGCCGCCATGACCGCAGTGAATACCATCTTCCGAAGCGTTTTTCTGTCCATAAGTTACACCCTCCTTTTTTACGAAATCGTCTATACCATAGCACGAACCGCACATAATTACAACCCGATTCGTGAAAAATACAGGAAAGAAATTCTCGCATCGGGAGGCGAGGTATGGTCTACTGGGCTTTTGCGGCGATATCGCTGTGTTACCTGCTGATGACGCCGGTGCGCGTGGGCGCGGTCTACGCCAGCGAGCGCGAGAAACCCTTTCGCCTGGGGGTGATGATCTGGGCGGTGCGCCTGGACATTCCCACGTCCCGCCCGCGTCCCCGTAAAAGACAGCTCTCTCCCCTGCCCAGGGACGCGCTTCTTCAGGCGGCGCGAGTGCTTCTGAAGGGCGTTTCGGTGGAGCGGTTGGCGCTCGACGTAACGCTGCACCTGGACGACGCGGCGAAGAACGCGCTGGTGTGCGGACTGCTGCGCGCCGGGGTCTGCTGCCTTCAGACCGCCTGTCCCAGGCTCCCGCTGCGCGCCCGCGTCGCCGCCGACTTCACGAACGCGGCCACGCGCATACGCGCGGGCGGTATCCTTTCGGTGCGCGTGGGGCATATTATTCGCGCGGGAGGCTTGCTCCTCCTCCATTCGATTGCAGGGAGGCTGAATTCATGGACAAACACCCGATTGAAGGCATCATGAACACCACGATGGAAAACATCCGCGAGATGGTGGACGTCAACACGGTCATCGGCGACGCGGTCACCACCCCCGACGGCTCCACCGTCATCCCCATTTCCAAGGTCAGCTTCGGCTTCGTCGCGGGCGGCGGCGAGTACTCGCTCCCCGCCTCCACCCTGCCCGAGGCTCCCTTCGCAGGCGGCACAGGCGCGGGCGTCAGCGTCCAGCCCATGGGCTTTCTGGTCATCAGCCAGAACCAGGTGCGCCTCGCCCCCGCCCAGTACGTCGCGCCCCTCGACCACCTCATGGAGCTCGTGCCCCAGCTCATCGGCGAGGTCAGGCGGCTCTTCCCCGCCAAGCAGCCCGCGCAGTAGGGGGGAGGAACGTTCAAGAGGCGGCCTTTCTAAGAAAGGCCCCTCTCGAGCTCTCCCGGAAAGTACTTTGATCCGCGTGACAGGGATGTAAAAGCAGCATAGTTCCCCGAATGAAACACACTTCAAAGCCCGTCCCAAAGGCGCGGTTTCGCATGTCCTGTCCGACAAATACTCCCCCAGAGATTCCGCTCTCCGGGGGAGTCGTCGTTTTGGCGCAAAAGCTGCGCACATGAATGGAACTTCGCCTGAATCGACAATGCCGACCGTGCCTGCCGGCGCGAAGCGCTTGGCAGGGGAAGACCTTGGCCGCTTCAATTGATGGCCCCCGAAGTCGTCAATAGAACCCGCAGCAGCAACCGGGTGCAGGCTCAGCCTGCCCGATCCGGCAACGCCGGAGTGAGTTTTCCGGGGAAGCCCGGAAAACCGAAGAAACCAGCCGCTCTAATCTATGGCGGCTGGTTTCGTGTTCTGTTCGGCGGCAGCAACCGGGTGCAGGCTCAGCCTGCCGGCAGCAACCGGCTGTCGGCACTGCCGACCTAGTCGTCCATGAGGAAGCGGTACTGCGCGTCGCAGAGCTCCTTGTAGTGGCCGCCCTCGAGCTTGATGAGCTCGTCGTGGGTGCCGCGCTCGGCGACGTGGCCGTCCTGGATGACCATGATGCAGTCGGCGTTGCGGATGGTGGAGAGCCGGTGCGCGATGACGAAACTGGTGCGCCCCTTGAGCAGCACGTCCAGCGCCTTCTGGATCAGGATCTCGGTGTGGGTGTCGATGGACGAGGTTGCCTCGTCGAGTATGAGAATCTTGGGGTCGTTGAGCAGCGCGCGGGCGAAGGAGATGAGCTGCCGCTGACCCACGGACAGCGACGAGCCGCGCTCGTTGACCTCGGTCATGTAGCCCTTGGGCATCGCGCGGATGAAGTCGTCGGCGTGCACCGCCCTGGCGGCCGCCATGACCTCCTCGTCGGTCGCGTCCAGCTTGCCGTAGCGGATGTTGTCCATGATGGTGCCGGTGAAGATGAAGCTGTCCTGCATCATCACGCCCATCTGCTCGCGCAGGGAGTGCAGCTGCACGTCGCGCACGTCGTGGCCGTCGATGCGCACCGCGCCGCCCGTCACGTCGTAGAACCGGCTGATCAGGTTGACGACGGTCGACTTGCCCGCGCCGGTCGGACCGACCAGCGCGATGGTCTGGCCGGGCTTGACCTCGAAGGAGACGTTCTTCAGAATCACCTTTTCGGGGGTGTAGGAGAAGGTCACGTCGTCGAAGGTCACGCGTCCCTCGATCGGGGGCAGAGGTTTCGCGTCCGGCTTGTCCTTGATTTCCGGCTCGGTGTCCATGATCTCGAAGATACGCTCCATCGAGGCCATGGCGGTCAAAAGCGAGTTGTAGAAGTTGGACAGCGTGTTGAGCGGCTCCCAGAACCTGCCCAGGTACCACAGAATCAGCAGCAGGTTGGCCAGCTGCAGCGGGTGCGCCGCGTCGCCCATGAACTTCACGCCGAAGTAGTACACCAGCACCGTGCCCAGCGTGCCGGTCACGTCCAGCGCCGGCCAGAAGGAGTTGTTGATCTGCACCGCGCGCATCCAGCGCTCGCGGATTTCGTTGTTGACCATCTCGAAGGTGTCCTGGTTTTCATCCTCGCGGACGAAGGCCTCCGTCACGCGCATGCCGGCCAGCGATTCGTGCAGATAGCCGTTCATGCTGGAGGTCTTCATGCGCACCCGCTGCCAGCGCTTTCTCATTTCGCGCTTGAGCTTGAACATGATGAAGATCAGGATGGGCAGTATGCACATGGCGATCAGGGTCAGCTTCCAGTTGACCACCAGCATGATGACCAGCAGCAGCACCATGGTCAGGCACTCGATGAGCACGTTGACGATGCCGTTGGTGAACAGGTCGTTGAGCGCGTTCACGTCGTTGATGACGCGCACCAGCAGCTTGCCGGCCGAGCGGGTGTCAAAGAAGGAGAAGGACATGTGCTGAATGTGGTCGAACAGGTCCTGCCGGAGCTTTGCGATGGCCTTTCGCCCGGCGGTGTCCATCAAACGCGCGCGGTTTCGGGTGCACAGCGCGCCCAGGCCCGCCATAATCACCATGCTGACCAGCAGCATCGTGGGCAGCACGGGCGTTTCCTTCTGCAGGTCGCTGACCGCGCGGCTCAGCGCGAAGGTCTGCCCCAGCGAGCAGGCAGTCGCGATCACCATCAGCACCAGCGCCAGCAGCACGTGCTTCTTGTAGGGCTTCATGTACTGAAGCAGGCGGATAAACTGACTTTTGTCAAACGGCCTTTCGATCGCTTCGTCGTCAATCTGTCTGAGCATACGTGCCATCAGGCCTCACCTGCCTTCCGCCGGATCATCTCTTCGAAGTCCTTGTACTGGTCCTGTACCATGCCGTAGTAGATGCCTTTGTGCGCCAGCAGTTCCTTGTGCGTGCCGCGCTCGGCGATTTCGCCGTCCTTGAGCACCAGGATCTGGTCGGCGTTCTTGACCGAGGAGATTCGGTGCGCAATGATGAAGGTGGTGCGGTTCTTGAGCACCTCCTTGAGCTGCTGCTGAATCTCGTATTCGGTCTCCATGTCCACGGCGGACGTGGAGTCGTCCATAATCAGTATGCTCGGGTCGGTCAGCACGGCGCGGGCAATCGACACGCGCTGCTTCTGGCCGCCGGAAAGGCCCAGTCCGCGCTCGCCCACGACCGTCTCATAGCCCTCGGGCATGTGCTCAATGAACTCGTCGGCCTGCGCGACGTGGGCGGCCTTTTCGACCTGCTCCTGCGGCGCGTCCGGCCGGCCGAAGCGGATGTTGTCGGTCAGGCTGTCCGAGAAGAGGAAGGTCTCCTGCATCACGTAGCCCAGGTGGCGGCGAAGGGGCGCCAGCCGCTGCTCACGCACGTCGATGCCGTCGATCTTCACGCTGCCCGATTTCACGTCGTAGAACCTGCCCATCAGCGTCACCAGCGTGCTCTTGCCCGAGCCGGTCGCGCCCATCACGGCGATGGTCTGGCCGGGCTTGGCCTCGAAGGTGATGTCCTTGAGCACGTCCCTGCCGCCGTAGGAGAAGGTCACGTGGTCGAACTGGACGTGACCCTCGAACTTCTCGGGGGTCTTGGGATGCTCGATCTCGCGGATGTTCGAGCCGAAGTCCTGATAGTAGAACAGCTTTTCGGCCGAGGTAATCGCCTGCGCCAGCATGTTGATGATGTTGGACAGCGCGCGCATCGGGTTGATGATCAGCCAGATGTAGCCGTTGGCAGCCACCAGCGTGCCGATGTCCATCTGACCCTTCAGGATCAGTATGCCGCCCACCAGCAGCATGACCGGCGTGCACATGCCGCTCATCAGCTCCATCACCGGCACGAAGTCGGTGTAGATCCAGGTCGCCTTCAGGTGCAGCCGCAGCAGCTCCAGGTTTTCCTTCGAGAAGGACTCCTCCTCGTGCTTTTCCCGCGCAAACGCCTTGACCACGCGCATGCCGGCCAGGTTCTCCTGCGTGCGGGTGTTGAGCACGGCGTTCTGCTCGCGGATGTCGGCGAAGGCGGGACGGATGTGCTTGCCGAACTGCCAGGCCAGCACAGCCATCAGCGGCGCGAAGATCATCATGGCCAGCATCAGCTTCCAGCTCATGAAGGCCAGGAAAAACAGCGCGCCGAAGAAGTTGAGCGCGTTATCGTACACCGTCACGATGCCCGAGGAAATCAGGTTGCGCAGACCCTCGATGTCGCTGGTCATGCGCGACATGATCTCGCCGATCCGGTGATGATCGTAAAAGGAATACGGAAGCTCCTGCATGTGCCTGTACAGGCCGGTACGCAGGTCGTAGGTCACGTTCTGGGACACCCGCTCCAGCGAGATGGAGCGCACGTAGGTCGCCGCCGCCCGAACCACCACCAGGCCGAGCAGGCCCGCGCACAGCGGAAAGAGCAGCCCCAGATCCTGCGCCGGGATCACCTTGTTCACAATGTCCCGGGTGAAGAAGGGCGCGAACAGGCGGGTCAGTATGACCACCGTCTGCAGCACCAGCGCCATCACGATCGTGCCCCGGTAGGGCTTAATCATCCGGCCCAGTCGCTTGATGACGTCCATCGAAGACCTCCTTTTGTAGCGGCAAAAGCACGCTTAATCGAAGCAGCGTTCAAAAAGGACGAGACGTAAAATCTCCTGATTTTCTGAAACGCACTCCGGGCACAGGTATAATAAAGGAATTTTTCCGTTCCGTCAAAGCCGGAAATCGGCTGAATTCCCGCCTTTTCCGCGAAAACATGCCGGTTTGCATGCCAGATGGAAAAATCAGTCTATTTCGCCCGTTTTCTTTGTTTTTCACGTTCACGTGTTAAAATAACCTTTGCTTAATCTTCGGTTGACGCGCAGTTTATTCTCTGTAAGGATTCTCCTCCCCGCGCCAGATCACGCGGAAATCCTCGAACACCACCCGCGTCTCGTCGGTAAAGTCGTAGCCCAGCTGCCGGCCCTCCTCGGTGAAGATGCGCCTATGTGTCTCGCGCCAGGTTTCAATGCACTCGTCCTCGCCCTCCCGACTGCACAGCGCCCAGGTTACCTCGCCAAAGGGCAGCACCGTCACCTCGGTCGTCTCGATTACGCACTTCGGCTCGCCCTTCCCGTCGGTCACCACGCTCAGCTCGCCCCTTTGGGGCAGGGCTTCTCCCTCCGCGCGATAGGCTTCATAGCAGGAGGTGGTCGCGCGCTTCCTGCCCGCCAGCGTCAGCTCAGCCAGCCAGGAAGCCGTCTCGCCCTCGGCGAAGGCAAAGACCTCGCTGCAGCTCGTCTCCTCCCCGCGCCCGGTTTCCCGCAGAAACCGCTTCCAGAATTCCTCGGCCGTCATACGCACCCCTCCCTGAAAAAAACAGCCGGCGGGCTCGCACGGAACCCGCCGGAAAAAATCGATCAGTTCTTCTCCTCCTCGGCAAACGAACAGACCACCTGCGAAATCTTGCCGTCCTTGTCGAACAGCACCTGCACCACGTTGTCGCCGGTCTCATCGATCCAGCAGTACAGATACTGAATCTGGGGCGCGTCGGTGGAATCGGACAGCATGGCAGCGATCTGCATGCCGCGGCCGCCCAGTATGCCCTTGACGGTGTCCAGCGTGTAGCTGTTGGACAGCATCGACACGTTGTTCAGGCCGGTCGCCTTGCTCAGCGGGGCCAGCTGGCGGATGTCTTCATAATAGAGCACCTTGGCGCTGAGCACGCCGTCGTCAAAGAAGGTGGCACAGAAGCCGTAGCCGTCCTCCATGATCCAGGTGTAGTTGACGCCGTTTTCGTTCTCTTCCTTGGTCGGCTCGCCGTACTTTTCGGTCAGGCTCTCGAGCGTGTCGCCCACGGCGATGGCGTTATAGTACTGATACACGGCCTTGCGGTCGGTATACATGGGCACGGTCAGCGGCGCGACGGTCGCCTTGGGCTCGTCGGCGTTCTGCTGTTCGTTTTCGCTCACCAGGCCGCCCACGTATTCGTCGATCGCGTCGTTGTACATCGAGCAGCCGCTCAGGGGCAGCGCCGCGACCAGCAGGGTCAGCAGCAGGATCAGGCACTTCTTCATCTTATCCAGTCTCCCTCTCATGAACTTTGCGTTCTTATTGTACCATGAAATGTTGACTCGAACAAGACTTTTATGTATTTTCCTTGCCGATTCGATGCGCCACGCCCCGCCTGAGCAGCTCGTAGACCACCGCGACCACCGGCACGCCCATCAGCATGCCCACAACGCCGCCGATGTTTCCGCCCACCAGCACCGCGCACAGCACCAGCAGGCCCGGCAGGCCGAGCGCACTGCCCACCACGCGCGGGTAGATCAGGTTGCCCTCCACCTGCTGCAGGATCAGCAGGAACACCACGAACAGGATCACCTTTCCCGGATCGACCAGCAGGATCAGAAACGCCGACAGTCCCCCGCCGATCCACGCGCCGAAGATCGGCACCAGCGCGGTCACGCCCACCAGCAGGCCGACCACCGGCGCGTTGGGTATGCGCAGGATCAGCAGCCCCAGGTAGCACAGCGCGCCCAGTATGACCGCCTCGATCAGCTGCCCGCGCACGAAATTCGAGAACGCGCTGTAGGACAGCCTGGCGACGCTGAGCACCTGCTCGCGCAGTTTTTTCGGGAAATACGCCTCCATCAGGCGATTGGCCGCGCGCCCGATCTGCTCCTTCTGCAGCAGCACATAGATCGCGATGATCAGGCTGAGCAGCAGGTCGAACACGAACGAGAGCAGCGTCGAGGTCACGCCCAGCACCTTGCCGGCCAGCATCGCGTACTCGGCCTCGATCCACTTGAGCAGCTGATCGGCCAGCGTGTTGATCTTCTCGACCACGCCGTCGATCTGCTCGGGCGCGAGGGACAGGCGCGCCAGGCTGCTTCTGAGCCACTCGCCCAGCTCCCCGGCCGACTGCGGCAGCGCCCCGATGATCAGGTTGACGCTCTCGCCCACCTTGGGCGCAACCACCAGCGCGACCAGCGCCACGATGCCTATGGCCGCGATCAGCGTCAGCACGACTCCCAGCGCCCGCCTCAGCCCCTGCACCCTGCCGCCCTTCAGGCCGCGCAGCAGCGTCTTCTCGAAGAAGTTCAGCAGCACATTGAGCACAAACGCGATGCACAGGCCCACCGTAATCGGCTTGAACACGGCCCACACGCCGCCCAGAAAGCCCCTGACCTGCCCCAGGTGCTGCAGCGCGCAGTACAGCACGATTGCGTAGGTAACGAGCATCACCGCGGCCCGCTGACTGCGCAGCGCCGCCAGGGGGCGCAGCCTGGGCGCTTCCTCCGCGGGCGGTTCGCACTGCGCCGCGCGCGCTGGTTCAGGCTGATGCGCAGACTGCTTTTTGTCCGGTTTTGTCTTTTTCATTTTCCAAATTCCTTTCCATGTCGCTGCCTCCATTATAGCATACCTGCGGCTCGCGCGCACGAAAACTTTTCCAGAAGGTCTTACCGGCGGCGAACGCCTTATCCATAGACGATAGCCGCCTGATGCTTCCAACAGCAAAGGATCAAAGTGCGCCCTTTAGCTCTCGAAGGGATTTTTCAGTTTGACAGGCCGGAGAATTTACTCGCCCAGTGATCTATTCACTCATTTTGCGTCTATCGGCGCAATCCAATATGTCAGGAATCCTAGATCTGCTGCCGTGACATGATCGCATTCAACGCAAAACGGAATCCTGTTTCCAACATAGAAGACGCCGCATAATATCAGCGTTGATACGACAAAGAGAACAGTCAGATATTTATTAGAGGCTTTGTTTTTGAGCCAGAGAATCAGCGATATAAGAAACGCGAGAATAGAGTATGTGCATACAATAAAGCCGCTGTCATTGTGCGTCACGGAATAATATGTTTCAAGGCAATAAAACAGATAAACCGCTGCCGAAAGGGGAAGCAGGCAGAGTATGATCACAGGCAGAGCTTTCTTCATAGATACCTCCCAATCTCCGATTGATCTGATTAGTATATCATAAAAGCGTCATAGAATCTACCGTTCACGCTGAAAACATCTGTGTATTTTGCCCGGGGGATTGCCTGCGGCCCTTCCTGTTTTCGTTCTAAAAGGAAAAGCCCCCGGTTTTTCCGGGGGCCGGGACTGTCGAAAAACCCCCGGAGAGCTCGAGAGGGTCGCAGCCCTCTCGAACTTTCAATCGCGCCCAGCGGCGTGTACGGTGGGCACGGGACGATTTTTGCGCCGGAAAATCTCATTTTCCAGAGCAAAAATCGTTTCCTTGCAGTTTTTGCGCCCGGAAATCTCTTAGATTTCAGCAAAAACTGGTGAGGGTGGTCGTGGCGGGGGAGCGTGCTTCCCCGTCCACCAGCTTGTCAAAACCTTTTTTGACAAGCTGAGCCCCCGGTTTTTCCGGGGGCCGGGACGCTCTATTCGTTGTCGTCGTCCTCGTCGCTGTCGCCTTCGTCCTTGTCTTTGTCCTTCCTGGGCGCGTACCACTCGACGGAAAGCTCCCGCCCGTCGTCCGTCTTCCACTCGTGGCGCACCTTCTGCATCCTGTGGGTCACGACCTTCGCGCCGTCGGCGGGCTTGCCGTCCGGAGAGGTGCAGGTCACGCTGCCGCTGATCTCGTCGCAGGTCAGCTTGCCGTTCACCTGCACGTTGCCGTTCACGTCGCCGCACTCCATGCTGCCGCCGTCCTTGACCACCACGTCGCCCTCCACGTCGCCGCAGTTCACGTCGCCGCCGTCCTTCACCTGCACGCTGCCGCCCACGTCGCCGCAGTTCACATCGCCGGCCGCCTGCACGTTGCCCTCGATGTCGCCGCACTTGACGCTGTCGCTGGTCACGCTGCCCTCGATGTCACCGCACTTGATGCTGCCGCTGTGCACGTCGCCCGCCACGTCGCCGCAGGTCACAGCGCTCGCCTCGACGCTGCCACCCACGTCGCCGCAGGTCACAGCGCCTGCCTGCACACTGCCGCCCACGTCCCCGCTGCAGGTTACGCCGCCGCCCGCCTGCACGCTGCCCTGCACGTCCGCCTCGCACAGAAGGTTCAGCAGGCAGTACACGTCCCGCGCCTCGCCCGCGTAGCGCACGGTGCAGACCTCGCCCTTTCCGGCCAGCTTCTTGATCTCCTGCTCGCTCACCAGCCTGCGGCCCGCGTAGATCGCCAGGTGGAACGCCTGATCGTCCTCCCAGGGCAGGTCGGCCTGCACACACTGCTTCTCCCGGCCGAACAGCGAGTCGATGCTCACCTCGAACAGGTCGGCAATCGCGGGCAGCAGCGAGATGTCCGGGCAGGCCTGCGCGTTCTCCCACTTGCTCACCGCCTGATAGGAAACGCCCAGCTTCTGCGCCAGCTGCTCCTGCGTCCACTCGCGCTCGCGCCTCAGTTCGTAGATCCTCTCGTTCAGGTTCATTTCACTCATCGCCGTGTTCCTCCTTGCGTTTTGGTGGCTTCATTGTACCAGAGCCGCCCCTTTTTTGTCCATAACGCGTTCGTTGAGCCGCCCCTTTTCGAATTCTACCTCCGGTTGAGTCTGGGCTGTCGTATGCCTTTTCTGTAATTCTACCGCCGGTTGAGTCGCCTGTCAAGCAAAAACGCCTGCCCGGACGGCACGATATACGCGCCAAACGGACAGGCGTTGAAGAATTCCCCTTCAAACTCGGCTTGCGCTGCAAATGTCGAGATAGTTCAGTCCCTGGCGCAGACGGCCGGTTCCGCTGAAGCTCAGGCGCTGCTCCTCCAGCTCCTCGATATGGTCGATTTTCCCGCTCAGGTAGTCGTCAAGGCGCGCCTTCGCCGTATCCAGCCGCATGATCGCACCGCCATAGCGGATGTCCAGCACCTCCCAGCCGACCGGCTTATACTCGGTAAAGAAGTGCGCACGGTGCGCGCGCCTCAACGCCTGCATGCGCGCCTCAAGCTCGGGCAGCGAGTCGGCCAGCCGCCTGAGCGCATCGCGGTCGCCCGCCTGATACGCCGCGTACAGCGCGCGGCCCAGTCCCGCCTTCCGCTCCAGCACGCGGGCCAGCGCCGCGTAAAACTCGAACACGTCGGCATACTGCGGGTTTGCCTGCGCGTCGGCGCAAAGCGATCCGGCCAGTCGCCGGTAGTGCGGCGCAAAGTCGAACTCGCCCAAATCCGCGTCCAGCAGCCCCAGCAGCGGATCCTGCCACAGGATGGCGCGGCTGGGCGACAGGTTTTCGTCGTTGTCGCCGTTAAAGCCGGGCACCGCGTCCAGCCGGTCCACATCCATAAACGCCTCCCAGGAGGCGCAGGCGCAGGCCTCGAACCGCGCCCTGACCCAGTCCTCGTCGGGCGCTTCCCTGTACATGTGCTCGGCAAACAGCTGCAGCCCGGGCAGCACGGCGAAGGTGCTGCTCTCGCGGTGATCGTCGCCCCAGACGGTGGCGAACACCTCGCGCACGCCCTTTTCCTTGCACACGGTCAGCGCCGGGTTGGTGGTGATCACGGTCTTGTGATAGTGACTGGCGAAGGTGCGCACGTTGCGCGCGCAGCCCGCGAACACCAGCTTCTTCAGGTCGGTCAGCTCCATGTACCGGTCGATCATCGCCTCGTACATGTCCGGCGAGGCGTGGTAGTAGTCCCAGTAGATCAGCCGCATTTCCTCGGGCACGCGCTCGCGGTCGGCCTGCGTAAAGCGCACCTGCGGCTCATAGTACCCGCCGCTCTCACACCGGGCGCGGAAGTACATGTCCGCCCACATCATCGGGGTCAGACCGAGCCCGCGCACGATCTCATACACGCGCGCGACGTGCCTGTCCATCAGCTCGGCCTGCGTCTCGTAGCCGTACTTTTTCAGGTGATCGCCCAGCCCCAGGTCCCAGGCCTCGTCCAGCCCCAGGTGAATCCGGCGGCTCCGAAAGCAGCCGGACACCGACGCGATCATCTTTTCGAGGAAGGCGTAGGTCGCCTCCTCGTCCACCATCAGCACGCTCTTCGTGTCGGCCAGGCGCGCGTAGGGCGGGCGCTTGATGGCCTCGGTCAGGTGTCCCAGCGTCTGAATGCAGGGCACCAGCTCGAGTCCCAGCGAATCGGCGTAGTCGTCCAGCGCGCGGAAATCGGCCTGAGAAAAGCGCGGGCGCATGTTGCCCCAATAGGGCTCGCCGGGCAGCTCGTAGCAGTCCTCGCAGTAGAGCATCAGCTGGTTGTAGCCCATGCCTGCCAGCGCGAGCATCAGCTTTTTGCAGCTGGCCACGTTCAAAAGCGAGCTGGCCTGCGAGCCGTCGAACATCGCGCCGCAGGTATCGAAATACCTTCCCTCGGCGTACTCAAACCGCCGCTCGTCCGCGTGCGTTTTCAGGAGGGTCAGCGCGCGATAGACGCGCCCCGCGTCGTCCAGCCGGAGCTCGACCTCATCGTCCTCCCTGGAAATCGCGATTCCTTCTTTCTGATTGGGCGCGAGGCGCACGCGAAGGCCGCCTTCTCCCTCCTCGATCCCATGAAAGCGCAGAAAATCGCGCATGCCTGCCGCGTATCTTTCAGGCAGGTTCATCCATTCGATTTTCATCCTCAAAACATCCTTTCTCCGCGCAGGAAGACCTGCTCCACCCGAAGCTGCTCGTCGGCCAGCAGGAAGTCCGCGTCCTTGCCATTGTCCAGGCTGCCCTTTTGCCCGTCCAGCCCCACGACCTTCGCCGGGCTGAGCGACAGCATGCGCACGGCCTCGTGAAGGGGCACGCCGCACTCGTTCACCGCCCAGGCGAGCATCCGGTCTGCGGTCGCGATGCTGCCCGCGTAGAAGCTCCGGTCGGGCAGCTTGGCCACGCCGTCCTCGACGATCACCCGGTTTTCAGGGCGGATCGCGCCCAGGTAGCTCTCCTTTGCGTCGGTTCCGGCGGCGCGCATGGCGTCGCTGGTCAGGTTAATTTTGTCCGCGCCCTTGATCTTGAGCGCCAGGCGCAGCACCTCGCAGGGCACGTGCCGCCCGTCGCCGATCAGCTCGACGCGCACGTCGTCGGTCAGCCAGGCGAATTCCAGAATGCCTGCCCGCACCCGCTGGTTGATCTTGCGCACGGTGGGCGTGTTGGAGTACATGTGCGTGATGTGCCGAAAGCCCCACTCGTATCCGCGCGCAATCTGCTCAAAGGTCGCGTCCGAGTGGCCGGAGGACAGCGCAATCCCCCTCTCTCCCGCGCGCTTCGCCAGGTACTGCATGCCCTCCAGCTCCGGCGCGGCGGTGATCAGGCGGATCAAATCGCCCGCCTCGGCCATCAGCGCGTCCACCTCGGCCATTTGGGGCGCGCGGATGTGCGCGGGGTTCTGCGCGCCGCGCATGGCCTGGGAGATAAACGGCCCCTCCAGGTGTACGCCGCCCAGCGCGTTTCCCAGTCTGCCCTGGCGCATCCGCCGGTACAGTTCAAACAGCTCGCGCATTTCCTCGGCCTCGCAGGCCACCGTCGTGGGCAGTATGGTGGTCGCGCCGTGACGCATGTGCGTACAGACCACCGTCTCGAAGGCCTCCCGCGTCGCGTCCATGAAGTCGCAGCCGCCCCCGCCGTGCGCGTGAATCTCGACCAGGCCGGGCAGCACATACCTGCCCCGCGCGTCCAGCGCCCGCGCGTTTTCGGGGATTTCGCCGCGATAGTCCGCGTCCAGTATCCGCCCGTCCTCGACCACCAGCGCCGCCCGGCGCGCGCCGTCCGGGCGAACGACCTGCCCGCCCGTCACGAACAGCCGCCCGCTCATTTGTTGTACACCCGGATTTCGGGCACGGGACTGGCCAGCGCCACCTCAGCGGCGTACAGCTTCGCGTCCGGATGCAGCTGGAACAGCGAGCAGGGCACGCGCGCCGTCACCTCGCCGTGCAGAATCTTGCGCAGCGCGCCCGCGTTCCAGTCGCGCGGCATGCACATGCGCACCTTCTTCGCCATAAAGATCTCCTTCATGCCCACGGTGATGCAGTACTCGGGGATGCCGGTCAGGTCGCCGCCGCAGTTCATGAAGGCGTTGATCGTGCGCGTCTCGCGGGAAATGCGCAGCACGCGGGTGGGACGCGCCATGAACTGCTCGTTCGTGCAGGCCTCGCCCGGCTCCGGCGGCTCGTTGAACGCGAAGTGTCCGTTCACGCCCACGCCGCCCCAGGCCATGTCCAGCCTGCCGTACTCGCGGACTTTGTCCAGCACGCGGTGCTCGCAGCCCGGCTCCGGGAACAGGCGGTTTTCGGGCAGCACGTTCAGCTCGGGGTCGATCCGGCTGTAGAAGATCCGGTTCATGCCGCCGCGGAAGGACAGCGGGTCGTCGGCGGCGATATAGGTGCGCTCGTCGGCGAGGTACTCGTCCATATTGATGAAGCAGCAGCTTTTCAGGCTCACGCGATACTTGTTCACCAGGTACACCAGTCGGCTGTACGGGCCCAGGGGGCCGTAGGGCACGATCATGACGGTGGGCTCGCCCCTTTTGTTGTTCTCCGCGATGACCTCGAGCACCTCGATGGCCATCTTCCAGTACAGGTCGTGCTCCGTTTCGCACGGTTCAAGCGCGATGTGACTGCCCATGCCCAGCTGATTTCTCGGAATGCGGTTGATATCCATAATCCTTCACCCTCCTGTAATCGGTCTTTCCCTCCTTTCAGTTTACACGATATTTTCCGTCCAGTCTACGACGAATTCTGCTGTCTTTTCGCACAATCCTGCTATCGCCCGCTTGACGCATCGGCTCGCCCGCGCTATAATGACTGCGAAGGGAGGCGTCTTCATGCTCACCACCGAAGCGGTTTCGACCGAATACCTGCACGTAAACAACTGCGGCATACAGAACCTGGGCGAGGTCGACGCGCACCAGGTGCGCCCGCACGGCCGCCTGGATTACCACCTGCTCTATATCGCGCGCGGCTGCTGCACGGTGCGCAGGGACGGCCGGACGCTCTCCGCGCCGGAGGGGAGCCTGGTTCTGTTTCTGCCCGGCGAGCCGCAGGACTACGCCTTTCGCGGCGCGGATCAGTCGGTGTCCTGCTACCTGCACTTTTCAGGCACGGGCTGCGAGACACTGCTGCGCCGGGCCGGGTTGTGGGGGCACGCGGTGCGATACCTGGGCAAAAACCGCGCGATTGAGGCGCTTTTCGAGCAGATGCTGACCGAGCAGACGCTCTCAAGGCCCCTGACCGACGAGCTGCTGGGCGCGTACCTGTGGCAGCTGCTGAGCCTGATCGGCCGGCAGCTCGCCGAGCTGGACGCGCCCTCCCTTTTCAGGGATCGCTCGCGCATCGACCGCGTCTGCCTGCTGATGAACCAGGAATGCGCCCAAAATCGCCCGCTTTCCTACTATGCCGGGCTGTGCTCGCTCAGCGTGAGCCGATTTTCTCACCTGTTCAAGGCCATGACCGGCCTGACCCCGCTTGCCTACCTGAACCGCGCGCGCATCGAAAACGCCAAGGAGCTGCTGCTCAAGACCTCGCTTTCCATTGCTGAAATCGCCGAAATGGTCGGCTTTTCCGGCCAGAACTACTTTGGCCGCCTGTTCCGCAGGCAGGTCGGCCTTTCCCCGACCGAATTCGCCCGCACGCGATAGAAGAGCACCCCCGACAACCGGTCGAGGGTGCAATCATCATCAACTGTTTTCCTGCCAGGCGTACCACGCGTCCAGCATCCGCTCCTCCGTGATGCCGCCTCCGCCGCAGTAGCAGCCGACCTTGGGGTAAATCCACAGCCCCTTTCCGCCGACGCTGGCCTCTACCCGGGGCAGGATGAACCGGAACACGATGGGCCTTCCGCCGGTAAAGGTCGTTTCCAGCTCATACACGCCGTCGTTCTCCGCGATCTCGGTCTCGTACCCGGCCTGTATGTCCATGTAGAGCGAGTGCACGACCACGTCCTCGGCCTGCTTTTCGTAGATACAGCCCAGCTCGGTCGGATTGCTGGACAGCGCGGGCGTGGAGTAGGTGAACAGCGCGTCCGAGTCCTCGTCCGCGAACACCTCGACCACGAACCGGCCGATGGGACAGGCCTTCCTTTCGCCGTCCGAGAAGGTCAGCTCGACCGAGTCGAACTCGAACCTCCCGGCCTCGTGGAACCTTGCCCAGGTCATGACGCTCAGCGCGCCGAAGCGGTCGCCTTTCCCCCGCTCGCCCTCGAGCGTCTTCACCTCGTAAAACTCAATCCCCGGCGCGTCCGGGAAGGCCACGCCCGCGACCTCGCGCCCGCCGAACGCCGCGTCGCCCTTATAGTACAGGTAGAAGCTGATCGGGTAGGTCGAGTCCTGCAGCACCGCCATGTAGCTGTCGCACTGGGCGAACACCTCGTCGGGCAGCGCGTCGATCTGCTCCTGCGAATACGCAGGCGGCGGCTCGGTCGCGTTCAGGCGCTCCTGCTCCTCGAGCTCCGCCTTCTTCTCCAGCATGCTCACACCGGGCGGCGGAATGGTGAACTCAGGCTCCGCGTTCTCCGCCCGCGCGCACGGCGTCAGACACAGGGCCAGCAGCGCAAGCCAAACCAGTAAACGCTTCATCGTCTCAATCCCCTTTCTATCCACACGTCGCTTGAATTCTCTTCAGTCATCTAGTGTTTCTTTCTGCGCATACGCCGAACCCCTCCTCTCATGGTTCACCCAACATTAAATTGCTCTTTCAGACCAAACTCCTTGGTGTACACGTTACCCTTCCAGTCAGTATACACAAACCTCGCCCGGACGTTCTCCATGTCCTTAATCAGCTCATCCGCGTTCCACTCCACGCTCACATCAACCTGAGGAAGACTGGCAGACCCGTCGCCGTTCCCTTTTTCCCTATACCATGTTCCCGGATCGTCAAGAGCCGTCTGCGCCATCGTCTCTCCCTTATATAGTATCGACAGCTCAAGGCGCGCCTGCGTTTCATTTGGGTACTGATAGGCTTTATTGAGGTCTTCCGCAGGCGGCCTGACTATTGCCGAAACCTTAAAATCGCTGGTCTCCGTATTGCTGATGTATTCCCAGTATGCATTGATGCTTGGCCTGATCTCATCCATATAGCGTGAGATGCTGCACACCTTTTCGGTCAGGGTCTGGCCGTCCTGCGTCCAGATGAGGTACACATCGGCGCTGAAGTAGTCCGTCTCTTCGCTCACGGGGATGGGCAGCGTGGCCTCGAAGCCGCTTTCGACCTGCACGGCCGGAACGGTGATCTTCTCGCCCGAGCAGACCGCGTAGAACTGCGCGCCGGTCTGCTTCTCCAGCTTGATCGGGTAGGCATAGACCTGCACGTTGACCGTCTGGGTCTTGGGGTCGTATTCCATGCCCCGCTCGCCCTTGTCGGCCAGCTCCGAACGCCCCGCGGCGAGCGCATCCTCGACCGCCCCGGCGACCTCGCTGCTGATGCGGCCGGACATCCGGCTGACCTCGGCGTTAAGCGAGCCGATGCGGCTCTGCATGCTCGTTTCCAGCCGCCTGACCTGCCGGTGGCTGATCAGCGCGGAAACCACAATGCCCAGCACCAGCACGCCCGCCGCCGCGGCCAGCGCCCACGTCAGTCTCTTCATGCGCTTCTCCTGCCTTCCCGCCTGTTCGTCCAGCAGCAGACCCACGCTCTCGGCGCTCAGGCCCGCCTGCTTTTCCTCGCGCGTCAGCTGCAGCAGTTCGTCCACGCTCACCTCCAGCACCCGCGCCAGCTCCACCAGGTTATCCACCGTGGGCAGCGCCGCGCCGCTCTCCCAGCGCGAAATCGCCTGCCGCGTCAGTCCCAGGCGCTTTGCCAGCTCCTCCTGCGACAGTCCCGCCTGCTTGCGCTTTTCCGCGATGCCCTTGCCAATTTCGCCGATCTGCATGTCGTCGTCCTCCTCGTTTTGCCCTTTCACTGGCCTTATTGTAGCCTGTATCGCCCCAAAAAGCAAGAAATTCCTCGTTGCAAGCCGTCAATCCGCCGTTTCCCCGGGCAGTGCCCGGCTCCACTTGCTGCCGCCGGTTCAAGCGACGACCCTGAGGGCCATAGATTAAAGCCCTCAGGGTCTGCGAATTTCCAGATGTCCATTCGAGCGGCGGCTTTTCTGACTGGGTGGTGCCCGGACCCACTTGCTGCCGCCGGTTCATGCGACGACCCTGAGGGCCATAGATTAAAGCCATCAGGGTCTGCGAATTTCCAGATGTCCGTTCGAGCGGCGGCTTTTCTGACCGGACAGTGCCCGGACCCACTTGCTGCCGCCGGTTCATGCGACGACCCTGAGGGCCATAAATTAAAGCCATCAGGGTCTGCGGATTTCCAGAAGCCTTCTGGAAATCACCTGCCGGCGTTGCCGGACTGCGCAGGAACGCTGGGAAGGGTCTCTCCCGGAAAACACTATGATCCGCACAGCGCTTCATCTGGCAGAAGCGTGGTTCCCCGAATCGGGCGCTTGGTGAGGGCACGCTCTTCAAACGAACGTCGGCGCGCCTGACTGCCGGTTCCGCGCGCAGCGTGTCCACTTTGCTCGACCGACTCCCTCCGCAAAGACCTGCGCCCACCTGCTGCCGTCGGCTCTGGCGTGGAAAGCTCAGGGCAAACGCTCTGCAGGAATCACGAAAATGAGCAGAGTGCTCAGTCCCCCTCCCGGAAAACACGATGATCCGCACAGCGCTTCATCTGGCAGAAGCGCGGTTCCTGAATTAGGCGCTTAGGTAAGGCGCACTCTCTAAACGAACGTCGGCGCGCCTGACTGCCGGTTTTCTCCCAGCGCGCACAGTTTACCGGACATGTTTTTCGAACCGAGGTATCGCCTCAACCTTCCATGTGACGGATGTCCGCGCGGGGCTGCACCCGATTTCACACACCTCAGCCTTCCACAAATCCCGCGCGGCGCTCCAGCCGCCTCGTCAGTTCGTCATTCTGCCTTCATTTCCGGTCGCGTAAAAAAACAGGAGGCAGGGCATAACGCCTTGTCTCCTGTCGCTGCAACGATGGGCTTGGGGCTGACGGCTTAGCAGCCGCCTGCGGATCGCTCCGCAGCCGTCGTTCGCATGGGGATAAGTAAGCTCGCTTACTTCACGATCTCAAGAATGACCATTTCGGCGCCGTCACCGCGGCGGGGGCCCTTCTTGATGATGCGGGTATAACCGCCGCCCTGGCCCTTGTCGGCCGCGCGCTTCTTCATCGCGGGGGCGATTTCACGGAACAGCTTCTCGACCACGGGATGCTTCACCGCAGCGGTGCGCTCCTTGTAGTCGGACTTGGACTCCTTCGCCTTCTTGGGTTCGGGAATATCGTACAGGTAGGCCATGATGCGGCGGCGGGCAGCCAGCTTGCTGGCCTGGTCGTTCACCACGTTCAGGGTCACGATCTGTTCCTTGTCGTTCTTGGTTTCCTTGGTGGTTTCAACGGTATTATCGCACTCACGAACCGCCAGAGTAATCAGCTTCTCGGCCTGGGAAGCAACTTCCTTGGCACGATACAGGGTGGTTTCGATTCTGCCATACCAGATCAGGTTCGTGACCTGGTTGCGCAGCATCGCAATTCTCTGGTCGGTCGGCTTGCCCAACTTGCGGTTGGCCATGTTCGCGTTCCTCCTTCATAATCGCACTGCATGAGAACAGTGTCGTTAGCGCCTATTCGTCGCTCGCACGGAGCGCCAGACCCAGCGCGATGAGTTTTTGCTCCACTTCTTCCAACGACTTCTTGCCCAGGTTGCGCACCTTCATCATGTCTTCCTGATTGCGCTGCACCAGTTCGGCGACGGTATTGATACCGGCGCGCTTGAGGCAGTTGTACGCGCGGACGGACAGATCGAGCTCCTCGATCGTCATCTCAAGGATCTTGTCCTTGTTGTTGTCCTCAGGCACGTTGAAGTCCACACCCGGAACGACGCTCTCGGTCAGGTTGACAAACAGCGTCAGATGGTCGTTGAGAATCTGCGCCGCGAGACCGGTGGCCTCGTCGGGCAGGATGCTGCCATTCGTCCACACTTCAAGAATCAGCTTGTCATAGTCCGTGACCTGGCCCACGCGGGTGTCTTCCACAGAGTAGCTGACCTTGCGGATGGGCGTGAAGATCGAGTCGACCGGAATCACGCCGATGGGCGTATTCGCCGCCTTGTTGCGATCGGCCGACACGTAGCCGCGGCCCTTCTCAAGGGTGATGGTCATCTGCAGGTGCGCGCCCTGGCTCAGGGAGGCAATGTGCAGATTCTTGTTGACGATTTCAACCTCGTCGTCACACTTGATGTCGCCTGCGGTCACTTCACACTCGTCATGCGCGTCAATGGTCACAGTTTTGGGCTGATCGGTAAACAGCTTTGCAGAGAGATTCTTGAGATTCAGAATAATCTCTGTCACATCTTCTTTTACGCCAGGCACCGTGGAGAACTCATGCTGCACACCCTCGATGCGAACATTGGTAACCGCTACGCCGGGAAGAGAGTTGAGCAACACACGGCGCAGGGAATTTCCCAGAGTCTGGCCGAAGCCGCGCTCCAGGGGCTCTACGACAAACTTGCCATATCGCGCATCGCCCTTTTCCAACCGTTCGATCCTGGGTTTTTCGATTTCGATCATTCAGCAATCCCTCCTCATTCACGCGGAGACCCGTTGATGGTTTACAGACAGGATTCTTCTCATCAGCGGGAGTACAGCTCGACGATCAGGTGCTCCTGCACAGACAGATCGACGTCCTCGCGTGCCGGCATTGCCGTAACGGTCGCCTTCAGGTTCTCGAAGTCCACGCTCAGCCACTTCGGAATCACGCGGTTGGAACCCTCGCGCAGCGCCTTGAAGTGATTCTGCTCGGCGGACTTTTCGCGCACGGTGATCACGTCATTGGCCTCGACGAGGTAGCTGGGAATGTTGACCTTCTTGCCGTTCACCAGGATGTGGCCGTGGCGCACGATCTGGCGAGCCTGGGCGCGGCTGTCGCCGAAGCCCATGCGATACACGACGTTGTCCAGACGGCGCTCCAGCAGGATCAGCAGGTTTTCGCCCGTGATGCCCTTGGTGCGCTCGGCGGTCTCAAAATAGCGGTGGAACTGGTTCTCCAGCACGCCGTACGCGCGCTTCGCCTTCTGCTTTTCACGCAGCTGCATGCCGTACTCGGACATCTTGCGCTGACGGGCCTGGCCATGCTCGCCCGGAGGGGTGGTACGCTTGCCCAGCGCGCAATTCGGACCGTAGCACTTGTCGCCCTTCAGGAACAGCTTAGTACCCTCCCGGCGGCACAGACGGCAAACCGAACCGGTATATCTTGCCATGATTTATTACCTCCTCGATTACACTCTTCTGCGCTTGGGGGGACGGCAGCCATTGTGCGGGATGGGCGTCACGTCCTTGATCAAGCTCACATCCAGACCGGCGGCCTGCAGGGAACGAATAGCGGCTTCGCGTCCCGCGCCGGGGCCTTTCACATACACATCGACGGTCTTCAGGCCGTACTCCATCGCGGCCTTCGCGGCAGTTTCCGCAGCGGTCTGCGCGGCGAAGGGAGTGGACTTCTTGGATCCGCGGAAGCCCAGTCCGCCGGCAGAAGCCCAAGACAGCGCGTTACCCGCAGTATCGGTGATCGTCACGATGGTGTTGTTGAACGAAGAGCGAATATGGGCGGCGCCGCGCTCGACGAGCTTCTTCTCGCGGCGCTTGCGGACAACCCTTTTCAGCTTCGGCTTGGCCATAATGATTCCTCCTAATTAATCGCGCCTTACTTGGCGTCCTTCTTCTTACCAGCAACCTGCTTCTTGGGACCCTTGCGGGTACGGGCATTCTGCTTGGTGTTCTGACCACGCACCGGCAGACCATGACGGTGACGCAGGCCGCGGTAGCAGCCGATCTCCATCAGGCGCTTGATGTTCAGGGAAACCTCACGGCGAAGGTCGCCCTCCACCTTGACGTGGTGGTCAATGTAGTCGCGCAGCTTACCGACGTCCTGTTCGGTAAGATCCTTGACGCGGGTGTCGGGATTGATCCCGGTCGCCTCGATGATGTCGTCGGCAATGTTGCGTCCAATGCCGTAGATATACGTCAGGGCGATCTCGATTCGCTTCTCACGGGGAAGGTCGACGCCTGCGATTCGTGCCATTCTTAAAGCACCTCCATAAAATCACACTTCAAACGTTGGTTTGAGTGCCGCTCTTTTCCCTCCGGGGAAAATCGGACTTGTATGTCATCGACGCGCGGCAGCCGCTCCGCACGTCCGGATAACGGGGTATTAGCCCTGCTTCTGCTTGTGCTTGGGATTCTCGCAAATGATCATCACGCGACCCTTGCGGCGAATGACCTTGCACTTTTCGCACATGGGCTTAACGGAAGGTCTCACTTTCATTTGGATTGCCTCCTTACTGCTGTCGGTCAGGATTTGCTCCGCCAGGTGATTCGGCCTCTGGTCAGGTCATAGGGTGACAGTTCAAGCGTGACCTTGTCGCCCGGATAGATGCGGATGTAGTTCATGCGCATCTTGCCCGATACATGAGCCAGAACCTTGTGCCCGTTGGGCAGCTCTACCTCAAATACCGCGTTCGGGAAGCATTCGGTCACAACGCCTTCTACTTCGATTACATCAGATTTGGACAAGGATCAACCCTCCTCACTTTGCTGAAACGCCTTCAGACACGTTCTGATTTCCGCGTTGGAAACCGACTGTCCGCCTAAAAGGGTGTTGTGCAAGCTGGATTCAATTTGTGCGACGTACAGATGCTTGATCTTCTTGCGCTTGGGCTTTTCGGCCTTGCGCAGATCGCCGTCTGCGATGAGTGCATACTCTTCGCCGTCCAGCGCGGTCACGATGAAGTACCTGCCTTCATCGCGCCCGGCCTTCGAACGAACGATCGATCCGGTCGTGGGCACGTAGCGGTTTTTCATACGAACCTCCGCACGTCCGCCCCCGGATAGGTCAGTATTTCGGGCTCACCGGTCGTCACGACCAAGGTGTGCTCATAGTGCGAGCACAGGCTGTGGTCCCGGGTGATCACTTCCCACCCATTGTCTTCGACGTAGACCGGCCATCTCCCCATTGCGATCATGGGCTCGATCGCCAGCGCCATTCCCGCGCGGAGCCTGACGCCTCTGCCGGCAGGACCATAGTTGGGGATGTTGGGATCCTCGTGCATTTCACGGCCGATGCCGTGTCCGCACAGATCGCGAATCACGCCATATCCGTACTTCTCGGCATGTTCCTGGATTGCGTGACTGACGTCGCCCAGGCGATTGCCCTCGCGTGCCATGCTCGCGCCCAGCCAGAAGCATTCTTCCGTAACCTTGATAAGGCGTTTCGTATCCTCGTCAGCTTCGCCGACCGCCACCGAGAACGCACTGTCCGCCTGCCAGCCGTCCAGCACAAGCCCCGCGTCAATGGAGAGCAGCTGCCCTTCCTTCAGCGGCGTCTTGTTCGGAAAGCCGTGCACGACGTGATCGTCCACCGAGGTACACAGCGTGTACTTGTAGCCCTCAAACCCCTTGAAGGAGGGCACCGCACCGGCGTCCCGAATCATCCTCTCGGCCATCTGGTCGAGGTGATGAGTGGTAACGCCGGGGGCAACCTCTTTTCTCAGAGCGTCGAGCACCTGGTGAAGCAGTGCGCCGGAGACGCGCATTTTGCCGACTTCTTCGGGTGTCTTAATCGTAATCATGCCTGAGCCGCCAGTTCTTTGAGGATGGCGGCGGTGACCTCTTCCATGGAAAGAGAACCGTCCACGCGCTTGAGCAGACCCTTCTTGGCGTAGAAGTCAACCAGGGGAGCCGTCTGCGCATGGTAGACCTTCAGGCGGTTGGCGATGGTTTCGGGGCAGTCGTCGTCGCGCTGAATCAGCTCGCCGCCGCAGTCCGGGCACTTCTTCGGATCAGCCAGCTTGGTGATGTGGAAGGTGCCGTGGCAGGCGGGGCAGACGCGGCGGCCGCTCAGGCGGGAGATCAGGTTCTCGTCAGGCACGTCGATGTCAACCACCGCGTCCACCTTGGAGAATCCGGCCAGCGCTTCGGCCTGCTCGATGGTGCGGGGGAAGCCGTCCAGAAGGTAGCCGTTTTCACAGTCCTTCTCGGAGAGGCGCTCCTTCACCATCTCGATGACCACGCTGTCGGGAACCAGCTGACCCGCGTCCATGAAGGACTTCGCCTTCAGGCCGGTCGGGGTGCCTTCGCTGATCGCCTTGCGGAACATATCGCCGGTAGAAATGTGAGGTACCTTCAGATCGCCGCTCACCGCGGCAGCCTGCGTGCCCTTACCCGCACCGGGAGGGCCAAGGAAAATCAGATTCATAATCGATTACCTCACTTCTTATTTCAGGAAGCCCTTGTAGTGACGCATCATCATCTGGCTCTCCAGCTGACGCATCGTCTCGATGGCAACGCTCACCGCGATGAGCAGCGAGGACGCGGCCAGAGGCAGGCTCATGCCGACCAGGTTGTAGAAGATGGAGGGCAGAGTGGCCAGCAGGGCCAGGAAGATGGCGCCGAACAGGGTGATGCGCTTGCTGATCTTGGCGATGTAGTCAGAAGTGGGCTTGCCCTGGCGAATGCCGGGGATCATGCCGCCGTTCTGCTGGATGTTCTTCGAGATCTCGATCGGGTTGAACGTGATGCTGTTATAGAAGAACGTGAAGCCCAAAATCAGCAGGGCGAAGATGACCATGTACCATCCGCTTCTGCCGTAGAAGGTCTCCCACCACTGGGCCGCCTTCGAGTTGGGCATGATGGAGAAGATGGTCGCCGGCAGCTGCATGATCGCCGAAGCGAAGATCAGCGGCAGCACGCCGGAGGAATTGACACGCAGCGGAATGTGCGTGCTCTGGCCGCCGTACATGCGCCGGCCGACCATGCGCTTGGCATACTGGATGGGAATGCGGCGTTCGCCCATTTCCACGCCCACCACGCACACGATCATCAGCAGGCTGACCAGCAGGACAACCAGAACCTGAACCACCGAATACGCACCGATGGAGAAGTTCTTGCCGTAGGAGACGATGTAGGCGGACATGCGGGAAATGATACCGACAAAGATCAGCATGGAGATGCCGTTGCCGATGCCCTTCTCGTTGATGCGCTCGCCGATCCACATCGCCAACGCGGTGCCCGCGCTCAGGCAGATGCCGATGGTTACGTAGTCATACCAGTTGTTGTTAGTCGCGGCCTTCAGACCGTAGGCAAGGCCCACAGCCTGAAGGAAGCCCAGACCAACAGTGACATAGCGGGTAATCTGCGCGATCTTTTTGCGGCCTTCCTCGCCTTCCTTTTGGAGCTCTTCCAGCTTCGGGATGGCAACGCAAAGCAGCTGCATGATAATCGACGCATTGATGTAGGGAGTGATACCCATCGCCATGATCGTGAACTGCTCCATGTTGGAGCCGGTCATGGTGCTGATGAAGTCCAGCAGGCTGATGTTCGACACGGCGGCCGCAACCGACGCGGCGTTGATGCCGGGAGTCGGGATGAAGCACAGCAGGCGATAGATCAGCAGCATGAACAGAGTGTAGAGTATCTTCTTTCGCAGGTCAGCGATCTTCCATGCGTTGCGCAGCGTTTCCCACATGTCAGATCACCTCGGCTTTCCCGCCTGCCGCTTCGATCTTTTCCTTCGCGGTGGCAGTGAACTTCGCCGCTCTGACCGTGAGTTTCTTGGTGATCTCGCCATTGCCCAGGATCTTGACGCCATCGCGGATGTTCTTGATGATGCCAGCCTCGATCAGCTCCACGGGAGTGACCACGGCGCCATCCTCAAAGATCTCCAGGCGATCGACATTGATCGCGACGTATTCCGTGCGGAAAGGATTGTAGAATCCGTACTTCGGAAGACGACGGATCAGGGGCATCTGGCCACCTTCGAATCCGGGGCGCTTGCCGCCGCCGGAACGAGCCTTGGCGCCCTTATGGCCCTTGCCAGAGGTCTTGCCCAGACCGGAACCGATGCCTCGTCCAAGACGCTTGGGGGCAGTGGTCGATCCAAACGCAGGTTTCAGTTCGTGCAGTTTCATGTATCGACCCTCCTATTAGCCTTCGATTTCCTCGACCTTCACCATGTGCTTGACCTTGAAGATCATGCCGCGGGTGGCGGGGTTGTCCTGCTTGATGACCGTCTGGCCAATCCTGTGCAGGCCCAGCGCCTCGATCGTGGCGATCTGATCCTTCAGGCACGCGATGGTGGATTTCGTCTGTGTGATTTTAAGCTTCATGATAGACGCCCCTTCCTCAGCCCAGCAGCTCTTCAACCGACTTGCCGCGCAGTCTGGCGACCTCCTCGGCGGAGCGGAGCTGCTCAAGGCCATTCAGCGTGGCCTTAACCATGTTGATCGGGTTGTTGGATCCGATGGACTTGGTGCGGATGTTCTTGATGCCGACCACCTCGAGCACCTGACGCACCGGGCCGCCGGCGATGACGCCGGTGCCTTCCGGAGCGGGCATCAGCAGCACGCGGCCAGTGCCGAACACGCCGATAACCTCGTGCGGGATGGTGGTGTCCTTCATGGCGATCTTCACCATGTTCTTCTTGGCGTCCTCGGTGCCCTTACGGATGGCCTCGGGGATTTCAACCGCCTTGCCCATGCCGCAGCCCACGCGGCCGTTTTCGTCGCCCACAACCATCAGAGCGCTGAAGCGCATGTTGCGGCCGCCCTTGACGGTCTTGCTGACGCGGTTGACTGCGACAAGCTTTTCTTTGAATTCACTTACCTGCTCGTTGCGCTGCATGCGTACATTCCTCCTATATTAGAAGTCCAGACCGCCCTCGCGAGCGCCAGCGGCCAGTTCGGCCACACGGCCGGTATAGATGTAGCCACCGCGATCGAACACGACCTGCTTGATGCCTGCGGCCTGAGCGCGCTCGGCGATGACCTTGCCGACCACCTTCGCGGCGCCCTTCTTGTCCACTTCGCCGATCTGAGCGGCGATTTCCTTCTCCACGGTCGAGGCGGCGGCCAGGGTCTTGCCCATGCTGTCGTCAATCACCTGCGCGTAGATGTGGCTGTTGCTTCTGTAAACGCAGAGGCGCGGGCACTCGGTCGTGCCGGAAATCTTTTTCCGGACGCGCGCGTGACGAATGACTCTCACCTCATTGCGATCCTGCTTTTTAAACATTCGCGCTTACTCCCTTCTGCTTACTTCTTACCGGCCTTGCCTTCCTTGTGCGGCACATACTCGCCATGATAGCGGATGCCCTTTCCATGATAGGGCTCGGGCTTGCGCACCTCGCGGATATCCGCGGCCAGCGCGCCGACCTGCTGCTTGTCGATACCCTTGACGACGATGGTGTTCGCGTTGGGGGTCTCGTAAGTCACATGGTCAGGAGCCTTCATGATCACAGGATGGCTGTAGCCGATGTTGATGGTCAGGGTGTTGTTCTCGGCAGACGCACGATAACCCACGCCGACCAGCTCGAGGGTCTTGGAGAAGCCGTTGGTCACGCCCTCGACCATGTTATGGATCAGGGAGCGATACAGACCGTGCATCGCACGATGCTGCTTGGCGTCGCTGGGACGCTCGACCAGGATGTGGCCGTCCTCCATGCGAACGGTCATGTCCTTGTTGACCTTCTGGCTGAGCTCGCCCTTGGGGCCCTTGACGGTCACGGTGTTGTCATCCGCGATCGTAACAGTAACACCGGCGGGCACAGCGATCGGAAGCTTACCGATTCGAGACATTGTTATTGCACCTCCAGTAATTACCAAATGTAGGCCAGCACTTCACCGCCGACACCGGCAGCGCGAGCTTCTTTGTCCGTCATGACGCCCTTGGACGTGGACAGAATCGCAACACCCAGGCCGCCCAGAACCTTCGGGATTTCGTCGTTACGCGCATACACGCGCAGACCGGGCTTGGAGATGCGCTTCAGGCCGTTGATCACGGACTGTTTGCCATCGGTATATTTGAGGGAAATCTTGATCTGGCCCTGCAGACCGTCATCAATGAAATCCGCGGCCTTGATGTAACCTTCGTCCAGCATGATCTTGGCAATCGCCTTCTTCATATTGGAAGCGGGAAGGGTCACGGAATCGTGTCTGGCAGTGAGGGCGTTGCGGACGCGGGTCAGCATATCCGCGATGGGATCATTCATCAGCATTGTGTAACCTCCTTCCGAGTTAGCCCAGCTTACCAGCTTGCCTTTCTCACTCCGGGAATCTCGCCCTTATAGGCCAGTTCGCGGAAACAAATTCTGCACACGCCATACTTGCGGAGAACGGAATGCGGACGGCCGCAGATCCGGCAGCGGGTGTAGGCGCGGGTCGAGAACTTCGCAGGTCTCGACTGCTTAACCTTCATACTAGTCTTAGCCACGCTGATACTCCTCCTTCATTACGCCTGAGCGAAGGGCATGCCCATCAGGCTGAGCAGGGCCTTCGCCTCTTCGTCGGTCTTGGCGGTGGTCACAAAGATCATTTCCATGCCGCGGATCTTCTCGACCTTATCGTAATCGATTTCGGGGAAGATCAGCTGCTCGCGAACGCCCAGGGCGTAATTGCCGCGGCCGTCAAAGGCCTTGGGGGACACGCCGCGGAAGTCGCGAACGCGGGGCAGGACGATGGAGAACAGCTTGTCAGAGAACTCGTACATGCGATCGCCGCGCAGGGTAACCTTCGCGCCGACGTTCATGCCCTCGCGGACCTTGAAGTTAGCAATGGACTTCTTGGCCTTGGTCACCAGCGGCTTCTGACCGGAGATGATGGTCAGTTCGCTCACCGCAACCTCCATGGACTTGGCGTTGTCCTTGCAATCGCCCAGACCCATGTTGAGCACGATCTTCTCGAGACGGGGAATCTCCATGACATTCTTGTAGTTGAACTTCTGCTGGAGGGCCGGAACCACTTCAGTCAGATACTTATCTTTAAGTCTGGCCATTTTCAGTTACCTCCCTCTCGCTCAGTTATCAATGGTCGCGCCGCACTTCTTGCACGCGCGGACCTTCTTGGGCGCCTGGCCCTCGACCACCACGAACTTGTGAGCGACTCGGGTCGCCTTCTTGCAGGCCGGGCAAACCAGCATGACCTTGCAGGCCGGAATGGCCGCTTCCTGGTCGATAATGCCGCCAGGCATGCCCTGTCCGCGGGGCTTCTGATGCTTCTTCACCATGGCCACGCCGGAGACAATGATCTTGCCGTCCTTGGGGAACGCGCGGGTGATCTTGCCTTCCTTGCCCTTATCCTTGCCGGAGATGACCACGACGGTATCGCCGGTCTTGACGTTCATTTTAGGTGCTGCCACTTTGTACACCTCCAATTAAAGCACTTCGGGCGCCAGAGAAACGATCTTCATGAAATCCTTCTCACGGAGCTCACGTGCAACAGGCCCAAAGATACGGGTACCAACGGGCTGCTTGTCGTCTTTGATGATGACGGCAGCGTTGTCGTCAAAGCGGATATAGCTGCCATCGGGACGGCGATACTGCTTACGGGTGCGTACTACGACGGCCTTCACAACATCGCCCTTTTTCACAGTGCCGCCCGGCGTCGCGGTCTTCACGGAAGCGACGATGATGTCGCCGATGCCCGCGTTGCGACGGAAAGAACCGCCCAGGCAACGGAAGCACATGATTTCCTTTGCGCCGGAATTATCGGCAACCTTCAAGCGAGTTTGCGGTTGAATCATTGCTGAATTTCCTCCTTGTTTATGCCGTCTGGCTTACTTCGCCTTCTCGACGATTTCCACCAGGCGCCAGCGCTTGTCCTTGGACAGCGGGCGGGTCTCCATCACACGCACGGTATCGCCCACGCCGCACTCGTTATTTTCATCATGAGCCTTGAGCTTCATGTTCTGGTTCATGATCTTGCCATACAGGGGATGCTTCACGCGGTTACGGATCTCGACGGTGATGGTCTTGTCCATCTTGTCGGAGACGACCACGCCAACACGGGTCTTGCGAAGTCCTCTAACTTCAGACATTTAAGCTGCCTCCTTTCGCTCTCTCACGCCTTGGTCTCATTCTGGCGCTGCGCGAGGATGGTCTTCACGCGCGCGATGTCACGCTTGCAAGCGCTGATCGCTGCGGTGTTGTGCAGCTGACCTGTCGCCAGTTGGAAGCGCAAATTGAACAGCTCGCTCTTCTTCTTGTTCAGATCGGTGTCGAGCTCGACAGTCGTCTTCTGCTTCAATTCAGCGAAATCTTTCGTTTTCATTGCTCTTCACCACCCGATACGTTTTCCTTTTTAATGAACTTGGAAGTGATGGGGAGCTTGTGGCCGGCCAGGCGCAGAGCCTCGCGGGCGATCTCCTCCGTCACGCCGGCCATCTCGAACAGCACGCGGCCGGGCTTCACAACGGCTACCCAGTACTCCGGGGAGCCCTTGCCGGAACCCATTCGGGTCTCAGCGGGCTTCGCGGTCACCGGCTTGTCGGGGAAAATCTTGATCCAAACCTGACCACCGCGCTTGATGAAACGGGTCATGGCCACACGGGCGGCCTCGATCTGGTTGGAAGTAACCCAGCCGGGCTGCGTCGCAACGATACCGTAATCGCCGTAGGCGAGGAAATTGCCGCGCTGGGCCTTGCCCTTCATGCGGCCGCGCATCACCTTGCGGCGCTTAACTCTCTTGGGCATCAGCATTGCTTACTTACCTCCTTCAGCTCTACGGGCGCGGGGAGCCTGCTCAACGACCTTCTTGCCGGTGGGCAGCACCTGGCCCTTGTAGATCCAAACCTTCACGCCGATGCGACCGTAGGTGGTCTTAGCCTCGGCGAAGCCATAGTCGATGTTCGCGCGCAGGGTCTGCAGCGGGATGGAACCCTCATGATAACCCTCAGTGCGGGCGATGTCGGCGCCGCCCAGACGGCCGGACACCTTGATCTTGATGCCCTTGGCGCCCGCCTTCATGGCGCTGCCCAGGCACTTCTTCATCGCGCGGCGGAAGGAAATGCGCTTCTCGAGCTGCTGGGCGATGTTCTCGGCCACCAGCTGAGCGTCGGCGTCGGGATTGTCAACCTTCACCACGTTCAGGTTCACAGCCTTGCCGGTGAACGCCTCGATTTCCTTCTTGAGGACCTCGATGTCCTTGCCGCTGCGGCCGATCACCATGCCGGGCTTGGCGGTCAGGATGGTGACGGTGACCTTGCCGGCGTTGCGCTCGATGATAATGTCGGAAATACCGGCAATATCCAGCTTCTTGTAGAGCATCTCGCGCAGCTTGTAGTCTTCGATCAGATTATTGGAAAAATCCTTTTTCTCGGCGTACCACTTGGTGCTCCAGGGGAGGATGACACCAACGCGAGCGCCATGCGGATTGACTTTCTGGCCCATTTGATTCCCTCCTACTTAGCCTCATCGAGCACGACGGTAATGTGGCTGGTGCGCTTCAGGATCGTGTCGGCACGACCGTGGGAGCGAGCCCAGTAACGCTTGAGCGTGGGGCCCTGATTGGCGAACACCTCGGCCACATACAGGGACTCGTGATCCATGCCCAGGTTGTTTTCCGCATTCGCGATCGCGGAGCGGAGCAGCTTTTCAACCACGGGAGCGGCGCTCTTGGGGGTGTACATCAGGATGGCCAGCGCCTCGTCCACCTTCTTGCCACGGATCAGATCGATCACGATCTTGACCTTGCGGGAAGAAATGCGGATATAGCGGGCAACGGCGCGGGGCCGCTTGTCGGCGTTCGCCTTGCGGGCGGCGGCCTTCTGCTTCATTCTAGTTGCCATTCTCTTTCACTCCTTCCTTTACTTGCGGGCGGACGCCTTTTCACCAGCGTGTCCCCGGAAGGTGCGGGTCGGCGCAAACTCGCCGAACTTGTGGCCAACCATATCCTCGGTCACGTAGACCGGAACGTGCTTGCGGCCATCGTGTACGGCAACGGTGTGTCCCACGAAATCCGGGAAAATGGTGCTGGATCGGGACCAGGTCTTCAGGACCTTCTTTTCACCAGCGGCATTCATATCTTGTACGCGCTTGAGCAGCGCGGCCTGAATATAAGGGCCTTTTTTAACAGATCTGCTCATGGTAAGCAGCAGCCTCCTTCCTAGACGGCAATTACTTGCCGGCCTTCTTCACGATCATCTTGTCGGAATACTTGCGATGCTTGCGGGTCTTGACGCCCTGAGTGGGCTTGCCCCACGGGGACATCGGAGCCGGCATGCCGACCGGGGAGCGGCCTTCGCCGCCGCCGTGCGGGTGATCGCAGGGGTTCATGACAACGCCGCGAACGGTGGGACGGATGCCCATGTGGCGCTTACGGCCAGCCTTACCGATGCGCACGTTCTCGTGATCGGTGTTGCCCACGGTGCCGATGGTGGCGCGGCAGTTCATCAGAACCTTGCGAACCTCGCCGCTGGGGAGACGAACCTGAGCGTAGGCGCCTTCCTTGGCCATCAGCTGAGCAGCAGTGCCGGCGGAGCGAACCATCTGGCCGCCGCGGCCGGGCTTGAGCTCGATGTTGTGGATCAGGGTGCCCAGCGGGATGTTGGCGATGGGCAGGCAGTTGCCGGGCTTGATGTCGGACTCGGCGCCGCTCATGACCACGTCGCCCACCTTCAGATCCAGGGGAGCGAGGATGTAACGCTTCTCGCCGTCGGCGTAGTTCAGCAGGGCGATGAAGCAGGTGCGGTTGGGATCATACTCGATCGCGGCCACCTTGGCAGGGATATTGTCCTTGTTGCGGCGGAAGTCGATGATACGATACTTACGACGGGCGCCGCCGCCCTGATGGCGAACGGTGATCTTGCCGCTGTTGTTGCGGCCCGCCTTATGGCGAAGATCGGTGGTCAAGGAGCGCTCCGGCTCCTTCTTGGTCAAACCTTCATAGGACAGAACCGACATAAAGCGCCGGGCAGGCGAGGTCGGCTTGTACACTCTGATAGCCATGATGCGTTACCTCCCTCTTACTGCGCCATGCCCTCGAAGAACTCAATGGTCTTAGAGCCTTCAGCGAGCGTAACGTATGCCTTTTTGCGCTCGGGACGGCGGCCCTCGGTGCGGCCCTGCCGCTTGAGCTTGCCCTCCTGGCGCATGGTGTTGACGGTTGCGACCTTCACGCCGAAGATCTGCTCGACGGCGTACTTGATCTCCGTGCGGTTGGCGTTCAGGGCCACTTCAAACACGTACTTCTTGTCAGCCATGCCGTCGTAGCTCTTTTCGGTAAGAACCGGGCGAATGATGATGTCGTATGCGGATTTCATCAGTCGTAAACCTCCTCTACCAGCTTGACGGCTTCCTCGGTCACGATGAACTTGTCGTGATTCAGGATGTCCAGCACATTGATCGTGTTGACGTAGGCGGTCTTGAGACCGGGGATGTTCGCGGCGGCGCGAACCACCTTCTCATCCTTGCCGGGCAGAACCAGCAGAGCCTTCTTCTCGACGCCCAGATCCTTGAGCATCTTGGCCACGACGCGGGTCTTGGCCTCGGCCATCTCGATCTTGTCCAAAACGATCATGTCGCCGTCAACATACTTGGTGGTCAGCGCGCCGGCCATGGCCAGGCGGCGAACCTTCTTGGGAACCTTGAAGCGATAATCGCGGGGCTTCACGGCGAACACCATGCCGCCGTGGGTGAACTGCGGCGCTCTGCGGCCATGATGACGCGCGTTGCCGGTGCCCTTCTGGCGATAGATCTTGCGGCCGCCGCCCCGAACTTCGGTGCGGGTCAGAGCACTCTGAGTGCCCTGGCGCTTCGCGTTGAGCTGCTGGCGCACGACCATGTGGATCACGGGTTCATTTACTTCAGCGGCGAACAGGCTTTCGGAAAGCTCGATTTCCTTGACCTGGGCGCCCTGCATGTTAACAACTGCAATCTTAGCCATTCTATTCGTCCTCCTTCCTTAAGCCTTGACCGAATTACGGACGAAGAGCAGGCAGCCCTTGGCTCCGGGCAGAGCGCCCTTGATGAGCAGCAGGTTGCGCTCGGCGTCGACGCGGATCACTTCAAGATTCTGCACAGTGACCTTTTCAGAGCCGTACTGGCCGGCCATGTGCTTGTTCTTGAACACGCGGGAGGGGTCGGAGTTGGCGCTCAGGGAGCCCACGCCGCGGTGATACTTGGAACCGTGGGCCATGGGGCCGGTGTGCTGGTTCCAGCGCTGGATGGCGCCGGTGTAGCCGTGGCCCTTGCTGATGCCGGACACGTCTACTCTGTCGCCCTGTGCGAAGACGTCGCACGTAATGGTCTGACCGACCGCGTAGGAGGAAATGTCCTCGAAGCGGAACTCGCGCAGGTAGCGGGTGGCGTTCACGCCCGCCTTCGCGAAGTGGCCTAGCTCGGGCTTGTTCTTCAGTTTCTTCGCGCGCTGCTCAGTGAGCTCACCGAAACCGACCTGAACTGCCTCATAACCGTCGGTGGCCTGGGTCTTGATCTGCGTCACGACGCAGGGGCCCGCTTCCACCACGGTGACCGGCACCAGACGACCGTCTTCCAGGAAGATCTGCGTCATGCCAATCTTTTTGCCGAGTATTGCCTTGTTCATGGTTGCACCTCCGAAGCTTACAGCTTGATCTCGATTTCAACGCCGGCCGGCAGATCCAGCTTGGTCAGCGCGTCCATCGTCTGGGGAGTGGGGTTGAGGATGTCGATCAGGCGCTTGTGCGTGCGCATCTCGAACTGCTCGCGGCTATCCTTGTGCTTGTGGGGCGAACGAAGGATCGTCACGATTTCCTTCTCCGTGGGGAGCGGGATCGGGCCGGACACGCGAGCCTTGGTGCGCTTTGCGGCGTCCACGATGCGCGCGGCCGACTGGTCGATGAGGGAGTGCTCATACGCCTTGAGCTTGATCCTGATCTTTTGGTTGGCCATGGGTGTTCCTCCTTTTGAACTCATGCACACGTTGCCGGGCGTGCCCTTCTCATTTTTTTACGACGGAAACATGAGCTCCGTCGCCCGATTGTCGGACTGGTCCCCGAAAGTTACCGGGACGTTCCCGCAATCTTCCGGTTCATCCCTATACCGTGCGCCCCGGACGCAGGACCGGGCCGGCAAACGCGCACAATATGTCTGCACACACAGACTAGAATATTATAGCGTACGCCCCCTCCATAAACAAGCAATTTTTCGCTACTTTTGTAATTTTTTGATTAAATCGCATCCTCCGCCGCAGGTCTCCCGCCGTTTTCTCCGCAATGCCTTCCAATATAAATAGAGCTCCGCGCAGGGAAAACGCGCGAAGCTCTTCTCGTCCATTATTCGTCGGGACGAACCGCAACAATGATGATTCCGATCACACCCAGGAAGAAGCCCCACCAGAAGCCGCCGTCCCTTCCCCTGCTGTAATTGATTCCCCACGTCACCAAGCCGAATATGCACATGCCAATCAGGCATCCAATGAGATATCCCATATTTCGCCCTCCCTTCTTACAACCATACGGTTGTTTTTGGCCAGTATAGCATCTTTTTGATGTATTGTCAATACATCCATTTGGTATTAATCCGGAGGTGCGAAGAATTATGGCGTATTACCGTCGAATTCGCGAGCTGCGCGAGGATCACGACCTGACTCAGAGTCAGCTGGGCGCAATGCTCCACATGAAGCAGCAGCAGTATTTCAGATACGAACAGGGCTATCGGGACATTCCGACAGATCTGCTGATCGCCCTGGCGGACTACTACGGCGTATCCACCGATTATATTCTCGGCCGCACGGACACGCCGGCCCCCTGCCCGCCTAAAAAGGCGCCCGCTCCATCAAACGGGGACAGGTAAGGCAGGAAACCGGCGCGGCGGCGGCGAAATACATAAGAATAGCAAATACAACCGGAGGCTTCAGCATGCGCAGAAAATACGACGTGGCCGCCTATATCTGGCCGGCCTATACAGGAAAGGAACCCAGAACCCGCATCTTCTGGCCGGAGGGCGTCGGCGAATGGCAGACCGTCCGCGGCTTTAACCGCGCCTATCCGCACTCCACCTGGCCGCGCAGGCCGCTGTGGGGCTATCAGGACGAGGCCGATCCGCGCGTCATGGAGCGCCAGATCGCCGAGGCGACCTCGCACGGCGTGAACGTGTTCATCTACGACTGGTACTGGTACGACCGCCGCCCCTTCCTGGAGCAGTGCTTGAACGAGGGCTTCCTGGGCGCGGAAAACCACAATCAGATGAAGTTCTACCTCATGTGGGCCAATCACGACGCACTCTCCCTGTGGGACAGGCGCACCAGCGCGGACGGCACGCTGATCTGGTACGGCTCGCAGCCCCGCGGCGAGTTCGAGCGCGCCACCCGCCGCATGATCGACCAGTACTTCCACCTGCCCTGCTATTACACGATCGACGGCAAGCCCGTGCTGATGATCTACGACGTGCCCAACCTGGTCAAAGGCCTGGGCGGGCTGGAGGCGACGAAGGACGCGCTGTGCTGGCTGCGCGAGGAGTGCGTGCGCGCGGGACTGCCCGGCCTGCACCTGCAGTTCGCCATGTGGAGCGAGGCCGCGCTCAACTTAAGCGGCGTGGACAACGGCCGCGACCTACCCGCCTCGCGCTATGACAGCCTGGGCTTCGACAGCTGCACACACTATCAGTTCGTGCACTTTGCCCACGTCGACCAGCCCTACGCGCAGGTCTTTTCCGAGGTGCAGGCCGAGTGGGCGCGCCTGGACGAAACGCTCCCCTTCCCCTACTTCCCGCACGTGAGCATGGGCTGGGACAACAACCCGCGCTTTCAGACCTTCCGTCCGGGCGTGATGCGCGACTGCACCCCCGAGGCGATCGAGGCGGCGCTGCGCGCGGCGCGTGAGTACGTCGACGCGCACCCCGGACAGCCCCCGCTCGTCACCCTGAACAGCTGGAACGAGTGGACGGAAACCAGCTTCCTGCAGCCCGACGACCGCTACGGCTACGGCTATCTGGACGCGGTCAGACGCGTGTTCCTCGAGGGCAAATAGCCTCAAAACATTTCGGACAGTCTCCGCATCGGGAGGCTGTCCGTTTTTATTGCCGCCTGCGCCGGTCGTCCACCTCGAGCAGGTAGTCCGTCGTGGTGTCGTAGAGCGCGGCCAGGGCGATGAGGGTCTGTGTGGGCAGGTCGCGCTGACCGAGTTCATAGTTGGAATAGGCCTGCTGAGAGCAGTACAGCCGCGCCGCCACCTGTGCCTGCGACCAGCCCGCTTCCTCGCGCAGCTCTTTCAAGCGTCTATAGACCATATTCCACCTCAGTCCGTTTTCGAAATGCCTTTGAGGTATTATCATTGCATGGAAATTTGTCTTTTCCTTGAAGATACAACATTTTGTAGTATTGACATTTACTGCATTTTGTTGTACACTATCTTCAGCATAAATAAGAGGAGGATCAATCCATGAAAAAGCTCTGTTCCCTGCTGCTGACGCTCTGTGCGTTAACTTTACTAAACGCTCTTGTCTCAGTAGCGTGGGCCGAAGACGATTGGGGATATTGGTATATTAATTACAAACACGACACTACGAATACTTGGTACGGCACCTATCTTGTCAAGGCCTCGCACCAAACCGGAGCGGCAATCAGTTGGGAAAAAGCTCATGACGAAGCAAACCAGGTCTACAACGACATCATTTACAACGTCGCGCAATACCGCGGCATTAGCGCCGATCACAACAGCGACTGCCCCGGCGGCATCGATTGCCCGCACAGGTATATCGCTCATCTGTACACCGAACACGCACACGAATGGAATGAAGGCGGAATACTGGGAGATCCCACCTGCACCCAGCCGGGTTGGCGCGATTTCGCCTGCACGACAAACGGCTGTTCCAAGGTCAAACTTGAACCCATTCCCGCCTTAGGACATCTTTACAGAACCGGGTGGAATTATGATCCCGGTTGTCGTGACGAAGACGGCAACAGCGCGCATGACAAATTCTGCATCCGAATAGGTTGCGATGACGTGTTGGGAAGCCATATAGTTGAAACATGCTATGGTTCTGAGTGGGATTACAATGGTGGTTCAGACGGTTGGGTTCTCACCGACAAACACTTTCTAATTTGCGAAGTGTGCTCCAATTGGGCCAAAACCGAGCCTCACTGCTTCGGCGCCTGGATCGTCAGCAGGCAACCAACGAGCACCGAGCCAGGCGAAGAAAAGCATACCTGCACAAAATGTCAGTATACGGAAACGCGTTCTTTCACTCACATCCACAGTTTCACAGCGTACAAGGCCGTGCCGGCAACCTGCTTCCAGGGCGGCAACATCGCATACCAGACTTGCGACAGCAAGGAATGCGCCGGAAAATACTTCGATATGCTGGGCAATGAAATCGAGAAGAAGGATGTCTTTACCAGTGCGCTGGATCATATGCTCGAGGTTCGGCCGGAAAAGAATCCCACCTGTCTGACCGCAGGCAAGAAAACCTATTACATGTGCATTTGCTGCGGCCTGTGCTGGTATGACAAGCTTATGACCGAGCCAGTGAAGGACTTGAATGATCTCGTCATTCCCGCTCTCGGCCACCTGTATGACGATACCGAGTGGGAAACGGACGGCCCAATCAACCATAAGCACTTCTGCCTCCGTTTCAACAATCCGAACTATGACGGCGCGATTTGCGACGCAGAGAGCAAGGAAGCAACGATGCAGACTGAAGCTCACGTCTGGGGCAAGTGGCATGCGGTGATCAACGAATCGGACAAGGAAGAGCGCCAGTGCACCAAGTGCACCGAGAAGCAGACCCGTCAGATCGGCTGCAACCACATGTGGACTGAACTGAAGCGCGAATCCACCTGCCTGGACGAAGGCTATCAAGCGGACAAGTGCATCAAGTGCGGTCTGATCGTGCGCGAGCAGAAGCTGCCTGCCCTTGGACACAACTGGGGCGAATGGGCAATCGTGACCCCCGCGACAATCGAAGCGGAAGGCCTGGAGAAGCGCGTCTGCGTGCGCGACAGCTCTCACGTGGAGACCCGCCCGGTTGCCCAGCTCGAACCCACGACTGCCCCGACCGCCGAGCCGACCGCGACTGCGCAGCCCACCACCGAGCCGACAACTGCCCCCACCTCCGAACCCACCCAGGCTCCGACGACCGCGCCCACAGAAAAGCCCACCGCGAAGCCCGGCCGCGTCGACGTGCCCAAGACCGGCGAGCGCTCCTTCGCCCCCGCCGTGGCCGCGCTGATGCTCTGCGCCGCCGGCGCGCTCCTGCTCAGCAGGCGCAAGTAACCCTTCCCCATAAGATGCGAGCCGCCCGGGAACGTTCCCCGGGCGGTTCGCTTTGTCCGTATCCGGCGCGGCCTGCGCAGGCCTGAAAAAAATGTTTACATCAGTCGTTCGCTCTGCTATAATTCATTCAGAGCGCCGCGCCCCGTCGCGCGCGGCCCGAAAGGAGGTTCCTTCATGTCAAGCATCGTCTATCAGAACGGCGTGCCCTTCATCGAGATTCACGGCGAGCTGTTCGCGCCCGCGGCCTTCCGCTCCTTCCGGCCCAAGCCGGACAACCTGTCGCTGATCTCCCGCGCGGGGGTCAGACTGTGCCAGATGCTGGTCAGCGGCCTGCCCTGCACGATCGGTACGCCCTATTCGCTCTTCGGCGGCGTGTGGAAGGGTGAGGGCGTGTACGACTTCGCGCCCTTTGACAGGCAGTACGAGATGTTCCGCCTGTTCGCGCCGGACGCGTACTACAACGTCATGCTGCAGCTGGACGTACCCGAGTGGTGGAAGGACGCGCATCCAGACCTGCCGCAGGACAGCTACCACCACATCACCGACCTGGCGCTGTGCGAGGAGTGGAAGAGGGCCGCGGCGGACTACCTGAAGGCCTTTATCACCTACGCCGAGGAAAAGTACGGCGACCGCATCTTCGGCTACAGCATCGCGGCCGGCCTGTCCAACGAGTGGTTCGACCGGTCGCTGTACGAGGCCGATTACGACCGCGAGGGCACGTACAACGCCCGCGCCTACCGCGAGCTGATCGGTGACCCGAACGCGCCCCTGCCCACGATGGACTCCATGGAGGCGGGCGAAAGCAGCCTGCGCGACCCGGACGCGAACGACTTTAAGTACCTCAAGCTGTGCTGCGACAGCACTGCCGACCTGGTCTGCTTCTTCGCGCACGAGGCGCAGGAGGTGCTTCATCACCAGAAGCTCTTTGGCCTGTTCTACGGCTACACCAACATGGGCAACCAGGTCTACTGGAACACCAACGGCTACGAAAAGGCCTGGAATAGCCCGGACATCGACATGCTCTACTCTCCCGCCGCCTACGGCGCGAACCGCGAGCTGGCGGGCGTATCCTCGTATCAGTACACGGTCGATTCCATCGCGCTGCACGGCAAGCTCTACCTGCACGAGGACGACCACCGCACCCATCTCGCCCGCTTCCCCCTCGAAAACGGCGCGATGCTGACCGACTGCTATGACAGCTTTGAGGAGTGGCGCGAGGTCTTCCGCCGCGAGCTGTGCAACGTCATGCAGAAAAGATCCGCCTTCTGGTGGTTCGACTTCTTCGGCGGCTACTACAGCTCCCCCGAGTACGAGGCCGAGCTGAAGCTCGAAACCGAGCTGTTCAACCGCCTTGCCGCCGGAGCGCGCGAATCGACCGCTGAAATCGCCGTGTTCATCGACCCGATGTCCTTCAACTGCACCAGACAGCGCACCGAGCTGTGCCTGGATCTGGGGCGGCTCACGGTGGACAGCCTGCTGCGCTGCGGCGCGCCGTTCGACCTGTTCAACCAGAACGACCTCGAGCTGATCGACCTCGGAAAATACAAAATGTACGTCTTCCTGAACGGCTTTCTGATGACCGAGGCGCAGCGTCAGCTGATCCGTGAAAGGCTTCGGGACAGGCTGGTCGTGTTCACCTACGGCGTGGGCATGGAAAAGGACGGCCGTCTCGACATCCGCAACACCGGCGCGCTGTGCGGCCTGAACGTCGAGGAAATCGACTCCTCCCGCCCGCTCACGGCCTCCTACGAGGGCGCCCAGTTCGGCTTCAGTCATCCCATCCATCCGCTCTTCGCCGTGCGCGACGGGGCCGCTGAGCCGCTCTCGCGCTACGAAAACGGTGAGGTCTGCGCCGCCGTCAAGGGCAATCGCGCCTACTGCGCCCTGGGACGCGCTCCCTGGCAGCTGTGGCGCGACCTGGCGAAGCGCGCGGGCGTGCACGTCTACTCCGAGCAGGGCAGTGGGACCGCCGCCTGTTCCCAGTTCGTCGCCGCCTACACCACGCTCACCGAGGACTGTGAGCTGCATATGAAGGAGGACGGCGCTTACCACGAGCTGTTCTCCGGCGCGCGCTACGAGACCGAGCAGGGCCTGCTTCGCTACCACGCCGACAGGGGCCAGACCATGCTCTTCGTCCGCGAGTAGTTGTCCCCGGGGGCGGGGCTCCGCCCCTCCCCCGGCCCCCCTCCCTCTGCGGCTCGCATCCGCTCGCCGCACCGCGCCGCGGCGCGGCTCACCGGGGGCGGGGCTCCGCCCCTCCCCCGGAC
>CAKUFI010000009.1 GCA_934647305.1 uncultured Clostridia bacterium | reverse complement strand
ATGGAGCGGTAGACGAGGCTCGGACTCGCGACCTCCACCTTGGCAAGGTGGCGCTCTACCAACTGAGCTACTACCGCAGGGAATGGAGCGGGTGATGGGAATCGAACCCACGTAGCCAGCTTGGAAGGCTGGAGCTCTACCATTGAGCTACACCCGCAGGTTCAAACGGAAAATGGAGCGGTAGACGAGGCTCGGACTCGCGACCTCCACCTTGGCAAGGTGGCGCTCTACCAACTGAGCTACTACCGCGTATACTTGGTGCGGGCGAAGAGACTCGAACTCATACGCCTTTCGACACCAGAACCTAAATCTGGCGCGTCTGCCAATTCCGCCACGCCCGCAAACCGGATCACCAAGCGCCAGAAACATGTAGTATTATACCACGCATTTTCCAAATGTCAAGAAGTTTTTTGCTTGTGCACGATAATTAACAAACAACCGCGCACGGCTTTTTTGAAAAGTATTTGCCTTTTTCTGACGCTTACTGTATAATGAACCTGCATAAATTATTGGAGGAATGAGTATGAAAATATTGTTGACCGCGCAGCGGGGCAAGACGTTCGACACACATTTTCCGGAGCACATCCTTTCCCAGCTGCGCGCGATGGGCGAGGTGGAGCTCAACCCCTTTTCCAGGCCCTTCACGCGCGAGGAGCTGAAGGCGCGCCTCGGCGACGTGGACATTGTCGTGAGCCACTGGGGCACGCCGCAGATCGACGCGGAGCTGCTTTCCTGCGCGCCCAGGCTGAAAATCCTGGCCCACGCGGCGGGCACGGTGGCGCACATCGCCAGCGAGGCGTTTTACGAGCGGGGGATTCCGGTGCTCAGCGCGAATTCCGTGATGGCCAAGTACGTGGCTGAGGGCGTGCTGGGGTACCTGATCGCCGGCGGACATCGCATGGTGCAGACCGACCGCATCATGCGCGCAGGCGGCTGGGACAAACGCGGTGACGAACACTATTCGCTCTGGCACGCCGAGATCGGGCTGATCGGTCTGGGCGAGGTGGCGCGGAACCTGCTCGACCTGATCCGGCCGTTTGACTGCGACGTGTGCGTCTACGACCCGTACCTGCCGGAAAACGGGCTGGACAGGTGGCCGTTTGCGCATCGCGGCACGCTGGATGAGGTGCTCTCCCGACCCATTGTGAGCGTTCACGCGGCGCAGACGCCCGAAACATACCATATGATCGACGAAGGGGCGCTCGCGAAGCTGCCCGACGGCGCGACGCTGATCAATACCTCGCGCGGTTCGCTGGTGGACACGAAGGCACTGATTCGAGAGCTGCAAAAGGGCCGCCTGTACGCCGTGCTGGACGTGTACGAGCATGAGGGCGCGGGCGAGGTCGATCCGGAGCTGCTCGCCTGCACTGAAAACACCATCCTGCAGCCGCACGCCTCCTGCTGCGCGGCCAGGTGGCACATGACACAGGAAATCATTAACGACCTCGGTCGGTTTTTGCATGGCGAACCGCTGAAGCTTCAGGTTTCTCTGCGCCAGTACAGGCTGATGACTCAGGAATAAAGGGGGAAACATGCGATGAAACTGGGCTTTTCCACACTGGGCTGCCCTGACTGGACGTTCGACCAGGTGCTGGACAACGCGCGCGACATGGGGTATCAGGCGATCGAGGTGCGCGGAATTGACGGCGAAATGCGCCCGGGCGCGATACGCGTCTTTCAAGCAGAAAACAGACCGGAGTCTCTTCTGAAAATCCGCGAGCACGGCCTGACGCTCAGCGACTTCGGTTCCTCGGCCTGCTTTTATGAAGAAAACATGGAAGCGTCCCTGGCGGAAGGACGCGCTTCAGTCGACCTGTGCGCGGCGGTGGGTATTCCGGCCGTGCGCGTGATGGGAGGCAGTCCGGACGGGGGCGAAACGCTCGAGCGGCAGGTGCACTTCGTCGTCGAGGGTGTGAATGCGCTGTGTGAGTACGCGAAACAGACCGAAGTCGAAATTTGGCTCGAGGTGCACGGCTGGTACAACACCGCCGAGCGCATACTGGCCGTGGCCTCTCAGGTGAAGCACGACAACTTCGGCGTCGTCTGGGACGTGGAGCATTCCGACGAGGCGGATAAGGGCGACTTTTTGTCCTTCTACGAGCCGGTAAAGCACCTGATTCGCCACGTTCACATCAAGGATCACAGGCACCTGCCGGACGGAACCTTCCAGCTGTGCCCGGTCGGCGAGGGCGATATTCCGCTGCGCGAGATGGTGAAACGGCTTGAGCAGGACGGCTACGCGGGCTGCTATTCCCTCGAGTGGGAGAAGAAGTGGCACCCTGAGCTGCCCGATCCGGAGCAGGAATTCCCTTCCTATATTAAATACATGCGCGGTCTGGCGTAAAACACCCAGGGGGAAGCGGCTTTCAGGGCGACTTCTCCCTCTTTTTGCATGCACGCGAGAGAAATTAACAAAACGTTTTCCACGAAGTGGAACCCCGGTTCTCTGCCTGGCGTCTAACGGACAGAATGACTGAAGCGCAATGCCGCGCGCGGTTTGCGGGAAAGGAAACACGACATGAGAAGAATTGCCTGTCTGCTGCTGGCGGTCAGTCTGGTGCTGGCCGGGTGGCCCGCGGGGGCCGAGGAAACGCCGGTTACGGATACTCCGGCGCAAGAGACGCAGGAGCCCGAAACCACGGCTGAACCGGAGACCACGGCTGAACCGGAGACCACGGCGGAGCCGGCTGTCGAGCCGGAAACTACGCCCGAACCCGAGGAAAAGCCGACCGATACGCCCGCTTCCACGCCCGAACCCGACTGGGACGAGGCCTGGATCTACGCGGGTGAGGGGGAAAACCAGACCATCGTCTGCGGCAAGCTGTTTGACTTCGTGCAGGCCCTGGAGAAACCGACCGAGGTCTATCTGCGTACCGACGAGGTCGTGAAGCTCGAGAAGGTCAATGTCCAGAGGTTCCTGCTGGCCAGGCTGCTGCTGGACGAGAAGTACTTTGAGGGCCCGCAGAAGTGGGCGCTGTGCGTGTCCGAGGACGATCCGCTCGCCGAGGGCGCGTCGCCCATCGAGTTCGATCCGGACAAGTATAAGGACGCGCTGCCTGAGGACGAAATCACGGTTTACGTGTGGGCGGTGATCGTGCCCGACGCGACGGAAACGCCCGCGCCGAGCGAGACGCCCGATCCGAACGCGACCGAGTCGCCTGTGCCGAGCGAGACGCCCGACGCGCCGACCGACACGCCTGACCCGGACGCGACCGAGTCGCCCGAGCCGACCGCCACGCCCGAGCCGACCGACACGCCCGACCCGGACGCGATCACGCTGACGGTGGAGGCGCAGGACTTCGTCCACGGCGAGTGGAGCGGCAAGGTTCCCTCGTTCAGGCTGTCCGGCATCCCGGAGGGCAGGACGGGCTATTCCTATGCCGCGGTCGTGTACGACAAGAACTTCATCGTGCTCTCGGGCGATACCTATGAGGCGACCGAGGCGGGCGAGTACACGCTGCGCCTGGCGATACTCGACGAGCTGGGCGACGTGGTATCCGCGAGCGAGGTCTACGACCTGAAGCTGGACTTCACCCTGCCCGTGCTGAGCGTCGAGACCGACATGGAGGTGCCCTACACGATGCACCTGACCGCGTCGGACGAGGGGAGCGGCCTGGCCGGCTTCACACTCGACGGCGGCGTGACCTGGCAGGAGATGCCCGAGGAGGGCGTGTTCACCCTGACCGTTAAGGAAAAGACGGTCACCGCGGCCGGCATGATTCAGGCGAAGGATCTGGCGGGCAATGTGACCGTCTACGATCAGGAGGTCGTGCTGGACCGCATCTCCGGCGGCGGTGGCGGCGGCGGGGGGGGAGACGACAAGAAGCCGGTGCCCCACGCGCCCTCGACCGAAAAGACCGACGCGAACTACAACGCGGTCGGCCTGAAGGTGACCGAGGAGCCCATGCACACGCTGGTCATGGAGGGCGAGGAGCTGGAGCTGACGCTGGACGTGACCGCGGCCGAGGGCGTGGAGCTGCCCGCCGATTACGAGGCCCAGTTCACGCTGAGCCTGGACGCGTGGGCCCAGCGTGTGATCGACGGGGAGGGCAATGAGCTGATCGTGCGCGACGGCGAGAAGCCCGACGTGCTGGTGCTCAGCCCGCTGATCGACGCGGAAAGCGAGAAGTACTCGCTCGAGTGGCGCTTTAACGGCGCGGCCCTGCGCACCCTGTACAACAGCGGCATCGACTACCTGGTCATCAAGACCGGCGACGAGCTGACCACGCTGCCCACGCAGGGCTTCCTGGTCGGCACGAAATACGCCGAGCTGAAGATGGCGGGCGTGTCCACGAAGAAGTTCGACTTCGTGCTGCGCCTGAACGTAGACCACACGAAAAAAGATCCCGCCGTGGAAAAGGAAGCCGTGCGGCCCGCCTGGCTGTTTACAGACAGCTGCACGCTGTCCCTGGAGGTGACGGTGGAGGGCGAAAAGTGGAGCCTGCCCATCGGCGAGGAGGCCGAGATGTACGTCCAGGACGTGTACTGCGGCCCGGCGGCCATGCTGGACGCGCCCTACGGCGAGTATCAGGAGGAGGAAACGAAATGACAAAGCGCATCACGACAATTTTCCTGACGGTACTGCTGCTGATCGGCCTGACGCCCTGCGCACTGGCGGAGACCTCCTTCGCCGGCAAGGTGATTCCCGAGGACACGGTGGCGGTGGTCGCCCCGTTCGGCGGCAGCGTCGAGCACATGTTTGTGCGCGAGGGCGACGTGGTGAGGAAGGGCGACAAGGTCGCGACCCTCTCCACCACCCCGGTCTACGCCACGATCGAGGGCACGGTTTCCGGTGTATTCGCGCTGCCGGGCGACTCAGCCGAGAGCGTGGGCACTCGCTACGGCGCGGTGATGTACATCGAGCCGACCAACCGCTTCGTGGTCAACGCCAGCACCGAAAAGGCGTATAACAGCAGCGAGACGAAGCTGATTCACATCGGCGAAAGGGTCTACCTGTCCTGCACCCAGGACGGCACCCATCAGGGCACGGCCATCGTGACCGCGGTCAAGGACGCGGACGAGTCGGGCAGCACGCCCTACACCCTTGAGGTGACCGGCGGCGACTTCTACATCGGCGAGACGGTGGGTATCTTCCGCTCCGAAAAGCACGAGGCCGCCACCCGCATCGGCCGGGGCACCGTCGCTCAGAACAAAGCCGTGGGCATCACCGCCACCGGCAGCGTGCTCAAGCTGCACGTGCAGGACGGCGAGACGGTCGAGCGCGGCGAGCTGCTCTTTGAGACGGTGGACGGCACGCTCGACGGATTGTACGCGGTGGACAACACCATCCTCTCGGCGGTCGACGGCGTGGTCGCCACGGCCGACGCGAAGGTGGGCACGGCGGTGGCCAAGGACGCGAACCTGATCACCGTGTACCCCGACAACGCCTTTGAGATCGAGATCGAGGTCTCCGAGTACGACCTGACCGAGATCCACGAGGGCGACAAGGTGGTCATCGAGTTTGAGTGGGACGCGGACGGCCTGAAGAAATATGTCGGCGAGGTCGTGACCATTTCCAAGGTCAGTAAGGAAACGACCGAGAAGAGCAGCGAGGCCCGCTACAGCGCCTACATCCGCTTCGCGCCCGACGAACAGGTTCGCCTGGGCATGAGCGTGATGGTACGCGTGGTGGACGAGGAGAACCTGCCCGAGGACGCGGCGGCGACTGCGCTGCCCGAAACGGATAATAAAGGAGGAAATGACTGATGAAGGCTTTGAAGAAAATTCTGGCGCTGGTGCTGTGCCTGATGATGGTGGTACCGACGGCGCTGGCCGCGGAGGGCGACGCGATTGTGGCCCGGCGCAATGAGGACAACCCGGACGAGGGTTTTCAGGACTACATTAGCGCGTCGGCCGTGATGGACGATACGCTGTACCTGCTGGGCGGCAATTCTCTGTATACCTACAAAGTGGGCGACGCGGACGTGACCAAGGCTGCCTCCATCGACAACACAGACCAGATGCTCAACCAGATGCTTGAGGGACTGCGCAGCGACGATGAGAACGTGACCACCAACCTCGACACGAATTACGGCTTCTTCGCCCGCGACGGCAAGCTGTACATGCTCAACTCGATCAGCGACTCCTGGACTGAGGGAACGGGCGACGACGCGACCTACAATAACCAGGTGCGCGACGAGGCCGTGCTCTTCGAGATCACGATCGACGGCGACAAGATCTCCTTCCAGCAGGCCGAAACCTATGACTGGACCGACATGATCATGGAGGACGGCGACTACGTCTACTCCAGAAGCTGCAACGGCAGCATCTACCTGGACGGCAAGCTGTTCATCCGCGCGCAGGACGATAACTGGAACGACGCGGTCTACTGCCTGGATCTGGATTCCGGCGACATCGAGCAGATCGACGACCTCGCGTCCGCCCAGTCTCTGACCCCCTATACCGACGGCAAGCTCCTGGCGGTGCTCTTCACCTATGACAAGCCCACCGAGGCGAAGATCGTGACCTACGACCCGGCCAGCGGCAGCGTCGACGAGCTGCAGACCCTGACCGTGCCCGAGTACACCTATCCCCAGGGCCTGGTTGCCGATACCGACGACGGCGCGATCTTCCTGGTCAAGCAGGGCGCGATCTGGCAGATGGATCCCGCGACCGGCGAGCAGACCGAAATCTGCGACATGCCGATCGAGGGCAACTACAACGCCATCCCCATGCTGCTCGAGCATAAGTACTATGTGACCTACTCCTATCAGGGCGTGGCCATCCGCAACGTGCGCCCCAGCGCCAATGAAAAGGCCTCCTACACCCTGCGCGTGACCGACCAGTCCTACAACAACTCCGTGACCAACGCCTACTATTCCTTCGCCAACACCCACGGCGAGGCCATGGTGGTGCTCTCCCGCGACAACGTCACCGACAGCCAGATCATCGAGGACATGATGAACCGCGCCGCCAACTGGGACGTGTACGTGATTTCTGCCAATAGCCAGGCCTATGACGCCGTATTCAACCGCGGCTATATGGCCGAGCTCTCCGGCAGCGAGAAGCTCAACAACGTCGTTTCGGCCTTCTATCCCTCCATTCAGGAACAGCTCAAGCACAATGGTTCTCTGGTCGCCCTGCCGGTGCAGGCGTACAGCAACGCCAGCCTGGGCCTGAACCTCAAGGCGCTGGAGAAGCTGGGCATGACCCAGGATGAAATCCCCACCAACTGGGACGATCTGCTGACCTTCCTCACCGACGTGCTGCCCGATAAGCTCCCCGACGACGGCACCGTCAGCCTGTTCGACAGCTCGACCGACGTGGAAAACTGCCGCTATCAGCTGCTCTCGATGATCCTGAACGACTACCAGAAGTACCTCGAGTACTCGGGCATCGAGCAGGGCTACAATACCGAGATCCTGAACAACCTGCTCACCAAGCTCGACCAGGTGGACTTTGTCAAGCTGGGCCAGCCCGAGCAGATCGACTGGGACAATTACGAGTGGAAGTGGGACGAGGCCGGCTATCTCTTCTCCTACGGCGCCGGCTGCACGCCCGACAACTTCGACATGTCCATGGATTCTACCCCCATCGCGATGTCCATGACTGCCGACACCCCCTTCATTCTGGATCTGGATACCTCCGTCGCCTTCGTCAACCCCTTCTCCGAGCACGTCGACGAGGCGATCGAGTTCCTGGAGACCCTGTCCGACAACCTGAGCAACAGCCTGATCTACGCGCTCGACCCCAGCAAGACCGAGCCCATCCGCTCCTCTTACTATGAGCAGGCCAAGAAGGACGCCGAGGAGTACCTCGAGAACCTCAAGCAGCAGATCGAGGACGCCGACGAGGCCGACAAGCAGATGCTGCAGGAGCAGCTCGACCAGCAGCAGCAGTACTATGACAACATCGACAATTACTACTGGGAGATCACTCCGGCTGGCGTCGAGTGGTATCACAACCACGACGACCTGATCCGCATGAGCGGCTACAACATGATGTACGGCGCGGGCGACGACACCAGCGAGGAAATCTGGAACCTGCGCAGCCAGTACGTCGAGGGCCAGATCACGGCCGCCGACTTCCTCAAGGGCATCGACAAGAAGCTGCAGATGATGATTCTCGAGAACCAGTAACCCTTTCCCGCGCGGGAGGTTCTTTCACGGGTCTCCCGCGCGCATTCCGCAAATGACGTCAGTTTGGAGGCCGCTGCTTGTTTACGAAGAAAAAATCCGTGCTGCTGTTTCTGCTTCCGGGTCTGCTGGGACTGATACTGTTTTACGTGGCGCCCTTTTTCGGCGGCATGTGGTACTCCGTGACGGACGGCAGCTACAAGAACCAGTTTGTATGGTTTGACAACTACGTGAACATCTGGAAGAACCAGATGTTCCTGCTGGGTCTGAAGAATACGATGATCCTGTCGCTGATCTGCGCGCCGACGGTGTGGCTTCTGTCCTTTGTGATCGCCTCGCTGCTCAACCGGCTTCAGCCGGGCGGCGCGTTTTTCAGGAACAGTATCCTGCTTCCCTACCTGATGCCCTCGTCCGCGATGCTGCTGATCTGGCTGGTCGTGTTCGATTACGGCGGCATCGTCAACCACCTGATGAGCTTCCTGGGGATCGACCGGGTGCTCTGGCTGGACGGCTCGGCGCTTCGCGCGCCCATTATTTTGCTCTTTATCTGGAAAAATCTGGGATTTGCGGTGGTCATCTTCCTGGCGGCGCTGCAGGCCGTGCCCAAGCCGCTGTACGAGTACGCGTCGCTTGAGGGCGCGGGCTTCTGGACGCAGACCTTCCGCATCACGCTGCCGCTGGTGGTGCCCTCGGCCTTCCTGGTGATTATTCTGGAGTGGATCAACGCCTTCAAGATCTTCAAAGAGGTCTACTTCATTGGCGGCGCGTATCCGGACGAGTCGGTCTACACGCTGCAGAACTACATGAACAACATGTATTCCAAGCTCAACTACCAGAACGTCACCACCGCCGCGTACAGCTTCGCCATCGTGGTGTTTCTGCTCTTCGGCCTGCTCTTCCTGACGCAGCGCAGGCTGATGAAGACGCTCACCTGAGGAGGGGGATCATGAAGAAGCCATTGCATCATAAAAAAAAGCGGCATCTGATGACCCGCCTGATCCTGACCCTCCTGGCGCTGATTATCCTGATTCCGCTGGTCGTGACCTTCCTGTACTCGTTCTTTTCGCCGACGGAGATCAAGGCGTTCATGGGCACGCGCGGCAGCTTCGACGCGGACAAGTGGATGGAGGTTCGCCTGTCGCCCCGCGTGTTCTCGCTGAGTCAGTACTATGAAATCCTGATTCGCGACAACTCCATCCTCAAGATGTTCGTCAATTCCGCCATGTACACGGTGGGCATACTGCTCGGCCAGGCGGTCGTGGTGCCGGCGATGGCCTACGCGCTGTCCCGGTTCAACTTCAGGGGCCGCGACGTGATCTTCTTCGGCATCATCATGCTGATGCTGCTGCCCTTCCAGGTCACGATGGTGCCAAACGTGCTGACCCTCAAGCGCCTGGGCCTGCTCAACACGGTCTGGGCGGTCATCATGCCGATGTGGTTCTCGCCGTTTTACATCTTCCTGATCCGCCAGTTCATGGTGGGCCTGCCCAACGAGCTGCTCGAGGCGGGGGAGATGGACGGCTGCGGCACGATCCGCTGCTACCTGCACATCGTGATGCCGGTCTGCTCCCCGATCATCGGCGCGGCGGTCGCGCTGTCGTTTGCCGACTGCTGGAACCTGGTCGAGCAGCCGATGACCTACCTGAGCCAGCGCACGGATCTGCAGCCGCTGTCGGTGATGTTTAACCAGCTGGTGCAGAACAGCAGCGGCCTGGAATTCGCCGGCGCGACGATCTACATCCTGCCCGCGCTGTTTGTGTACCTGTTCTTCCTGAAGGATATTTTGACCGGCGTTCAGCTGACAGAAATGAAGTAGTAGAGGTGTTCAAGATGAACCTGAAGAAATTCGCGGTGCGCGGCCTGATCATTCTGGCAGTGGTCGTGGCCCTGTGCATGTTCCTGTCCGGAACCATCCGCACGATTACCACCCCCAAGGTTCGCCTGACCGCGGCCAAGAACGGCAAGCTGGAGGAGCAGTACCCGGTGACGGGCAAGCTGTCCTATTCGGCGACGTACAAGGTCATGCCCGAGGTGCCCGCCGGCCAGAGCGTGACCGTCACCAAGGTCAACGTGCGCGAGGGCTACACGGTCAAGGAGGGCGACGTGCTCTTCACCGCGCAGGTGGCCGACTATGACACGAACATGGCCCGGTATCAGCAGGACTACAACAAGGCCAGCTCCGACCTGCTTGACCTGGAGAAAAAGAGCGGCGATATCCGCATCCGCAAGACCGATCAGGCCTATGCCGACGCGTATTACGGCCTGCGCGACGCTCAGGAGGAAAACCTGACCGCGAAGATCGACATGAACACACTGCTGAGCGCCCAGAGCCTGACCCTGCCCCAGGAGGGCTATCCCGACGGCGCGGACGAAAAACTGACCGCCGCTATCGACCGCTTCCGCGCCAGCGAGACCGCGCTTTCCGAGGCACAGGCGGCCTTCCAGAAGGCCTCGCGCTACTCGGTCTCCGACGAGGTCTGGAATTACATCGAGCAGACCCGCACCCTCAAGGAAACCATGGCCGACAGCCAGGCCAAGATGGAGGCGCTCAGCGAGCTCAACTACACCGTCGCCCAGGTGACCGCCCCGCACGACGGCTACGTGGTGGCGGTGAACGTCAAGTCGGGCGACCCGTACGACGGTCACTCGGCCGCTGTGGAGCTGTCCGCCGCGGACAAGGGCCCGGTCATCCGCGCCGACGTGAGCAGCGTCAAGCGCACCATCGCCAAGGGCGCCGCGGTCACGGTCGAGGTGGGCGATGAGAAGATCGATGCCAAGGTGGCCTCGGTCGAGGTGGGCGAGGACGGCGCGAAGTACGCCGTGGTCGACCTGACTAAGGAAATGATCAAGGCCGCGGGCAGCGTCTATGCCCTGACCGGCAAGGACATCAGCCTGACCCTGACCTACCGCGCCAAGGAATCCACGACGCTCCTGCCGCTCTCCGCGGTGCACGGCAGCGATCAGGATCGCTATGTCTACGTGGTCAACCGCGAGTCCTCGACCTTCGGCGCGGACAAGATGACCGTGAAGAAGCAGAACGTGACTGTGCTGGCCGAGGTCAAGGGCGTGGTGTCCATCCAGGAGGACCTGAGCTACACCACCATCGCCTATATGGAGGATCGCGCGCTCAACGACGGCGACACCGTAATGGAGTACACCGACTAACGCGGAGGCTGTGATGAAAAAGACAGGAAAGGGATTGCTCTGCCTGATGGCCGCGGGCCTCTGCCTGATCGCGTTCGCGCTGCTTCGGCTGCTGACAATGGATGCGCGGCTCGAGTACGCCCTGCCCAGCGCCCAGGCAATCACCTCAAATGCGGACGAAACCGACCAGACCGCGCCGCTTAAGCGCCTGCTCGAGGCAAAGGATACCGCCATGAGCGAGCTGACCGACTGCGTGAGCGCCTGCGCCGTGGGCGGCGTGAAGACCGGCGAGAGCGTCGGCGCGGAGGATAAGAGCCTGACCGCTACGCTGTATGCGGTGGGCGACGGCTGGTTCGAGGTCTATCCTCAGTACCTCAGCGCGGGCCGCCTGATCGGCAGCGACGAGCAGACCGAGGGCGACAGGGTGATTGTGCTGGACGCCGAGCTGGCCTTTAAGCTCTTCGGTGGAGAAGACGCGATCGGCCGGATGGTCACGCTCGAGGGCGAGGAATACGAGGTGGTCGGCATGATCCGCCACCGCCGCAGCGTGGGCGAAATGGACGAGTACACGGCATATGTGCCGCTGCTCGCCGCCGCGAGGATCCGGCTTGAGACCGTGCAGGTGGGCGCGAAGCCCATCCCGCACACCGGCGCGGCGGTCATGTTTGAAAACGCCATGACCAACTCCTTTATCGCCGGCGGCTGCTTTTATAGCATTGAAAAGGAAGCCATGCGCGCCACGATGATCCTGCGGCTGTTCGCGCTGGTGGCCGGCATGTACTGGCTGCTGCGCCTGCTTCAGTGGATGAACGGCGTGGTGGAGCGGCTGATCGAGCGCTTCCGGGAACGCCTTTCGCAGCACTATATGCGCGAACTGATCTGGCGGCTGCTGATCGATGTTGCGCTGTGCCTGCTGGCCTACGCCGCCTGGATCGGCCTGGTGTATCTGCTGCTGAGCTTCTCGATTCAGCCGCTGTACCAGTTCACCGAGTGGGTGCCCGAAAACCTGGTCGAGTGGAAGGCGTGGAAGAACGTCTTCTGGAACCTGATGCGCAGCCAGGATCGCCTGGTCAGCGTCAGTACCCGCACGCTGGCCGAGGTGCGCTTCTACGGCGTGCTGACCCGCTGGGGCGCGGTGGCGCTGCTGTTCGGCTGGGCCGTGCCCGCGCTGGGCAGGCGCATCGTGCCGAAAAGCAGGTGCTGATGCCGGGCAGCGCCCGGTTCCACCTGCTGCCGCCGGTTCCGGCGATGACCTGGGCCGCCATAAATTGAAGCGGCAAAGCATGGGCTTCGGAAAAACTGGATTTCCTGAAAAATGCGTTTTATGGGCGACTGTAGCCGCCCGGGGGGCACGGCGAACAGCCCTGCCTCTTTATTTCTTTATAGGAGTATGCCATGAAAAAGGGACTGATACTGGAAGGCGGCGCGATGCGCGGCTTGTTCACCGCGGGCGTGATGGACGTGCTGATGCAGGACGGGGTGCGCTTCGACGGTGCGATCGGCGTGTCGGCCGGGGCGGCGTTCGGCTGCAACTACAAGTCCGGCCAGATCGGGCGCGTGCTGCGCTACAACACCCGCTTCTGCGCTGACCCGCGATATTGCTCCGTGCACTCCCTGCGCACGACGGGCAACCTGTTCAGCGAGGATTTCTGCTACGGCGAGGTGCCGCTGAAGCTCGACCCGTTCGATTTCGAGGCCTACGCGCGCAATCCCATGGCCTTCTGGGTGGTCTGCACCGATGTGGAGACCGGCGAGGCGGTCTATCATGAGTACTTGGGCCGCGAGGACCACGGCTTCGACTGGATTCGCGCCTCTGCATCCATGCCGCTCGCCTCGCGCATCGTGGAGATCGAGGGGAGAAAGCTGCTCGACGGCGGCATTGCGGACTCGATTCCGGTGCGCTTTTTTGAAGGAATCGGCTATGAGCGCAGCGTCGTCGTGCTGACCCGGCCGCTGGGCTACCGCAAGCGCGAAAACCGCGCGATGCCGCTGATTCGCAAGGTTTACCGGAACTACCCCCGGCTGGTCGAGGCGCTGGCCCGCCGCCACGAGATGTACAACGCCGAGCTGGACGAAATCGCTCGGCAGGAGGCTGAGGGCAGGCTGCTGATCATTCGGCCGGACGCCAGTCTGCCCGTCCATCGCGTGGAAAAGGATCCCGAACGTTTGCGCGCGGCCTATGAGGCGGGGTGCGAGGTTGCCGGCCGCCGCCTGGCCGAGATTCGGGCGTTCCTGGAAGAGTAAAACGGACGTGCTCACGATGTGTGGGCACGTCTTTTCTGTTTAAAGGGACGCGTAATCCGAATAATTCTTCCAAGTAACAAGGAGCTTATTCGTGAAACGCCGGATGCTCTGCCGAGAGGACGGGAGTTTTGTCCTTGGCCTAAACCGCTGAAACGGGTGCGGAGAACTGAGCTATGCGAACACTTGCATTAAGAATATTCGAGATGATGCCTTGCCGCCCTTCACGCTGGGAGGCTGATAATGTACGGGAAGACCGGAAGTTATCCCCTTGCGCTGGGCTGCGGGAGACAAATGAGCCGGGAAAAAGCTGAACAATGCCGCGAAAAGAGGCTTGAAAGGGAGATGGCTGCGCAGTTGGTTCACGTGAAAACTGAACCATGCGAACGCTTACGTGGGAAATATTCGAGGCGCGACCTCGCTGTCCTTCACGATGGGAGGCTGATAATGTACGGGAAGACTGGGAGTTATCCCCCTGCACTGGGCCGCGGGAGACGAATGAACGGGGAAAACTGAACGACGCCGTGAAAAGAGACCTGAAAGGGCCGGAAGTGGCCAGGCACAGCTGCCTCGCAGGGGGAACAGAAGAAACGATTTTTTGCGGGCACTTATGAGGATTGTTCGGGAATTTGCCTTATCGTGCCTCCGCGGCGACCAGCCAGGCGAAGTCGGTTTCCTGAAGGGGCAGGGGATGAAGGCCCGCCTCGCGCAGCAGCTCGGTCGTATAGATTGGGTCGTCGGGGTAGAGGGGAATCTCCAGGCCGTCAAAGCAGCGCAGGCTTTTTTCACAGTTCTTGCCCAGCGAGAGCACCAGCCGCCCGCCGGGCGCGAGCAGCGACGCGGCCTTTTGAACGGCGGCGCGCTTGTCCTGAAAGTGCCAGAAGGTCAGCGAGGCGTAGATTCGGTCGAATTTTTCGGGGCTGTACCAGGTCAGAAAGTCGCCTGAAACGAGCGTTAGGCGGTCAGAATCGGGCAGGTTTTCGCGGCACCGCTCGAGCGAGCGCGGCGAGCAGTCGATTCCGGTCAGGCGCGCGCAGTGGGGCAGCACCCGCCCGGCCAGTCGCCCCGTGCCCACGCCGATCTCCAGCACCCGCGCCTCGGGCGTGAGCGCGAGCAGCGAAAGAAACGCGTCCCCGTCCCAGCGGTTCATGTACTCGCGCAGCGCGGGCGGGTCGCGGAAGGGGTCGTTGTTTTCCTCGACCAGGCGGTCGTAGTGGCGGATGAGGTTCTCCATTGCGGTCTCCTTTGAGGCGGGCGCGGGAGAGCGGACAAATTTCGGTGGGGGTCCGGGGGCGCGCGAAGCGAAGCGGAGCCGACCCCGGTCAATCGGGCGGCCGCAGCCGCCCGTACAATGCGATTTTCCTCAGAAAATCGCTTCCCTGCAGGCCGTCAGGCCTGTGGGTGGGGTGTGGGGAGGCGCGCGCCGTTCAGGCCGCCCTCCCCGGTGATCCGCGCAGCGGCGGCGAAGCCGCCGCTGCGCGGCGTAACCCCTGCGCCGGGCAACGAAAAGCGCCCCAAACGCGGCGGTTCGAGGCGCAAAGGTTACTTGATCAGGTCGCTGGTGCAGTGGGGGCAGCGGGTGGCGTCGTCGGCGATTTCCATCTTGCAGTAGGGGCAGATGCGGGGCTTCTTGGCGGGCTCGGCCGGCTTTTCGAACTTGGCACGCACCTTGTTGACCACCTTGACGAACAGGAAGATGCACAGCGCGATCAGGAGGAAGTCGATCAGGGTCTGCAGGAAGTTGCCGTAGGCGAAGACCGCGCCGTCCTCCGCGTCGCTGAGCTTGATGCCCAGGCTGGAAAAGTCGATCCGGCCGGTGAGCAGCGAGAGCAGCGGCATGAACAGGTCGTTGACCACGCTGGTGACGATTTTGCCGAACGCGCTGGCGATCATCACGCCGACGGCCATGTCGATGACGTTGCCCTTGAAGGCAAAGTCGCGAAATTCCTTGAGCAGCTTTTTCATGAGAGATTCCTCCGTTCGTAAACAATCGTTACCTATATTATATCAGTCTGCCCGGTTTCTGTCAACATTTTCTGCGCTTCTCCCATTCGGACTTCGCCGCGCAAATCAGCTGCTCAAGGTTCAGGGGCTTCACGGCCTCGAGCCACAGGGTATCTGCGCCGTTTTCCGTTCGTCTGTCCAATACACGGTAGGCCATCGGCGGAAGCAGCACTTCGCGCTCCCGGTCGTCCTCCAGTCTCAATGCGGGCAGGCCGGCGGGTACGCGGATGCGGAGAATCTGATCGGGCTTCTGCTGCTCGTTTTTCCCGTAGTCAATGAGCTGACCGGTCGTGCTGGTCGAGGTCAGGCCCAGCAGCTCGACCGTTTCTCCGACGGCGACGCAGCCGATGGCGAAGCGCGCGTCCACGTTTCGTATGAGCTGCAGGTCTTCCTCGGCTGCATGCATGGCGGAGCAGATGCAGCGAATATCGAGGATCGCCTGATCGATCATGCGATGCTTTGCTTCCTCGGTAAAGGCTTCCGGTGTTCTTGAGAGATAGCTTTCATAGAGCGCGGCGGCGTCCAGCCCGCAGCCGGAAAACCGCTTCTCGGGTGTGCCTTGCCGCGCTTCCCGGATCACCGCGCGGTTATTGTCCCAGACGATTTTAAGACAGGCCTCCAGAGCCTGCGTGTTGCGCCACAGAAGCGCGTTGACGATCAGGTAATCCGCGCCGGAGTAAAACCACAGCGCGGTGCTTAACGGTGTGTTCTGCACGAGAAGCCTCCTTTCGATTCTGAGGTGTCAAGTGAATTATACCAGCGCGGGGGCGGTTTGCAAAGTGTTCTGCGGAGGATTTGAAATGATTGCGTGTAAATTTTCGGAAAGCACTGCAACCAAACGCGTGAAGCTGCCGTCTAACGAGTATTGCGTCCATGATACGGGAAACCTATGCAGAAAAAAGGGAGAGGTGACGCGCGTGCAGAGCACGGAGGAGATCCGGCTGGTTGAGCGGGCCGGGCGAGGCGATTCGGCGGCGTTCGAGCAGCTGATGGAAGCCCATGAAAGCCGCATGTACGCGGTGGCCCTGCGCATGTGCGGAAACCGTGAGGACGCGCAGGACTGCCTGCAGGAGGCCATGATCCGCATTTATCGCGCGATGGGCAGCTTCAAGGGACAGTCCTCCTTCGCCACCTGGGCCTACCGCATCACGATGAACAGCTGCCTGGACGAGCTGCGCCGGCGCAAAAACCGCCAGGCCACCTCGCTGGATGCGCTGCTGGACGTGGGCTTCTCCCCGGCAGATGAGGTCAACACGCCCGAGCGCTACTCCCTGGCCGAGGAAAAGAAGCGCGCGCTCGAGCGCGCCATCGCCGAGCTGCCCGAGGATATGAAGGCGGCGGTCGTGCTGCGCGACGTGCAGGGCCTGAGCTACGAGGAAATCGCCGACGTGCTGCAGGCAAACGTGGGCACGATCAAGTCCCGTATCAGCCGTGGACGCGAGAAACTTCGCCAAATTCTTGTGAAACAGCCGGAACTTTTCGGTAATGAGTCAGTCTAAGATACAGAAAGGAGGGGAGAAACAAATGACTTGCGAGGAATTTCGTGAGCGATTGAGCGAATTGATCGATCACACGCTTTCCGAGGAGCAGGAGGCGCGAATGTACGCCCACGCGGAGAAATGCGGGGACTGCGAAGAGCTGCTGAGGCAGACGACGCAGCTGGTGTCGGAGCTGAACAGCCTGCCGCCGTCCGTGCCCGTTCCGCTTGCGGCTCAGGCTGCCTGGCGGCGCGCCGTGCGGGAGGAGAGCAAGCCCGCTGTGTACGTGAGAATCAGCCGTTTCTCTCGAGCTGTGGCCGGAGTGGCCGCCGCGCTCCTGATCCTGTGCGGCGCGACCTTTATGACGAGACTGCCTCAGGCGGCACAGCCGGCGGCGCTAAGCGATGTGCCCGAGCTGGCAAGCGCCTACGACGGATCTCAGGGCGAGCTGGAATACGCGCCCCAGGGAGACGTTGCCGCATACGGCGCGCAGACCGGCACGCAGCGCGTCTACGGGCGCATGTCCGACGGCACACTGAAGAAGGAAGACACCGGCACGCAGACTCCGCTTACAACGAGCGGAGACATGGGCGCGATGACTGCGCAGAAGCAGGAACCGCGGCTGGCCCGAAGCGCGCGGCTGCGGATTGAGACGAGCGACTTCGACGCGGACTGCGTGATGCTGGAGAACATCGTGCTGAGCAACGAGGGCTACTTTGAACTGCGCGAAAAGCAGGACGAGAGCGAGCCGTCGCTGCATGCGGTGGTGCGCGTGCCTGCCGAGGGCCTGGACGACTTCCTGAGCCAGATGGAAATGGTCGGGCGAACGGTGAAGCGCGTGGAGCAGGCGAGGGATCTGAGCGCCGGTATTCACGACGTCGAGGAGCGCCTGAACGCCTGCCGGAGCAAGCTGCAGAAGCTCTACGAGCTGCAGGACAGCTGCCAGGACGTGAACGACCTGGTCACCATCGCGCAGACCATCAGCGATGACATCGCCGAGAGCGAGCGCCTGCAGAGCAACCAAAGCGAACTGAACAGCCAGATAAACTACGCGACGGTCGAGATCGACCTGGCCGGACACATCGACGCGGACGAAAAAAAGCCGGTTACCTCCGACGTGCCCGGCGAGAGCATGGGCGAGCGGATGAAGAGCGGCTTTGCGAGCTCGGTTGAGTGGCTCAGGAGCTTCAGTACCGACGCGCTGGTGCTGCTGGTGTCCAGTCTGCCCAGACTGGTCGTGTTCATTCCCGCGCTGGCGCTGGTGATCCTGCTGATCGTGTGGATCGCGAGGAAGAAACACAGGTGATTCGAATTCCGAGACGCTGCGTCTCGGAATTCTTCACAAATAGCATTTGCAAGGAGATGAATGAGATGAAACGGATGAAGAAGTGGATTTGTATGGCAATGTGCCTGCTGCTTGTGCTGATTGCGGGCAGCGCGCAGGCCGCGACGCTGAGCGTGACCGGCAGCGCGACGGTGACTGCCGAGCCGGATCAGGCGCTGGTGCGGCTGGGCGTGCAGGAGACGGAAACCGACGTGACCAAGGCACAGGCCCAGGTCAACGAAAAGATCAACGCGATACTGGACGCGCTTGAAAAGGACGAGACTTACCCGATCGCCTCGGCGGACATCACCACCGCCAGCTACGACATCTACCCGCGCTACAACTACGATGACACGACCGGCGAGCAGGTGCTTTCCGGCTATCGCGCCGAGTGCATGCTGGCCATCGTCGTCCGCGACATCGAGCAGGTGGGCAAGGTGATTGACGCGGCCTTCGCGGCGGGCGCAAACGAGATGGATTCCATCCAGTTCCGGCTGGAAGACAGCTCGCTGGTTAACGATCAGGTGCTGACGCAGGCGCTGGAGGATGCGCTGCACAAGGCGCAGCTTCTGGCTCAGGCGGCGGGCATCGACCTGGCCGACTGCGAAATGAACATCAGCGCGAGCGAAAACACCTATGTGGAGAGCGGCCGCAACGTGATGTACGCCGTGGCTGACACGAAGGCAGTCGGCGCAACCACCGTGCGCGCCGGACAGCTCGAGTTTACCGCCAGCGTCAGCCTGACCTATTCGGACAAAAAGTAAAAAGGCAAAAAGCAAACCCCGCGGCGCGCAGTTGCGTCGCGGGGTTTTTGTGTGGTCAGAACGATGCTCTTGCCTTTGTGCGGACGGAAAACCGCGTCCGTGAATGCCGCCCGTTGATTGAAGCGCCTTGCAAAGGAAGGGCGGGGGAGGGAAAGTGCGCCATCCAGGCAGGAAATGCACGACGTGCATACTGCCTGAAACCGGCATGCGCCCGCGTGGGGGGAAAAGTGCTGTTTCTGCGCTTTTTTACAGGCCCAGCAGGCGCTTGGCGTTGCCCGCGAGGATGAGACGCTTCTCGTCGGGGGTGATCAGCTCGTCCAGCAGTACGCCGCCCAGGTACATCGCCGGGTTGCAGGTGGGGTAGTCCGAGCCGTAGAGGAAGCGCTCCGGGCCGAACAGGTCGATCGCGTGCCTCAGCATGCCGTGGCGGAAGATGCCGTAGCCGGACAGGTCGAGGTAGTAATTCTCGCTCTTCTTCATGCGCTCCATGTGCCGCGTGAACGCGTCGTACTCGCCCGGGTGCGCCGCCACGAACGGGACGCGCGGGTGCTTTTCGACCATGCGGTCCATTTCGTCCTCGCCCATCGAGTGGAAGGAGATGAGCATATGGTGCGCCTCGGCGCAGTCCAGTATGCGGTCGAAGCCCGCGCAGGAATAGTCGCTCCAGCCGTGGATGTAGGGCACCAGCTCACCGATCAGGCGCACGCCCAGGCCCTCCATGCGCTCGATTTCCTCGCAGGACTCGCGCACGAAGTCGGGGTGTACGTGAAAGCCGGGCACGTAGAAGTCGCCGTACAGCTCGCGCAGCGCCAGCGCCGCGTCGTTCTGTTCCTGAATGTAGGCCCAGGTGACCGGCTCGTCCTGCCTGCGGGCGCGGACGACCGAGCCCGCCATGCCGCTCACGCCCAGGCGCTCCATCATTTCGCGGGTATAGGCGGGGGTCATGTCGACGAACGCCTTGTGGGAGCAGATGTTTTGCGCGGCGTTCAGGAAGGGATGCGTGTGAAAGTCAAAAACCTCGTACTGCATAATTCGCTCCTTTTAGCAGGCTGAGCCTGCACGCACTTGCTGCCGCCGGTTCTATCGACGACCATTGGCCGCCATAGACTGAAGCGGCCAAGGTCTTCCTCTGTCAGGCATTGCCCGTCTCGTTGGTTGGGGAGATTTCCACATGGCGAAACGGAGGAAGCAATCGGGACGGGGGTGAGGTGCGGAGAGGGGGCGAAGCCCCTTCTCCGCCCGCGCGGCGGCGGTGACGCCGCGCGGGGCTCCCGATTGCGAACGCAATCGGCGGGGGTTACCTGGCCCAGTTGCCGTTCACGAAGATGGGCGTGGGCACGCCGTTTTTGTAGCCGGTGATGCACAGGTCGGGCGCGCCGATCATGAAGTCGACGTGGATCATGCTGTCGTTGATGCCCAGCGCCTGGCACTCCTCGTTGGTCATGTCCATATAGCCGTCGATCGTGTCGTTATAGCCTGCGCCCAGCGCGACGTGGCAGCTGGCGTTCTCGTCGAACAGCGTCTCGTAGTACAGAAGGCCGCTGCGGGAGATCGGGCTGTCGATCGGCACCAGCGCCAGCTCGCCCAGGCGGGACGCGCCCTCGTCCATGGTCAGCATGCGGGTGAGCAGCTCCTTGCCCTCCTCCGCGTCCCAGGCGACCGCGTGGCCGTCCTTGAACTCGATCCAGAACCTGTCGATGATCTGACCCTGATAGGACAGGGGCATGGTGGAGACCAGCTTGCCCTCGGCCTTGCCGCTCATGGGGCTGGTGAAGATTTCCTCGGTGGGCATGTTGGGGTTGAAAAACACGCCGCCCTTGGTGTACTCGCCGCCGCCGCACCAGCGGCCCTTTTCGATCAGCTCGGCGCGGAAGTTGGTGCCGTTGGCGCTGTGGTACTCGATCGCGTCGAAGTGGCAGTCGTTGAGCCACCGGCACTTCTCGCGGAAGGTCTCGTTGTGCTTTTCCCAGGCCTCGATCGGGTCGTTGTCCTCGGAGACATGCACGGTCATCAGGATGGACTCCCACAGCATTTCATACGCCTTGTGCTTCTTCTCGCCGGGGAAGACCTTACGCGCCCACTCGTAGGAGGGGACGGCGGCGATGCACCACTGGTGCTTGCTCTCGATTGCGTCGCGATAAGGCTTGAGAATGGGGTAGGTGGCGATGCGCGCCTTCTGCACCTTTTCCTGATTGACGCCCTTCAGGCCGTCCGGGTCGTCGCTGATGAGCACGATGCGGGCGGGCAGCTCCTCGGTCATGAGCTTGAGCTTGGCTTCCTTCCAGGCGGGCACGGTGGAGAGCGACTTGAGCGTGCGGTGGCGGTAGTTCAGCTTGTCGATCGCCTGGCAGCTCCACTCCATGTCCACGCGGCTCGCACCGGCCTTGTAGCACTCGTCCACCAGGATGGCGACGAACTCGCTCTGGTCGACGGAGGCGGTCAGCTGGACGACCTGGCCCTTCTGGACGTTTGCGCCCACGCGGGCGATCAGGCGGGCATACTTGCGCATCACGGTTTTTTTCATGGTGTGTTTTCCTCAACTTTCTTTCTATTGGCATTGGGTTGGCGAAGGAGAATGGACGGGAGCCTCAGTTCGCGACGAAGCGATAAACCTTGGCCTGCGTGGACTTCCCGTCGCACAGCTCGATGAGTTCGGAGCAGGTGACGAAGCGGTAGCCGCGCTCGAGCAGCACGGGGATGGCCCGGCGGACGGCTTCCTTCGTCTCAGGCAGGGACTGGTGCATCAGGATGATGTCCTTGTCCTTGACCTCGCGCACGATGCGGTTGTAGATGTAGTTGGTGTTGATGAACTTCCAGTCGATGGTGTCCAGGCTCCAGTGGACGAACCAGCGCTCCTCCTTCAGAGCCACGGAGGCGGGCAGCGTGCCGTAGGGGGCACGGATGAGCGCGGGCTTTTTGCCGGTGATGGCCTCGAGCGCGCGGTCGCACTCGGCGATGTCGCGCAGGGCAGCGGCGGTGGAGATGCGGTCGAAGTGGGGGTGGTTCTGGGTGTGGTTGGCGATTTCCATGCCGCTGTCGACCAGGCGCATGACGCGCGACTCGCGCCCGGCAATTTCGTCGGTGGTGATGAAGAAGGTGGCCTTTACGCCGTACTCATTGAGCACGTCCAGCAGTGCCATGGCGTTTTCGGGCACGGTGCCGTCGAAGGTCAGCGCAACCACTTTGTCGGGCGTGCCGGTCACGCGAACCGCGCACTGGGCAACGAGGTCGATTCCGCCGCGCGCCCGGGCGATCAGCGTGCAGGTTCCCTCGCTCTTGGCGATGAGCAGGCCGTCCGAATTGACCGCGGCCACGTTTTTGTCGGTGACGCTCCACTCGACCGAGCGGTCGCCCGCCGTTTCGGGCAGGACGGTGGCGGTCATCTGCCGGCTCTCGCCGCTTTTGAGGGCGATTTCCTTTTCGGGCAGGCTGATCGAGGTGGCCGGATCGACCACGCGCACGGAGAGCGAGGCGGTCTTGCCGTTGACGGCGGCAAAGGTCACGGTGCACGTGCCGCACGAGACGGGCGTAATCAGGCCGGTCTCGTCTACCTTCGCGACGGAGGGATCGGAGGAGGTGAAGGTCAGCGCGGTCATCGTGGTGTTCGACGGGGAGAGGGTGACCTCGGGGCGACAGCCGCTGCCGCCGCGCACCAGCGTGAGCTGCTTTCTGTCCAGGCGGATGGAGGCGACCGGTATGCCGACCTGCACGCGGCACACGGCGGTGTGGCCGGACGCGTCCCGGGCGATGATCTCGCACGCGCCGACCGCCTTGCCCGTGACCACGCCGGTGCGGGACACCGCAGCGACGGAGGGATTGGACGAGCTCCAGACCACTTTGCGGTCGTAGGCGTTCTTCGGGAACACCTCGGCGCTCAGGCGGGCGGTGCGCCGAATGGTCACGGCCAGCGTCTCGCGGCTCAGCGCAATCGACTCGGGCGGCTGCACCACGCGCAGGGTGACGGAGGCCTTTACGCCGCTCGCGGAGAGGGCGGTCAGGCGGGTTGTGCCGACGGAGAGCGCATGCACCACGCCGCGCTCGTCCACCGTGGCCACGCCGGGGCGGGAGGAGGAGAAGGTCAGGGCCTGATTCGTGGCGTTCGCGGGCGTGATCTGCCAGGTGAGCGGCGCGTCGGCCTCGCCCAGGCTCAGGCGAGCGGGGGCTTGCAGGGCGATCTTTTTGACCGCGACCTCGACGCGCACGGTGCACTGGGCGGTCGCTCCGCTGGCGGTGCGGGCGGTGAGGACGGCTGTGCCCTCGGATTTGCCCGTGACGGTGCCGGTGCGGCTGACGGAGGCGACGGATTCGTCGCTGCTCGACCAGGTGACCTTCTTATCGAAGGCGTTTTTCGGGAGCACCGAGGCGGTCAGGCGAGCAGATTTGCCCGCGTACACGGTCAGCTCGGCGCGGGAAAGCGTCACGGACTGGGCGGGAATGCGCACGTGAATGGTGGCGGTGCGCTTCACGCCGTTTTTCGCGGTGGCGACGATGCGCGCTGTGCCTGCCGCAAGGGGCGTGACGCGGCCGTTTTCGTCGACTGAGGCGATTTTCGGATTGAGCGAGGTCCAGGCAACGGTGCGGGTCGTGGCGGCTTCGGGCAGCACGGCCGCACGGAGCGTCAGGCCTTCACCGCCCAGGTAAATATCCGCCTTTGCGATGGAGAGCGCGACCGAGCGGGCCGGCACCTCGACCGTGACAAGGCAGCTCGCGCTCGCGCCCGAGGGGACGGAGGCAGTGATCTGCGCGGTGCCCTCGGCGTGCGCGCGCACCCGGCCGGACGTGCTGACCGAGGCGATTTCGGGGGCGGACGAGCTCCAGGTCACTCTTTCGCGCGGGCCGGACTGGGTCAGGCGCAGGGTGAGCGAGCGGCCGGTGAACAGGAGCGCCTCCTGCTCGTTCAGGGTCAGCTGATTGGGGGACTCGGCCTGGGCGCACAGGGGCAGCAGGCACGCAAGCAGGAGAAGCAGCGCGGTGAAGGCTCGTTTCATGGACGCATCCCTACCTTTTTATATAGCATATGTTGTAAGTATATTCCATGCGGGCGCGTTTGTCAACAGAAACCGGCCGGTCTGCCGCGGCTTCCCTCAGAAAATGCGCACTTTTACGCGATGTTCATAAGACGAGGTGGAAAAATACGTGGGAAGTGTAGTATAATAATGAAAATCGGCCGATTGGGGCCAAATAGGAGGAATCATCATTATGGTGCACGTGATCGATCATCCGCTGGTACAGCACAAACTCTCCATCATGCGCGACAAGAACACCGGTTCCAAGGAATTCCGCGAACTGCTCAACGAAATCGGCATGCTGGTAGCCTACGAGGTTACCCGCGACCTGCCGCTGCAGGACGTCGAGGTGGAGACCCCTATCTGCAAGTGCACGACCAAGATGCTGGCCGGCCGCAAGCTGGGCGTGGTGCCGATCCTGCGCGCGGGATTGGGCATGGTGGACGGCATCCTGAGCCTGGTTCCGGCGGCGAAGGTGGGTCATGTAGGCCTGTATCGCGATCCGGAGACCAAGAAGCCGGTCGAGTACTACTGCAAGCTGCCCGCCGACGCGCAGGAGCGGCTGCTGATCGTGGTCGATCCCATGCTGGCCACCGGCGGTTCCTCGATCGCGGCCATTCAGTTCCTGAAGGATCGCGGCTGCAAGAACATTCGCCTGATGTGCCTGATTGGCGCGCCCGAGGGCATTAAGGCGCTCGAGGAGGCCCATCCGGACGTGGATCTGTACATCGCCGCCGTGGACGAGAAGCTGGACGACCACTGCTACATCGTTCCCGGCCTGGGCGACGCCGGCGACCGCCTGTTCGGCACCAAGTAAGGCGAGACGGCAAGGGAAACCGCTTCTTCCGCACGAAGGGGCGGTTTTTCCATATTTGCGAACGAATTCTGCATGGACGGGCGGGTGCGTCGGGTGTATAATGGATAAAAACACTGCGGAGGATGCAATGGACAAGAGCTTTGAATGGTTTAACCAGGCGCGCTTCGGCCTGATGCTGCACTGGGGACTGTACACGCAGCTGGCGGGCGAATACCGCGGAAGGCGGATGGACTACATCGGCGAGTGGATACAGTCCCGGTTCGAGATTCCGAATGAGGAGTACTCGCGCCTGACGCAGGCGATGAACCCGATCGGCTTTTGCGCCGAGGACTGGGTGAAGCTGGCCAAGTCGGCCGGGATGGAGTACATTGTGCTGACGAGCAAGCACCACGAGGGCTTCGCCATGTACAGAAGCGAGGCCGATCCCTTCAACATCGCGGATGCGACGCCGTTTGGGCGCGACCCGATCGCAGAGCTGGCCGAGGCCTGCCAGAAGCACAGCATGCGCCTGGGGCTTTACTACTCGCAGGAGCTGGACTGGCACGAGCCGGACGGCGGCGGATATACGCGCGGGCACACCAACCACGGCATGAGCTGGACCAACGACTGGGACTTTCCGGACAACGACAAAAAGGACTTTTCTCGCTGCTTCGAGCGCAAGATCAAGCCGCAGGTGAAGGAGCTGCTGACGAAATACGGCGACCTGGCGCTGATCTGGTTCGACACGCCGGGGGTGATTACGCCCGAACAGAGCCGCGAGCTCTACGACATGGTGAAGGCGTATCAGCCGCACTGCCTGGTCAACTCGCGCATCGGAAACGGCCTGGGGGACTATTTCTCCCTGGGCGACAACCAGGTGCCTGCCGGCGCGGGCGCGAAGGATCGGCTGTACGAGACCGCCGCCACGCTGAACGATACCTGGGGCTACAAGGCCTTCGACCAGAATTGGAAGACGGCCGATCAGACGATTTCGCTTTTGACCCGGCTGGCCTCGCGAAACACGAACTACCTGCTCAACGTCGGCCCCGACACGCTGGGGCGCATTCCCGCCGCCGCGCAGGATATACTGCGCGCCGTGGGCGACTGGATGCAGGCGGGAGGCCGCGACGCGGTGCACGGCTGCGAGGCCTCGCCCTTCCCAATGGATCTGTCCAGCGGCCCGGTCACGAAGAAGGGCAACAAGCTGTACTTTTTCCTGAACAACCCGGTTCCCGGCGGCTCGTTCAAGGTCAACGGGATCGAGGGGCAGGCCGCGCGCAGCTATCTGACGCGGCAGAAGCGGCCGCTCGTGCAGGTGCAGCACCCGATGCGCGGGCTGGACGGATTGACCCGACTGGGCGTGATGCTGCCGAGCGACGTGCGCAGGAACGACGTGCTGTGCGTGGAGTTCCTGGGAGAGGCGCGCGTGCCGGAGATGGCCGTCGAGCAGCCGGACGGGCGCGTCGAGCTCAAGGCGACCACCGCCGAGTGGATGGGGGACGTGCAGGTCGGCCCGGGCGGCGCGGCCGAAAACTGGAAGGACGAACGGGCGATGGCCGGGTGGCGCTTCGCGGTGGTGCGGGACGGCGAGTTCGAGATTTCCCTGCGCGTGTCCGGGCACTACAGTACGTCGCCTCAGCTGGGGCAGAAGCTCGTGCTCGGCCTGGACGGCGAGGAGATTTCGCTGACGCTTTCCGGGGGCGAAAAGGACGCGTCGCTTGAAAACCGCTACTATACCGCAAGCGATGCGCGCCTGTGCCGGGCGAGCCTTTCCGAGGGCGAACACGAGCTGTCGCTCCGACTGGCCGGCGAGGCGGCGGAGGCGCTGCGCCTTCAAAGCGTGCGGCTCGCGCGGTGCGAATAAAGGTGTGTTAATTGTCGAAACGGCGGTTGACAAAAAGGCTTTCACGCCGTATAATAACAAGGTAATCCGCTCGGAGTGGGCTCTGGGGAAAACGCATTGCGTGCCTACGTTCGGCGAGACTTAATAAGGAGGTGCAACGCGTGTACGCAGTTATTCTTACTGGTGGCAAGCAGTACCGCGTCCAGCAGGGCGACGTGATCTACGTCGAGAAGCTCGAGGCTCAGGCCGGCGACGCCGTCAATTTTGACGTGCTGATGCTGGGCAAGGATGAAGGTGCTGTGATCGGCGCTCCCGTCGTGGCGGGCGCGAAGGTCGAAGGCAAGGTTCTTGATCAGGTCAAGAGCGCCAAGGTCGTTGTGTTCAAGTACAAGGCCAAGAAGAATTCTCGCAAAAAGCAGGGTCATCGTCAGCCGTATACCAAGGTTGAGATCACTGCCATCGAGGGCTGAGGCTTATGATTCGGATTGTCTTCCTCGAAGAGGGGGACAGACTGATCGGGTTTGAGGCCAGGGGCCACGCGGGGTATGCCGAATACGGCGCGGACATCGTCTGCGCGGCGGTTTCGGGCATACTGATCACGGCGGCAAACGGTCTGGAAAAGGTGGCCTGCGCGCCCACGCGGACGCAGCAGGACGACGACACCGGGCTGCTTACGGCTGTGCTCGCCGCGAATCCGGAAGAAAAGGCGCTGGAAAGGACCGGGGTCATCCTCGAAACCGCCAGGCTGGGGCTTCTGGAGATTGAAAAACAGTATCCCGACTTTGTTCGGGTCCATTCGCAGAGAAGGAGGTAAGCCTCATGATGATCATGAATCTGCAGCTGTTCGCTCATAAAAAAGGTATGGGCAGCACGCACAACGGCCGCGACAGCCATGCGCAGCGTCTGGGCACCAAGCGTGCGGACGGTCAGTTTGTGCTGGCCGGCAACATCCTGGTTCGCCAGCGCGGCACTGCGATCCATCCGGGTCTGAACGTGGGCATCGGCGATGATGACACGCTCTACGCGAAGGCTGACGGCGTCGTCCGCTTTGAGCGTCTCGGCAAGACTCGCAAGCAGGTCAGCGTCTATCCCAAGGCGGAGGTCGCTGCCGAATAATTCAGGCATTGCACCAGGCCGTTCGGGTTTTCCCGGACGGCCTTTTCTGTTTTCAAGCAGGCGGCAGAAGGAGTGTGACGGTCGGACGCTCCGCCCGGGCGGCAGTGCCGCCCGGAAGCGCGGTTTTCGCGGAGCGAAAAGCGCGGCGCGCGAGCAGCGCGAAGCGCGTGGAGGGGGTCCGGGGGAGGAATCCGCCCCCGGGGCGCCGGGCGGCAGGGCCGCCCGGAAGCGCGGTTTTCGCGGAGCGAAAAGCGCGGGTGGGACTAAACGGAGCGCGTACGGGGCGACTGAAAGAAAACGCCCGCGATTCCGTACTGCGCGGCGGTCAATACAAAGGAGGCGAGGCGATGGGCGAGATCGAGTGGCGGGACGGCATGCTGCAAGTGCGCGGAATCTGCTTCGACGCGCGGCTGGTGTTGATCGACAGCGCGCAATCGTTTGTGTGGGAGGAACGGGGCGGCGAGTATTTTGCGCCGGTGGCCGGGCAAATGGTGCGCCTGGTTCCGCGCTCGGGCGGCTTCGACCTGCCGGATGCGCGTCCGGAAGACGCGGCCTTCTTTGCGAGCTACTTTGACCTGGACTTTAGCACGGAGGAACTGCTGACCGCCTGCGAAGGCTGCGAAATCGCGCAGAAGGCGATTCGCGCGCTGCCCGGACTGCGCCTGCTCAACCAGCCGCCGTGGGAGACGCTGGTCGGCTTCATCACCTCGGCCAACAACAACGTGGCGCGCATACGCAAACTGAACCGCGCGCTGATCGAGCAGATGGGCGGCGGGCTGTTTCCGACGCCTGAGCAGCTGGCTTCAGCGGGTGAGGCGTGCCTGCGAAGCATGGGCTTTGGCTACCGCGCGCCCTATCTGGTCGAGACGGCGCGGCGCGTAGCGGACGGCTTTGACCTGGACGGCCTTACCCGGTGCGACTATGAGACGGCGCATCGGGTGCTTGTGACGCTGCCGGGCGTGGGGGACAAGGTGGCCTGCTGCGTGCAGCTGTTTTCACTGGGCGACCGGAGCGCCTTTCCGGTGGACGTATGGGTGCGCCGGGCGATGCGCGACTGGTTTGGAATCGACAAAAAGGACGTTCGCGCGGAGGCGCTGCGCCTGTTCGGGCCTCAGGCGGGTCTGGTGCAGCAGTACCTGTTTCACTGCGCGCGGACGGGCATCATTTCCTGCAATCGGGAAAGAGAGGACGTATCATATGCTGGGACTTTGGGTGAACGCGGCGACGATCATACTGGGCGCACTGGTGGGCTCGCGCCTGCGCGGAGGAATTCCGGAGAAGTATAAGGACACGATCGGCTATGCGCTGGCGCTGTGTGTGCTGACGATCGGCATACAGGGCGCGATCAGGACGGAAAACATGATGCTGGTGATCGTTTCCGCGGTGGTCGGCTCGCTGATCGGCGAGGCGCTGCGGCTGGAGGATCGCCTGGACAGCCTGGGCGCGTGGGTGCAGAGGCGACTGGCCAAGGACGACGACGGCTTTTCGCAGGGGTTCATCAGCGCGACGCTTTTGTACTGCGTGGGCTCGATGGCGGTCGTGGGCTCGATCGAGGCGGGCCTGCAGAACAAGCCGGACACCCTGCTGGCCAAGGCGGTGCTGGACGGCGTGTCCGCGCTGATTCTGTCCTCGTCGATGGGCATGGGCGTGGCGCTGAGCGCGCTGCCGCTGCTCGCCTATCAGGGGGCGATTGCGCTGCTGGCGATGCTGCTGGGCAATTTCCTGCCCGCGGAGGCGATTGCCGAGGTCTCGGCGACGGGAAGCCTGCTGATCATTGGACTGGGGTTCAACATGCTGGGCTTTTCCAAGGCGCGCATTCGCGTGGGCAACATGCTGCCGGCCATACTGATTCCGGCCGTGTACCTGGCGGCGCGCTCGCTGTTGTGAGGGAAGGCTTTCCGCAGGAACGGCATGTCCGCTGCGGGTAGACGCGCGTTCAATCAAAAACAAGGCCGTCCGCACGGAGTCACAGCGGACGGTTTTTCTGTACAATAAACCACTTGTTGAGAGGGAGTCTGTTTGCGGGGTCAGCCTGCGGTCGAGGCCAGCTTGCGGCTCAGGCGCTCGCAGAAGCTGTCGCGCGAGGTGCGGATCATCTGCAGCTTTTCCCGGGCGCCGCGCACGAGGATGCGGTCGCCCTCCTGCAGGAAGAAGTTCCTGTAGCCGTCCACGACCAGCAGCGGGCGCTCGGTTTCGTTCTCGCTGTGCCGGGGCATGTGCACGACCGCCTCGACGCAGTCCCTCGCCGCGGTGACGATGGGCGTGTTCTCGGCCCAGCGCGCGCAGATGGGCGTGATGACCAGGCCCTCAGCCTCGGGGGTGAGCAGCGGGCCGCCGGCCGAGTGGTTATAGGCAGTGGAGCCGGTCGCCGTGCTCAGCACCAAGCCGTCGGAGACGATGCTGCGCAGCAGTACGCCGCCCAAGATCACGTCGATGGGCATGGCGTGGTTCATTGCGCCGCGGTAGATACAGGCCTCGTTGAGCCCTTTGAAGCAGGCCTCAACCAGGCCGTCGCGCACCAGCTCGCCCTCAAGCAGCGTGCGATGCTCGACGGTGTAGTCGCCCTTGAGGATGCGGGGGAGCAGATTGAGCGCCTGATCCGGCTCGCAGTCGGTCAGGTACCCCAGGTGGCCGAAGTTGATTCCCCACAGCTGCGCGCCGTACTTGTGCATCCGGTGAAACTGGCGAAGGATGGTTCCATCGCCGCCCAGCACGAGGATGCGATCCACCGCCTCGCCCTGCCAGCGCTGCGCCTGCTCAGGCTCGCCCAGCGCGTCCGCCGCCTCGGGGGGCAGAAGCGTCTGCTGACCGGCGTCCTGAAGCGCGAAAAGCAGACGGCCGGCGAACTGCACCGCCTCGCGGTTGCCGGGATTGGGGGAGATAAGGTACTTCATGGGGCACTCTCCTTTGCGCCTTGTGCGCGTTTCCTGAAGAAGATTATACCCTCACGCGGGTCGTTTGTCAACGAGGCGAAAAGATTACATGCATTTGAGATTTGACTGAAGTTGACTTTACGGTGGCATGCTATGATGGAAGCGCTGGAGGAGGGATGCTTCCTCAGCCAAATCCACTGAAAAAGGAGAGAACGACACACACAGATATGAAGATCACCTATGACCAGATTAAGGAAAACCCCGCGGTCAACGCCTACATTCGCAAGGCGGATGAGTCGCTGATCGCGCTTGGATACACCGAGCACAGCTTCGCGCACGTGACCAAGGTGGCCGAGACCGCCTCGCACATCCTCGAGACGCTGGGATATGACCCGCGCGAGGTGGAGCTGACGCGCATTGCGGGCTACCTGCACGACATCGGCAACGTGGTCAACCGCATCGACCACGCGCAGTCGGGCGCGCTGATGGCCTTCCGCCTGCTCGAGCAGATGGGCGCGGAGCCGGAGGAAATCGCCACCATCGTGACCGCTATCGGCAATCACGACGAGAGCACCGCTTTCCCGGTCAACCCGGTGGCCGCCGCGCTGATCCTGGCCGACAAGACCGACGTGCGCCGCACCCGCGTGCGCAATACCGACCCGGCGACCTGGGACATCCACGACCGGGTGAACTCGGCCGTCAGCTACTCGCGCGTGCTCATCAACCCCGAAAAGAAGGAGGTCGAGCTGAGCCTGCATATTGACACCACCATCTGCTCGGTCACCGATTACTTCGAAATCTTCCTGGCACGCATGATCCTGTGCAGGAAGGCGGCCGAAAAGCTGGGCCTGCGCTTCTCGCTGCGCATTAACGGCCAGCGTCTGATGTAAGGCGGGCAAAACAGGTAAATATTTTCGCAAAACGGGGGAATGCACTTGCATTTTTGCCCGCGCTGCGGTATACTATATGAGTACATGCGCCCGTAGCTCAGTGGATAGAGTGAACGACTCCGACTCGTTAGATCGCACGTTCGAATCGTGTCGGGCGCGCCAGAAGGCTCTCCGGAAAGACCGGAGGGCCTTCGTTTTTGTGCACGCGCCCCGGGCCCGCGGAATACGGTGTAGCAAGGGGAGGTGCCGTGTGAATGAGCAGAAAGGAGACGTGTCTCAGGCTGTGCTCGCCCTGCGCGCCGCTGCGGATACTGGGCGTGATACTGATCGCGGCGGGGGGACTGATTCTGATTATTTTCCTGCCGCTGAGGTTCTGGCTGAGCCTGCTGGGGCTGGCGCTGGTGGCGCTGGGGGTGGCGCTCAAGTGCGCGTTTTGAGGGTACATAGAGAAAAGAGACGCTTTGCGCGCCTCTTTTCAGCTTGTCAAAAAGGTTTTGACAAGCTGGTGGACGGGGAAGCAAGCTCCCCCGCCACTGCCACCCTCACCAGTCTCCGCTAAAAATCGAAGATTTTTCGGGCGCGGAGCCTGCAGGGAAACGATTTTTTCTCTGGAAAATGAGATTTTCCGGCGCAAAAATCGCCCCGTGCCCACCGTACACGCCGCTGGGCGCGATTGAAAGTTCGAGAGGGCTGCGACCCTCTCGAGCTCTCCGGGGGGCGACAGTCTGAAAAGAGACGCCTTGCGCGCCTCTTTTGACGTTTCGGTGATGTTCTGGATTCGGGTGAAAAGTGGCTTTCAACGCCGCCGGAACCGCGACGGATTCGGGGGAAAGCGATTCTTGCAGTACGTACACTTCGTGGATCAAAGCACTTTTTGGGAGAGTTCGAGAGGGGCTTTTCTTAGAAAAGCCGCCTCTCGAACGTTCTCTACCTGAACGTGAAGAAGTCGCACTCCAGGCGGCCGTTGTACAGGCGGCGCTTCTTGTCGGCGCGACGGCCGGCGTTGCGCTCGAAGGACGGGTCGGCGCTGATGGCGCACAGCGTCCAGGAGGGGCAGCGGGACTTGAGCTGGTAGAGCTGCCTTTCGACGGCGGCAGCGGCCTTGCGGTCGCCCAGGCGCTCGCCATAGGGCGGGTTGGTGAGGAAAACGCCGCCGGGCGCGGTCAGCGTGAGGTCGCGCAGATCCTTCCGTTCGAGGGAAATGCGCCCGGAAAGGCCGGCCTGCTGAAGGTGCCTGCGCGCCAGCTCCAGCGCCTGCGGGTCGATGTCCGAGCCGGAGATGTGTACGGGGCGCGCCTTGCCCGCCTCGAACAGCTCGCGCGCCTCGTCCCGCGCCTGGCGCATGGCTTCCTCGGGCATGAAGCCCCAGCCCTCGCAGGCGAACTCGCGCATCAGACCCGGCGCGCGGTTCAGGGCGATGAAGGCGGCCTCGATCAGCAGCGTGCCGGTGCCGCAGCAGGGGTCGTGCAGGGGCAGCGCGCTTCGCCAGGGGGAGAGCAGCGCCAGCGCGGCGGCCAGCGTCTCGCGCAGGGGGGCTTCGCCGTTCCAGGTGCGATAGCCGCGGCGGGAGAGCGCCTGACCGGAGGAATCCAGCGAGACGGTGACCACGTCCGCGTGAATCGAGACGTCGATCTGATAGATTGCGCCGTCCTCCTCGAACCAGTCGGTGCGGTAGGTGCGCCTGAGCCGCTCGACCACCGCCTTCTTGGTGATCGACTGGCAGTCGGACGGGCTCATCAGTGTGGAGCGGGCGCAGTGGGCGCGCACGGGAAAAGCGCCGCGCAGGGGAATGTAGTCCTCCCATGGCAGCGCCTTGACCTGCTCGAACAGCTCCTCGAAGGAGCGCGCCTCGAACCGGCCCACGGTGAGCAGCACCCGGTCGGCGCAGCGCAGCCACAGGTTGGCCCGGTACGCCTGCTCGGGAGTGGCGGTGAAGTCTACGCCGCCGGTCTGGCGGGGCGAGACCTCTTCGATGCCCAGTCGCTTGAGATCCTTGGCGGTCTGGCCCTCCAGGCCAAAGGCGGTGCTTGCAGTCCAATTCATGAGGCGGTTCCTTCTTTCTTTTGTGCGCCGTTCCCTGAGCGTATCGGGCAGGGGTATATTGGCTGGAAGCAGTCGGGTCGAGTATTCCCTCGTTCCTTCTGCATATCGAGCAAGAATTACATTGGCTGGTGGAAAACAGATTATCTTGCAAGTGCTTTCCGGGAGAGCTCGAGAGGGGCCTTTCTCAGAAAGGCCGCCTCTCGAACGTCCTCCCCTCACTCGAGCTCGAAGAGCTGAGCGGATTGGGAGAGCAGACGGTTTTCGTTGATTTCGTCGGCGCTGTTGACAAAGGTAGGCAGGGCGGAGGTGGGCAGACCCGCGTCGTAGGGCTTGCCCTCGACCTGGATTTCGACCCGCTCTACGCCGGGAAACTGGGAGCAGGTGAGGGAGAGCGCGCGCAGGGCCATGCGTCCGCCGTCGCTTTCCTCGGCGATCTTGATGAAGTCGGAGGTGAAGTTGATGGTGACGACGCCGTCCTTGAGCGTCGCGTCGATCAGGCCGCAGCCGGAGGGCAGTGCGTTTTCGAGCGGACTTTGCGCGCTGGGCCCCTTGAGCAGCTCGAGCACGGCGGTGTTCACGTCGGCCTGGCCGTAGACCATGCGCGTGACGGGCACGATGACCGAGGCCGAGTCGCCGGGAAAGTAGAGCATGACGGTCTGCGCGTCCTCGGGCGGCAGCGAGGCGGAGGCCGATTCCAGGTTGACAAGGCCTCGCGAAAACACGCCGGAAACGCTGGTTCCATGGGGCAGCTTCGCCGCCTGACGGCCGTTGATCAGGAAGGAGACCGTCTCGACCGAGTCAAACTCGGTGAGCGTCTGCACGATGGCGCTGACCATGTTGGCTTCGGCCTGGGCGTCGGGCAGAGAGGAGACGTCGCCGGTCAGGTTGATGCGGGCGTTGCCCTTGGAGATGTCCAGGTCGAGCTCGGTGCCCTCGGGAATGACCGTGCGCAGGCCCAGGCGCGCGGCCTCCATGTCGTTGCGCGGGGAGGACACCATGAGCGCGAGCGTGGCCTTGGCGACGCCGGTCTGCTCGGCGATGGTCTTTTCGACCGGCACGAGATACCCATAGTTGTCCTGATAGTAGACGGTCGTGCGCACGCCGCCCTCGAGCGTCCCCTGCGCGGAGACCGGCGAGGTGGTGGCATCCGGCAGGATGGTGGCCTCGGCGGTCGTTTCGGGCGAGGCGGTCGGGGACGGGGCGCTTGCCTCCTTCGGCGGCTCCCACACCTTCCACACCAGGCACAACACGACCGACAGCGCGAGCAGCGCCGCCGCCAGCAGATAGAGCTTCCGTTGATCGTTTATTGGCTTCATACGCATACCCTCCTTGCGTTCCGTTTCAAGGCAAGTCTATTCAACGGCGCGAGGGGGTATGTCGCCATACCTGCCATTTTATCACACGCAGGGAGGCGGGGCAAGCGCATTTCCAGAAATGCACGGAAAATTCAATTGCCTTTTGCCGAAGAGTAGGCTATAATAGGAAATGGAATATTCTGCGCGCGCTGCGCCGGTTAAAATATGGAGGAAACTGATTCATGCCGATGGACGGTCTCATGCTGGGGTACCTGGCCCGGGAGCTGCAAAGCGCGCTTGCCGGCGGCCGGGTGGACAAGATTACCCAGCCCGAGCAGGACGAAATCGTCCTTGTGATTCGATCCCAGGGCAAAAACTGCCCGCTGCTGCTCACGGCCAGCCCCAACAGCGCCCGCGCGCAGCTGACTCAAATGAAAAAAAACAACCCGCTCGAGCCGCCGACGTTCTGCATGCTGCTTCGCAAGCACCTCAGCGGCGCGAGGGTGCAGGCCGTGCGCCAGGTGGGCGGCGACCGCATCCTCGAGGTCGAGTTCGAGACGATGGAGGAAATGGGCGACCTGACGCGAAAGACGCTGGTGTGCGAATTCATGGGCAGGCACTCGAACCTCATACTGGTCGGCCCGACCGGAAAGATCATCGACAGCGCGCGGCACGTGACCGAGGAGATCAGCCGCGTGCGCGAGGTGCTGCCCGGCCTGATCTACGAGCGGCCGCCCATGCAGGACAAGGTTCCCTACGACCAGGCGAAGGAAGCGGACGTTTTCGCGCACCTGGTCATGCAGGGGACGCTCGCCCAGGCACTGTCGGCCGCGGTGACCGGCCTGTCGCCTGCGACGGCCCGCGAATTCGCCCTGCGCATCGCCGGGGACGAGGCGGCGCGCGCCGAAAACTGCGACCGGGAAACGGCTGCGCGTATGCTGGTAAAACTTTTAAAAAGGGAGAACCTTCCGGACGCGCCGACCGTCTATTATGACGAGGAGGGCAAGGCCGCGGACGTGACCCCGTTCGAGTACCGCACCCGCTCCTCGTTTAGGCGGGAGACCTTCGCGACCCTCGGCGAGGCGCTGGACGCGTTCTACCGCACGCGCGAGCAGATCGAGCGGATCAAGCAAAAGTCCGCGTCGCTGAGCCACGTGCTCAAGAACAACATTGAGCGCTGCGAAAAGAAGCTGGCCCGGCAGGAGGAAGCGCTGGCCGACAGCGAGCGCATGGAGGAATACCGCATCAAGGGCGAGCTGCTGACCGCCTCGATCGCGCAGATCGAGCGGGGGGCAAGGTTTGCCGACCTGCCCAACTACTACGACCCGGAGTGCAAGCCCCTGCGCGTCGAGCTGGACGTGCGCCTGTCGCCCGGAGCCAACGCGCAGCGCTACTTCAAGCTCTATCAGAAGGCGCGCTCGGCGCAGCGGCTGGCCGCGGAGCAGAAGGCAAAGACCGAGGAGGAACTGTACTACCTCGAGGGACAGATGGACAACCTGAGCAAGTGCCAGGAGGAGGCCGAGCTGTCCGAGATCCGCGCGGAGCTTGAAAAGCAGGGCTACGTGAAGGAGAACCGCAACCGCCGGCAGATGAAGGCGCTGCCGCCCTCGCAGCCGATGAAGTTTACCTCGACCGACGGGGACATCATCCTCGTGGGCAAGAACAACGTGCAGAATGACAAGCTGACCGCGACCGCCCAGCCGGAGGAATGGTGGCTGCACGCCAAAAACATGCCCGGCTCGCACGTGATCGTGGTCAATACCCGGCCGACCGAACGCACGCTGCACGAGGCGGCCTGCCTGGCGGCCTACTACAGCAAGGGCCGCACCGGGCATCAGGTGCCGGTCGACTACACACAGAAAAAGCGCGTCAAGAAGCCCGCGGGCGCGAAGCCCGGCTTCGTCATCTATACCCAGCAGCGCACGCTATACGTGACTCCGTGCGACCACATCGCCAAAGAAGCAGAGTAAAGGAGAAGGGACGTCCATATGCCTGAAAAGAAAACCGCGCCCGCGCGCAAGAAGAGCGTCGGCGGCGCAAAAAAATCCTCCGCGCGCAGCAACGCCTCCCGCGCAAACGCCGCGCGCCGCAAGAAGAGCGCGCACTCCCGCAAGAAGCGCCGCAATAAGAAAAACAGCTGGTGGGCGCTGCCGGTCACGATCCTGATGAGCGCGGTGCTGCTGGGCGTGGGCATCATCGCCTGGCGCGAGCAGCTGTCCTATCGCGAGTTCAAGGCCATGCGCCAGACGGTGGACCAGAACGGCTACTATGAGGGTGTGACGATCGACGGTGCGGACGTGGCCGGCCGGTCGTATCAGGAGGTGCTCGCGTCGCTTCAGAGCCGCGAGGAGGCGAAGAAGGCGCAGTGCTCGGTCACGCTGGCCTACGGAAACCAGACCTGGAGCATCACCGCGGACGACCTGGACTATCAGTCCGACTACGAGGAAGTCGCCTCGAAGGCCTATCAGATCGGCCACGCGGGCAGCGTGCAGAGCCGCTATCAGCAGATTCGCGAGGTGAAGAGCCAGGGCGCGGCGTTCACCGTGAGCTCGGGCTTCGACGAGTCCCTGCTGCGCGTCATCACGGACGACGTGGCGGATTCCATCTCCTATGAGGCCGAAAACGCGAGCATCGCCTCCTTCGACACGGCGAATCAGTCCTTTGTGTTCACTGCCGAAAAGAACGGTCTGTCGGTGGACAAGGAGCAGCTGTACCAGAGCGCGCTGTCGGCGCTTCGCTCGGGCGCGGGCGGCACGACGGTGGCCGTTTCGGCGCAGACGATCGCGCCCAGCCTGACCCAGGCGGAGCTTCAGCAGACCTGCGGCCTGGTGGATAGCGCCAAGACCCGCATCTACGACAGCAGCAAGAACCGCCTGAACAACATCCGGCTGGCCGTGGAGATCCTCAGCGGCGTGCGCGTCGATCCGGGCGTGACCTTCTCGTTTAACGGCACGGTGGGTCAGCGCACCGCCGAGCGCGGCTTTAAGGAGGCCGGCGCGTTCTCGGACGGCCTGTCGGTGCAGGAGGTGGGCGGAGGCATCTGCCAGGTATCCACCACCCTGTTTAACGCCGTGGTCAAGTCCGACCTGACCATCACCACCCGCAACCCGCACTCCCGCCCGGTCAACTACGTGGACAAGGGCAAGGACGCGGCCGTTTCCTGGCCCAATCAGGACTTCAAGTTTACCAACTCCAGCGACGTGCCAGTCTACATCATGGGCGAAATCGTGACCGAGAATGACAAAAAATACCTGGTGATGTCGATCTACGGCAAGAAGCTGCCCAACGGCGAGTACATCAAGATCACCGCCGAGACGCTTTCCGAGCTGGAGCCGGGCGAGGACGAATACCGCTACACCAACGACCTGCCCACCGGCATCACCGAGCTCAAGCAGAAGGCGCACGGGGGATACAAGGCCGTGGCCTACAAGCACCGCTACGCCGCCAACGGCGACGAGATTTCCAGCGAGGTGCTCTGCTACAGCACCTACCCCGCCGCAGGCAACATCTACTACGTGGGTCGATAGGAGACGGGCGTATGATGAACATCGTGCTCGTCGAGCCGGAAATCCCCCAGAACACCGGCAACATCGCCCGAACCTGCGCCGCGACCGGCAGCATGCTGCACCTGATTCGGCCGCTGGGCTTTCAACTGGACGACAGGTACATGAAGCGGGCGGGACTGGACTACTGGTTTTTGATGAAGTACCGCGTGTATGACAGCCTGGACGACTTTTTCGCCCGGCACCCGGACGCGCGCTGCTTCTTCGCCACTACCAAGGCGCCCAGGAGCTATGCCCAGGCGCAGTATCGCGACGGCGACTTCCTGTTCTTCGGCAGGGAAAGCCGCGGCCTGCCCGAGGAGCTGCTGGAAAAGCGCTACGACGACTGCGTGCGCATCCCGATGCGGCCCGAGGCGCGCTCGCTCAACCTGGCCAACTCGGTCGCCGTGCTGCTCTATGAGGCGCTCAGGCAGCAGGACTTCCCGGGCCTGTCCGCCGAAGGACATCTGACCAGTCCCGCCGGCGGCTGGGTGGACTACGTGTGAAGTACGTTCGAGAGGCCGCCTTTTTAAAAAAGGCGCCTCTCGAGCTCTCCCGGAAAACACTTTGATCCGCGTAACGGCAGATCATGCAGAATGGTTATTCCCCGAATGGGGCGTGGGTCATTGTTCCCGGAGCAATGCTTACAGGGTCAAAAAAGTGTTACGGCAAAGCGATGCTTCCGGTGTCGCACTTACACCCTGATAGAATCGGCGGCAGCAAGTGGAGCCGGGCACTGCCCGGTCAAAAAGGTGGCCTCTCGAATGTCCTCCCCGCATAGACTGCACGGGGAGGGGATGCGATGAGTCTGATGCTGTGGATCAGCGCGGGGGTAGGGCTGTTTCTGGCCGGGATGAAGTGCCTGAGCGAGCAGATGCGCGCCTTGGCGGGCAAACGACTCCTGCGGGGGCTTGCGCGGGCGACGGGTACGACCGGGCGCTCGGTACTGACCGGCGCGGCGTTCACGGCGGTGGTGCAGTCCTCGGACGCGACGAATTGCCTGGCGATCGAGCTGCTGGATCAGGGCAGGCTGAGCCTCTTGCAGGCCGCGGCGCTGATTATGGGCGCGAACGTGGGCACGACAGTGACGGGGCAGTTGCTGGCGCTGAACCTGACCGACTGGGGGCCGCTGCTGCTGCTCCCGGGCGCGCTGATGCGCGTTGTGGGTGGAAAAAGGGCGGCGCTTGACCGACTGGGCGGCGCGCTGTGCGGCCTGGGGATGCTGTTTTTAGGCATGGAGCTGGTCGAAAGCGGACTGGCGGAGGCAGGCGGCTGGGCGCAGGGGCTTATGCGGGCGATGAGCGGGCCGGGCGCGGCGTTCGTGTGTTCGCTGCTGCTGACAGCGGGGCTGCAGAGCTCGACGGCGTTCGTGGGCCTGATGCAGACCTTCGCGGCGGCGGGCGCGCTGCCGATGGAAAGCGCGGTCTGGCTGATCGCGGGCAGCACGCTGGGCTCCTGCTCGACGGAGCTGCTGCTGGGCGCGGGCGCGAAGGGCGAGGGCCGGCGGGCGGCATTGTTTCACCTGGTGTTCAACGGGTTCGGCGCGGCGGCGGCGCTGCTGACGATGCGCGTGTTTCCGATTGAGGCCTGGCTGACCGCCTGCTCGCCGGAACAGCCCGCGAGAATCCTGGCCAACCTGAACACGGCGTTCAGGGCGCTGGAGCTAATTCTGATGGCGCCGGTTCTCGCGCCGCTCGTGCGCCTGACGGAACGCCTTTCGCCCGGCGGGGATCAAAAACGGCCCGCCGTGCGTCTAAAAGAAAACTGATTCGTCCGAACGAAAGGATGACTGATTATGAAACGCGGATATACCAAGCGCGAGGCCCGGAGAAGGCGCACGAAGTTCATGATTCTCGAGGGCATGTGGGACTTTGCCGGAACCATCGCGGGCTTTTTCGTGATACTGATTTGCGTCGTGCTGCTGACCACGCTGATCAGCTGGTTCAGGGGCGACATCACGCAGGTCATCGGCAGCCTGGAGGCGCCCATCGTCAGCGCCTTCGATACCAGCGGAAAGAACGAGTAACGAGCGGGTAAAGAGGGGATACTGTGGATTGGGAAGCGCTGCTTTCGGAGATTGAGGCCTGTCACGCCTGTCCGCTTCGGGATGGGTGCAGCCGCGTCGTGCCCGGCGAGGGCGACCGCGAGGCAAGCCTGATGTTTATCGGCGAGGGCCCGGGCGCGGACGAGGACCGACTGGGCCGGCCGTTCGTGGGCAAGGCCGGACAGCTGCTCACGAAGATGATCGAGGCCGTCGGCATGACGCGCGAACAGGTCTATATCTGCAACGTGGTCAAGTGCCGCCCGCCGCAGAACCGCACCCCCACCGACGAGGAAGCCGCCGCCTGCAAGGGGTACCTGATGCGCCAGATTGAGGGCGTGAGACCCAAACTGATCGTGCTGCTGGGCTCGACGGCGGGCAGGTGCCTGCTGGGCGAGTCGTTTCACGGGGTGCGCGCCGACCGGGGCAAGTGGTTTTTCAGGAACGGCAGCTGGATACTGCCTACCTACCACCCCTCGGCGCTTCTGCGCGACCAGACGCTCAAACGGCTGGCCTGGGAGGACTTCAAGGCGGCAAAGGCCAAGCTGACCGCGATCGAAACGGAGGAACAGGCCTGATGCAGAAACTGCAGGCGGAAATGACCGCCCTTTTTAAGAAGCTGTACGCGGACGAGCCCAAGATCCTGGTCTTCGGCGAGGGCGACCCCAAGGCGAGGCTGGTGCTGATCGGCGAGGCGCCGGGTGAGCAGGAAACCATCGCCGGGCGGCCGTTCGTGGGCAAGGCGGGCAAAAACCTGGACGAGTTCCTGGCGCTGTCGGGTCTGAAGAGGGAGGAACTGTACATCACCAACACGGTCAAGTTCCGCCCGACCAGGCGCTCGAGCGCCGGAAACTGGGTCAACCGTCCGCCCACGCAGGAGGAGGTCAAGCTGTGCCTGCCCTTCCTGCTCAGGGAGCTGGACAGCCTGACGCCCGCGGTGATCGCCACGCTGGGCAACACGCCGCTCAGGGCGCTGCTGGGCAGGCAGGCGACCATCGGCGAGGTACACGGCCAGGCGCTCTCCTGGCACGACTGCACGCTCTATCCGCTCTACCACCCGGCCTCGCTGATCTACAACCCGTCGCTCCGGGACGTGTATCGGGAGGACGTGCTGAGGCTGGGCGAGCTGATGAGGAGCCTGTGATGAAAGTGATTCGCGCAGACGGCCTGCTGGCTCGCCTGCGTTTTTTCGGGCCGAGGGCGAAATGGCGGCCGGGCGAACGGGGGCTGGTCGTGCGGGAAGGCGGAAAGGTGTGCGCGCGGGCGGTCGTCGGGCGGGCCAGGGGCGAAGGCACGGGCTGCGTGACGCGGCTGTTCCTCGCGCCCGGCGAGCGGGCGGCAAAGGTACTGACGGAGGCGATTCGCGGAGAACTGCGCGCGATGGGCCTTCTGCGGGCGGTCGGGCCGCTGGCAGACGACCTGTCGGGCTTCGGCAACGGACTGCGCGTGAGCGGGTTCGAGGGCGAAAATACGCCGCTTGAGGCGGACAACTCTGCCTGGCTGCCGGAGCTGCTCGAAAAAAGCGGCTGGGAAAAGCGGACGGATCAGCTGTTTTACCGGGTGCGCCGGGCGGACGTGCCCTGGGCGTTTTATGAAAGGGCGGCGGCGCGGGCGAGGGCCAGATACGGCTATACGGTGCGCTTCCTTTCGGAAATGTCCCGGCGGGAGGTGTACGAGCTGCTGCTTCCCATGTACCGCGCGGTGGAGCCGACGGACGCGCAGGCGCTGGCGAGCACCCTGGACAGGTACTTCGCGGCCATGGGGGAGAGCGCACTGGCGATGCAGAGCGGGGCGTGTGTGGGCGCGCTGATCGTGCTGCGGGAGGGAGAAACGCGACGCGCGGCCTGCCTGCACGTGCATCCCCGGGCGCGAAACCACGGCGTGACGGCGCTGCTGTTCGATGCGCTGAACGTGAAAATCCCGCCCGAAATCCTTGAAATTCAGGCGGGCGGAATTGATGAGGGCAACACGTATTCGAAACTCAACGCAGAGCACACCGGCGCGACACTTTTTCGGACGTACCGAGTGTATCAGCTGAAGGTTTAACGAAAAACTAACCGAAAAAGCTGCTCGGCTCTATTGCAATATGATGATCTTCGAGTATGATAGAGACTGCGTCTTGGAAGCCTACCTTGCAAAAATCTCGCAGACATAGACGAAACCACCCGGCATCACGGACACGCCGATCCCCACGCGCGTATAGGTGGTGGTGAGGACGTTCCGGCGGTGCGAGGGACTGCTCAGGAAGGCGGCGTTTGAATGCGCGACGTCGCGGCTTCTGCCCACGTTCTCGGTGGCGTACTGATAGGATACGCCGTAGAGGTCGAGCAGATTGCGCACGGTGCCGTAGGTGGGCGAGACGTGACCGCAGTAGTTGTTATCAAGCATGTCCCGGGTGCGCAGGCGTGCCATGCGGCACAGCTCCTCGTCGAGCGTGAGCGCATACAGCCCGCGCGCGGCGCGATCCTCGGACAGGAGACGATGGAGCTGCGCTTCCTGCGAAGAGGCCCCGGCGGCCAGCGCGGGAACGGAAAGCGCTGAAATGAGTACGGCCAGCAGCAGGCAGAAAACCCGCCGCAGGGAGTGATTGCGTGTGTTCATGTCAAGATCTCCTTTGTTTGATGAGGCCCGGGCTTGAAACTATTTTAGCGGAAAGTGGAAGCGAAAACAAGCAAACTGGCAACCGGCTGACAAGGTATATATTAGGAGGATGAATATTCATGGCACTGGTGAAATGTCCGCGCTGCGAACTGAATTACATTCTGGACGGCGGTGAGCTGTGTACAGTCTGCCGCAAGGAGGTACGCGGCGAGAGCGAACCGTCTGAGCTGCCGGAGTTGTGCTCCGAGTGCGGCGAGAATCCCGCGGTGCCGGGCGGCGAGCTGTGCCTGGCCTGCCTGAAGGAAATGAACCGCCGCTCCAGCATGAGCAATGACGACGCGATCATGCCCGAGACCGCCAACATCGGCATCGACAGCGTGAGCACGATGGACGAGATCGAGCTGGACATCGACGATACGAACAACTTCGGCGACGAAGAGTTCAAGGAAGAGGCCAAGAAGGAAGATGAGGACGTCGTGAGCCTGGATCAGCTGGCTGAGCAGGACGATACCGACGAGGAACCGGAAGAAGAGTGAGTCAAAGAAGGGAGATGTGACGCTTGGCAATCTACGCAATCGCGGATCTGCATTTGCCGGGCGGCGACATCAAACCGATGGACGTCTTCGGCGAGCACTGGGCGAACCACTTCGAGAAGATTTCGGCCGACTGGCGCGCGCGCGTAAGCGAAAACGACATTGTGCTGCTGCCTGGAGACCTGTCCTGGGCGATGCAGCTGGCGGACGCGGTGGGCGACCTTGAGCGCCTGGGCGAGCTGCCCGGCAGGAAGGTGATCCTGCGCGGCAATCATGATTACTGGTGGTCGGGCATCCGCAAGGTGCGCGACGCGCTGCCCGGCAGCATGTGGGCGGTGCAGAACGACTGTGTGGTATTTGACGAGGCGGTGATCTGCGGCACGCGCGGCTGGCTGCTGCCCACGTCGTCCTCCACCGAGAACGACGAAAAGGTCTATAAGCGGGAGCTTCTGCGCCTGGAAATGACCCTGGCCGACGCGCAGAAGCGGGCCGAGGGGAAGCGCGTGGTGTGCATGCTGCACTATCCGCCGCTGCTTGACCTGTACCGCGACACCGGGTTCACCGAGATTCTCGAGCGTTTCGGCGTGCGGGACGTGCTCTACGGACACCTGCACGGCGCGGGTATTCGGACTGCCTTCCGCGGGGAGCACAACGGTGTGCGGTATCACCTGGTTTCCTGCGACAGCCTGGGCTTTAAGCTCTACGAGCTGCCCGAGGATGACGGCGTTCGCCCGCAGCCGCCGCAGGAAGAGCCTGCGATTTAGGGAAAATCTCCCACCGGACAACCACAACCGAAGAGACGCAATCATGCGTCTCTTCAGACTGTCAAAAAACCCAGGAGAGCTCGAGAGGGCCGCAGCCCTTTCGAACTTTCAATCGTGCCCGGCGGCATGTACGGCGGGCACGGGACGGTTTTTGCGTCGGAAAATCCCATTTTCCAGAGAAAAAAGCGTTTCCTTGCAGGCTCCGCGCCCGAAAAATCTTCGATTTTTAGCGGAGACTGGAGAGGGTGGCAGTGGCGGGGGAGCTTGCTCCCCCGTCCACCAGCTTGTCAAAACTTTTTTGACAAGCTGAAGAGACGCAATCATGCGTCTCTTTTTTGTGTACTCACAGCCGGGTATTATATAGGTAATTCTCCCTCCCACGCGGAGGGAGTTTTTGCACGGGAAGGGGAAAGTGGAGCTTCGGCCCTATTTTGATACAAAGACGCGCCTGAACGAATGGAAAATCTGGCGAACTGCGTGAAAAGTGGGAATGAAACCCTATTTGCACGGAAATGGCGCGGCACGAAAAAGCGGCCTCGAACGCAATCCCTGAAAAGAGGAGGCTGCGCCCTGTTTCGCCAACTTTTTTTCGTAAAATTGTGGTTTGCAGTGGAAAATTGGGGAGGGATGTGGTATAATGTGGAGGAAACTAAGATGGAGGTGGAATAGCGGATGAAAACCGAATTCTCCGGCAACTGCCTTCATACAATTGATCCCAAGGGACGAGTGACCATCCCCGCCGCCTACCGCGAAATCCTGTCTCAGGGCTTCACCATCGGCCTGAACAACCAGTTCCAGGCCATTGCGATCTACCCGAAGGAAAAGTGGGCGGAGAAGTGCGAGCACCTGGCGCGCATCCCCGAGTCGGACATCCGGGGTACCGCCTACGTGCGCCTGATCATGGGCAACTCCTTTCCGGACTGTGAGCTGGACGGCCAGGGTCGTGTGCTGCTGCCCGCCGCCCTGCGCCAGAAGACCGGCATGGACAAGACCATACGCTTCGTGGGCATGGGACAGTACCTCGAAATCTGGGACGATGAAAAGTACGCGGCCGTTTCGATGGCCAGCGAGGAATCGATCGAAGACCTGCTTAATTACGTCAACGAGCAGTATGAGCATAAAGGAGGGGCCGAGCGATGACTCAGACCTATGCGCCCCGCAGGGGAAACAGCACACAGATGCAGGAACGCGCGCGCCTGGCCCGAATCCGCATGGAGCAGGCCCGCAGGCAGAGCCGGCGCATGATGTGCGTGTTTTCAGGGCTTCTGGTGACGGCGCTGTTCGTCTATATCAGCCGAATGGCGACGATTTCCGCCGCGGGCAAGCAGATCAGTCAGCTCAAGCGGGACATCAGCGCCCTGACCAGCGATAAGCAGTATCGCGAAATTTCCCTGACCGCCCGGCAAAACCTTGAGCGCGTGCAGTACGAGGCGCTCAACCGCCTGGGCATGGTCTATCCTAAGGAGGGCCAGATCCAGCTGGTTCATCTTGGCGGCGAAAACGCGGGCGACGGCGTGATGACCGTCTACGATACGAGCGCGAAGGACGGCGAATAGGCCGAATTTTCCGCGTGAGGTGATCGGGTGCTTTCCACGGGCCATCTGGTACGAAAGCGGACGGCACTGTGCATGGGCGTGTTCGCCTTGCTGTTTGCCGCGCTGATCGCGCGGCTGTTTCACCTGCAAATCGTGCGTGCGGGCGAGCTGCAAACCCGCGCCCAGACACAGTGGACCAGCGAATCGGTCGTCAGTCCCCGCCGCGGCGCGATCGTCGACCGAAACGGCGAGCTGCTGGCCGTCAGCGCCACCGCCTACACCGCCTCGGCCAGCCCGCGCCAGGTGGAGCAGCCGGAGGCGTTTGCGCGCATCCTGTCGCCGGTGCTCGACCTGACCGAGGAGCAGATCCTGAAGAAAATCTCGGACAGGAGCAAGGGCGGCGTGGTGCTCAAGAGGCAGATTTCCCGCGAAATCGCCCAGGAGCTCAAGACGCTGCTCGCCGAGCATAGGGCGGCCTCGTCGAAGGCACTTTCGGGCCTGTACCTGGAGGAAGAGTCCAAGCGGTTCTATCCGATGGGGGAGTTTGCCGAGCAGCTGCTGGGCCTGACGACGATCGACGGAGTGGGGCAGAGTGGCCTGGAGGCCTCGCTCAACAAGTACCTGTCCGGCAAGGCGGGCCTCGTGCTGGACGAAATCGACGGCAAGGGCCGCGCACTGCCCTACAGCGCCAGCGAGTACGTGCCGGCGGTGGCCGGGGCGCAGGCCGAGTTGACCATCGACTACGTGATTCAGAGCTTCGCGGAGCAGGCCGCGCGCGAGGCGATGGAGGTCAACAGCGCAAAGGGCGTGCGGGTTCTGGTCATGAACCCGAAGACCGGCGAGATACTGGCCATGTGCACCAAGCCCGACTACGACCCCAACAATCCGCCCAGAAGCGATGTGGACGCGCTGACCGACCTGATGCGGAACCGCTGCGTCACCGATGCGTATGAGCCCGGCTCCACCTTCAAGATCCTGACTGCGGCGGCGGCGCTCGACGCCGGAGTAACCAATCCGGGCGAGGGGTTTTACTGCTCGGGCAAGGTCACGGTCGACGGCAGCACCATCCACTGCTGGGGTCGCCCGCACGGCGCACAGAGCATGGCCAAGGCACTGTGCAACTCCTGCAACCCGGTGTTCGTCGAACTGGGGCTGCGGCTGGGCACCGACAGGCTGTACGACTACCTGGAGGCGTTCGGCCTTGGCAAGGCCACGGGCGTCGACATATCCGGCGAGGCGGGCGGCATACTGATTGCGCGGGAACGGCTCAAGCGGGTCGATCTGGCGCGCGTGGGCTTCGGCCAGTCGGTCGCGGTCACGCCCATCCAGCTGCTTTCCGCCGCCTGCTCGGTGGTCAACGGCGGAAACCTGATGCGGCCCTATGTGGTCAAACGCATCGTTGCCGAGAGCGGCGAGGTGCTGCTCGAGAACGCGCCCGAGGTCAGGGCGCATCCCATTCGCGAGGAAACCTCGAAGACCATGCGCGGCCTGCTTGAAAAGGTGGTCGAGGAGGGCGGCGGCCACAACGCCTACATCGAGGGTTACCGCATCGGCGGCAAGACCGGCACGGCGCAGGTGTACGTGGACGGCGTGGTGTCCTCGAGCACGCACATCGGCTCGTTCATCGGCTTCGCGCCCATTGACGAGGCGCAGGTCGCCGTGATGGTGATCGTGGACGAGGCGCATGTGCCGTCCGACTTCGGCTCGGTCACGGCCGCGCCGTTTGCCCGGGACATCCTGGAAAAGACGCTGAGCTATCTGGGCTGCCCGAAAAACGAGGCGCAGAGCGGGCCTCAAAACCTGGTCGAGATCCCCGACGCGACCGGCATGAAGGTTGCCGAGGCGGTCTCGCTGCTGAAAAAGACAAAACTGAAATGCCTGCTGTCTGGCGCGGGAGCCGAGGTGATCCGCCAGTTTCCGCTGCCCGGCGCGCAGGTTGCCGAGGGTTCGGTCGTCATGCTGTACGCCGAGGGCGTGGTCAATCCCAGCGAGCAGGCGACGGTCGAGGTGCCCGACGTGAGCGGCCTGTCGGTTGCGGAGGCCGGGCGAATCGCCGGGAGCTGCGGACTGACGCTCAGGGTGGACGGAAGCGGCGTGGCGGTGTATCAGAATCCACCGGCCGGGGCGCTCGTGTACGCCGCGACCACGCTGACTGTGACCTTCCAGACCCCGGGAACATCATAATGCATACGTACGGAGGGAGTCCTATCCATGAAACTGTGTGAACTGATTCAGGCGCTCGGCGGGAATTGCCAGACGAGCGGCGACATGAACGTCGAAATCCACTCGCTGTGTACCGACTCCAGAAAGGCGGAAAGGGGTTCGCTCTTTTTCTGCATACAGGGTCTGACCCGGGACGCCCATGAATTCGCGCCGCAGGTGGTGGAAAAGGGCGCCAGCGCGCTGATCGTGCAGCGGTTCCTGGAGCTGGACTGCCCGCAGGTGCTGGTGAAGGACGTGCGCGAGGCACTGTCGCTGATCGCGCAGTGCTTCTACGGCTATCCCGCCCGCTCGATGCGCCTGCTCGGCATCACCGGCACGAAGGGCAAGACCACGACCTCCTTCCTGGTCAAGTCCATACTCGAGGCCGCGGGCATGAAGACCGGCCTGATCGGCACCGTGTGCTGCATGATCGGCTCGACCGAGGTGCCCTCCGACAAGACCACGCCCGACCCGGTCGAGTTTCAGAGCATGCTGCGGCAGATGGCCGACGCGGGCTGCGACGCGGTGGTGATGGAGGTCTCGGCGCACGCCATGGCCATGCACAGGCTCAGCGGCGTGTACTTCGAGGTGTGCGCCTTCACGAACCTGTCCCAGGATCACTTCGACTTCTTCCATAATATGGAGAACTACTGCGCGGCCAAAATGCTGCTCTTCACGCCCGGCATGTGCGGCAGGGGCTTCTACAACGCCGACGACGAGCTGGTGTCGGCGGCCATGCGCTCCGCGCCCGTGCCGGTCACCGGCTACGGCATCCGCGAGGCGGCCGACATCTACGCCAAGAACATCGAGGTGGGCGAGCGGGGGAATCTGTTCCAGATCAACTTCCACAAGCGCTTCCGCATCGACGTGCAGCTCAAGCTGTCGGGCATTTTCAATGTGTACAACAGCCTGACTGCCGCCGCGCTGTGCGACGCGGTGGGCGCTTCGCCCGAGGCCATTAAAAAGGGCCTGGAAAACATCAAAAACGTGCCCGGACGCGTCGAGCTGCTGGACACCGGCACGCCGTATCGCGTGATTCTGGACTACGCGCACTCGCCGGACTCGCTGTCGAATATCCTGACCACCGTGCGCCAGACGACGAAAAAGCGTGTGATTCTGGTGTTCGGCTGCGGCGGAAACCGCGACCGCGAAAAGCGCCCGATCATGGGCGAAATCGGCGGCAAACTGGCCGACTACTGCGTGCTGACCAGCGATAACCCGCGCGGCGAGGAGCCCGGAGACATCCTGCGCGCGATCGAGGAGGGCATCCGGCCCACCGGCGCGGACTACGTGGTCATCGAGAACCGCCGCGAGGCCATCCGCCACGCGCTGAGCATCGCAAAGGCGGGCGACGTGGTGGTGCTGGCCGGCAAGGGCCATGAGACCTATCAGGAAATCAAGGGAATCAAGTATCCCTTCGATGAAAAGGTTGTCGTGAAAGAACTGCTGGAAGAAATGTAAGGGGGAGCACGAAAGATGCAGCGTCTGATCTGGGCAGTCATACTGTCCTTTGCCATTGCCAACATCCTGGGCCCGGTGTTTATTCCCTGGCTGCGGAAGAAAAAGTTCGGGCAGACCGAGTATGACCTGGGGCCGCAGAGCCATAAGGTCAAGCAGGGCACGCCCACGATGGGCGGCGTGATCTTCGCCATCCCGATGGTGCTGGTGCCGCTGGTGCTCGCGTTCCCGGAAAAGCGCTGGGACTTTCTGCCGATTGCGCTGCTGTGCACGCTGGGCTTCGGCCTGATCGGCTTTGCGGACGACTACATCAAGATCAGCAAGAAGCGCTCGCTGGGCCTGACGCCCATGCAGAAGATCGTGCCGCAGTTCGTGATCTCGCTGGCGCTGGCGCTGTGGGCGTACCTGAGCCCCGAGGTGGGCAGCAAGCTGATCGTGCCCTTCACGAATATCGAGTGGGATCTGGGCTGGCTGTACGTGCCGGTCATGGTGTTCATCCTGGTGGGCACGGTCAACAGCGCCAACCTGCTCGACGGCATTGACGGACTGCTCAGCGGCTGCTCGCTGATTGACTTCGGCACGATGGCGCTGATCTGCATGGCGCTGGCGGCAGGTACGCCGGACGCGGGCAACTACAAAAATCTCATGGTGTTCTGCGGCGCGGCGGCGGGCGCGGTGATGGGCTTTCTGCGCTTCAATTCCTACCCCGCGAGCGTGTTCATGGGGGACACCGGCTCCTTCACGATCGGCGGCGCGCTGGTCGCGGTGTGCATGCTGACCAGACTGAGCCTGATCCTGCCGATCATCGCGCTGGCCATGCTGGCCTCGAGCGTGTCGGACATCATCCAGGTGGGCTATTTCAAGTACACCAAGAAGAAGACCGGCACCGGCAAGCGGGTGTTCCGCATGGCGCCGCTTCATCACCACTTTGAGCTGGGCGGCATGCCTGAAACGCGCATCGTGGCGATGTACATGATTGTGACGACGATTTTGTGCCTGCTGACGCTGACCATGTTCGCGTGAGGCGGGTAGGGAGGCATTATGAAAAGGTATCTTGTGGTCGGCATGGCGCGAAGCGGGGTTGCCGCGGCGCTGCTGCTGGCGAAAAAGGGCTTCCAGGTGCGGATTAACGACTCGAAGCCGCTCGGCGAGCTGGGCGAGGCGCTCGACTGCCTGAAGGGGTATGAGAACGTCGAGTGGAGGCTGGGCATGCCGGCGGTCGAGGCGATGGACGGCGTGGACGAGATGATCGTCAGCCCGGGCATCAGCGTGGAGAGCGCGCTGGTGAAGGCGGCCGAGGAAAAGGGCATTGCGGTCACGGGCGAGCTGGAGCTGGGCTACCGCATGACGCGCGGCGATCTGCTGGCCATCACCGGCACTAACGGCAAGACCACGACCACGACCCTGCTGGGCGAAATCATGAAAAACGCCGGGAAGACCACGCACGTCGTGGGCAACATCGGCATTCCGTATACCTCGGTGGCGTTCGACTCGAAGGACGAGGACGTGACCGTGTGCGAGGTGTCCTCGTTCCAGATGGAGACCGCGCGCGAGTTCCACCCGGTCATTTCCGCGATACTGAACCTGACGCCCGACCACCTGAACCGCCACCACACGATGGAAAACTACCTGGCGATGAAAAAGCGGGTGTTCGCGAATCAGGCGGGCGAGAGCGAGTGGCTAGTGCTCAACTACGACGACCCGGCGCTGCGCCCGGTGGCCGAGGAGGCGAAGTGCCGCGTGGCCTGGTTCTCGAGGAAGCAGGTGCCGCCCTACGGCGCGTTCGTGAAGGACGGCGCGATGGTCTTCGGCACGAAGGACGAGTATCGAACCGTCTGCGAGGCGGCCGAGATCTACATCCCCGGGCCGCATAACCTGGAGAACGCGATGGCCGCGGCGGTCATGGCGCTGCTCTACGGTGTGCCCGTGCCGGTCATCCGGCATACATTGCGCACCTTCCAGGGCGTGGAACACCGCATCGAGTTTGTGCGCGAGGTCAGCGGGGTGCGCTTCATCAACGACTCCAAGGGCACCAACGCCGACTCCACCATCAAGGCGGTGCAGACCATGACCCGGCCGACCGTGCTGATCCTGGGCGGCTCGGACAAGCACGTGGACTTCACCGAGCTGTGCACAATCATCCGGGACAGCGGCATGATTCGCCGCGTCGTGCTCATCGGCGACACGGCCGCTCAGCTGGCCGAAACGCTGGACAAGGTGGGCTATACCGCCTACGAGCACTGCGGCTACGACTTCAGGGCGGCGGTTGAGCACGCCTACGACCTGGCGAGGGCGGGGGAGAACGTACTTCTGTCCCCGGCCTGCGCGAGCTTTGACATGTTCTCCGACTATGAGGAGCGCGGCCGAGTCTTCAAGGCGCTGGCCCGCGAACTGCCCGAAAAGGCGTGACGATCGGCCTTTTTCACGGGGCCAAAGCAAAACGCGGCCGGTGCGACCGCGGCGTGATCGTTACCTTCATCCTCCTGCTGACGGCCGGGCTGATCGTGCTCTACGCCGCCAGCTACTACAACGCGCAGGACAAGGGCAGTCCGCTCTCCGAGGTGCTCAGCCAGCTGATGGGAATCGGCCTGGGCGCGGCGGGCATGGCGGTGGTGCTGCGCATCGACTATCGAATTTTACAAAAGCCAGTGTTCAGCAGTACCTTACTCTGCGCGAGTATCGTACTGCTGATTCTGGTTGCAATCCCCGGAATCGGGCGGTTCGTCAATGGCTCAAGGCGCTGGCTCAAGCTGGGGCCGGTCAGCTTCCAGCCCTCGGAGATCGCCAAGTACGCCTGCATACTCTTCCTTGCGCGCATACTCAGCCAGGAAAAGCGGGACGTGACGCGCTTCTGGAGCGGCCTTGTACCGGTGTTCATCATGCCGGCGCTGCTCTTCGCGCTGATCCTTCTGCAGCCCAACCTGTCCACGGCGGGCAGTATACTGATCGTGGCGGGCGTGATGGTCACGCTGGCGGGCGCGAGGTGGAAGCACCTGGGACTGGCGGGCGCGTGCGGCGTGTGCCTGGGCGCGTTTTACGCCTGGTCTGCGCCCTACCGGCGGGCGCGGCTCCTGTCCTTCACCAATCCCTTCGCCAAGATGAGCAAGGAGGGCTATCAGCTCTCGCAGTCGCTGCTGGCGTTCGGCTCGGGCGGCCTGTTCGGCATGGGACTGGGCAGGGGACGGCAGAAGTACGCCTTTTTGCCCTATCCGGAGTCGGACTTCATCTTTGCTATCGTGGGCGAGGATCTGGGACTGATCGGCTGCACGGCCATTTTGCTGCTGTTCGCGGCGTTCGTGTTCTTTGGGCTGCGGGTGGCGCTCAGGTGCGAGGATCGCTTCGGCAGTCTGCTCGCGGGCGGCATTACCTCGATGATCGGCGTGCAGGCGGTGATGAACGTCGCCGTTGTGACCGGCATGATGCCCACCACCGGACTGCCCCTGCCCTTCTTCAGCTCGGGCGGCACGTCCATCGCCGTGCTCATGTGCGCCGTCGGCCTGCTGCTCAACGTGTCGAGAGGGGAACGCTGGGGAGGCCGCCTTTCTGAGAAAGGCGCCTCCCCAGACCCCATCCGGAAAGCACTTTGATCCGCGTAACAGCAGATCATGCAGAAGGGTTATCACCCCGAATGGGGTGTGGTCTTTGTTCTCGGAGCAATGCTGCTTACGGGCATAGGAAAGCGTCGCGGTACAGTGATGCTTTCAGTATCGGCACGTACATCCTGACAGAACCGGCGGCAGCAAGTGGGCGCAGGCTCAGCCTGCCGGCGGCAAGTGGGTGCTGGCTCAGCCTGCCGGCAGCAAGTGGAACCGGGCACTGCCCGGCAGAAACCGGGACAGACATGCCTGCATATTCTGCTATTGTGGTTCAAGCGGAAGATGGAGGTGTGCCATGTGGGCGTTTTTTCTATCGCGGGCGGCCGTCGGCTGCGCGGCGAGGTGACGATCGGCGGGGCGAAAAACGCGCTTCTGCCGATACTGGCCGCGACGATGCTGACGGGCGGCGAGGTGATACTGGACAACTGCGCGCGGCTGAGCGACTGCGAAAACATGCTCAGAATCCTGCGCACGCTGGGCTGTGCGGTCGAGCGGCGGGACGAGAGCGTGTGCGTGGATTCGCGCGGGGCGCAGGGCTGGGAGATGTCCGAATCGCTGTCCAAGCAGCTTCGGTCGTCGATTTTCATGCTGGGGCCGATACTGGGCCGCTTCCGGAAGGCCTCGGTTACATATCCGGGCGGCTGTGAAATCGGCCTGCGCCCAATCGACCTGCACCTGAAGGGACTGCGGGCGCTGGGCGTGGAGATACACGAGGCACGCGGACGTATCCTGTGCGACGGCAGCAGGCTGCACGGCGGCGAGGTACAGCTGGACTTTCCCAGTGTGGGCGCGACCGAGAACGTCATGATGGCGGCCGTGCTCGCTCCGGGGGAGACGGTGATCTCGAACGCCGCGCGGGAGCCGGAGATCGTCGATTTGCAGAACTTCCTGCGGGCAATGGGCGCGAAGGTGCACGGCGCGGGGCAGGATGTGATCTCAATTGAGGGTGTGAAGAAGCTGCATGGCGCGCGCTATGCCGTCATGCCCGACCGGATCGTGGCGGGTACGCTGCTGGCCGCCGCCGCCATCACGCACGGCGAGGTCTGCTTGAAAAACGCCCGGCCGGATGACCTGCGCGCCGTGTTGGATAAACTGAGCCAGGCGGGATGCCTGATCGAGAGCGGCGCGGACTTCATACGCCTTTCGGCTGAGGGGCGCGCGCTGAGGGCGGTTAACCTGTCCACGCAGCCGTATCCCGGCTTTCCGACCGACATGCAGGCGCAGTTCATGGCGCTGTGCACGGTGGCCGAGGGCACGTCGCTGATCGTGGAAAACGTGTTTGAGAACCGATTCGCGCACGCGGCGCAGCTTCGGCGGATGGGCGCGGACATCCTGGTGCACCAGCGGGCGGCGATTGTGCGCGGAGGAAGCCTGAGCGGGGCGCAAGTGGAGGCGCGCGACCTTCGGGGCGGGGCGGCACTCGTGCTGGCGGCGCTGGCGGCCGAGGGGGAGAGCCGGGTGGAGCGCGTCGAGCTGATCGACCGGGGCTATGAGGCGCTGGAGACGACGCTTGCCGATCTGGGCGCGTCGATCCGGCGCGAGGAACAGACGGGGGAGGAAGAAGGATGAACCATCGACCGTACGACGGGCGGTACGCGCCGCCTGTGCGCGTTCGGGGCAGGCAGCGGCGCAGGGGGCGCGGCTTTCTGCTGCTGGTGCTCGTGCTGGCCGTCGCGGCGCTGCTGCTGAAAAGCCGGGTGTTCGTGCTCAAAACGGTGAACGTGCAGGGCAGCCAGAGCCTGAGCGTGGAAAAGGTCATGGAAATGGCCGGGCTCAGCTATGGCGAGAGCATCTTCTCGGTCAGTCAGCGGCGGGTGGAGGAGCGGCTCTCCGGCGAGATTTCGGTCGAGTTTCTCGGCTTCGAGAAGACCATGCCGGATACGGTGAGCCTGACGATTCGGGAGCGGCAGGCGCTGGCCTGCGTGCACTGCGGGGGCGAATACCTGCTCATCGACGAGACCGGCTACATTATGAGCCGCCAGGAGAGCTATCCGGACGGCGCGGTGCTGCTGGTCAGCGGCATGGACGCGTACGTCGACCGGCAGGGCAAGCACATCGAGAGCAGCCTGAGCGGGCGGCGCGCGGTGATGAATCAGGTCATCGAGGCGCTCCGGCAGAAGGAAATGCTCGATCTGGTGTCCGAACTCAATGTAGCGAACCTCGACGAGGTATATCTGGTGTCGGTCAGCGGCGTTCAGGTGGTGCTGGGCGAGGCACAAGATCTGCCCGAAAAGCTCGAGTGGATGCGCGCGGTGCTCGCCGAGCTGACCCGGCAGGGCGTGATGCGCGGCGTGCTGGACGTGTCAACCGGAAAAAACGCAGTCTATGCTGATCGGTAAAAAACAGGCGGGAAGGGCGATTGCAGCTCCTCCCGCTGTATGTATATTTATTCATGTGATCAGTCCGCCGCTGACCCCCAGCACCTGCCCGGTGATGAACGACGCGCCCTCGCCGCACAGGAACAGCGCGGCCCCGGCGACCTCTTCAGGCGTGCCCAGGCGGCCCATCGGCGTCTCCTCAGCCAGCTCGCGGCGGGTTTCCTCGGTCAGGTGGGCGTTCATGTCCGTGTCGATCACGCCGGGGCAGAGGCAGTTGACCCGCACGTTCGAGGGGGCCACCTCCCTGGCCAGCGCCTTCGTCAGCCCGATCAGGCCCGCCTTGGCCGCGGAGTAGGAGACCTCACAGGACGCGCCCACCTGTCCCCACATGGAGGAGATGTTCACGATCGAGCCGCTTCGGCGGGAGATCATACCCGGCAGCAGCGCGCGCGCGCAGTAAAACGAGCCGTCCAGGTTGACCGCCATCATGCGCCGCCAGTCCTTATCGGTCAGGTCGGTGAAGAGCGCCTGCTGGGCGATGGCGGCGTTGTTGATGAGCACGTCCACATGGTGAAACTCGGCCAGCGCCTGGCGGCACATCGCCTCCACCTGGGCGCTGTCGGCCACATCGGCCCGATACAGGCGCGCGTCGCAGCCCTTTGCGAGCAGCTCGTCCAGCAGCGAACGGGCCGCTTGTTCACTGCGAAAGTAGTTAATGAGAACCGTATAACCATTTTCGGCAAAAAGACGCGCGCACGCACGGCCGATGCCGCGGGACGCGCCGGTAATCAGGGCAACCTTGCGCATGGAAAAAACCTGCCTTTCAGGGACTATGATACGCGACGGCGCGCGCTTTGTCAAGGCGGCAGACAGGAGGCAAAAAGAAATTTCCTGAAAATCTCAAAAAGTGCGCCCGGGGTAGTTGACAGGCGGCAAAAGACGTGCTATAATCAATGACGTTGCCTGGGTGTAGCGCAGTTTGGTAGCGTGCTTGAATGGGGTTCAAGAGGCCGGAAGTTCGAATCTTCTCACCC
>CAKUFI010000008.1 GCA_934647305.1 uncultured Clostridia bacterium | reverse complement strand
ACGATTTGAGCCGTCGGCAGTTTCGCCAAAGGCGAAACCTGAAAACCCAAAGGGTTTTCAGCCTCCCTGCCACCCTCACCAGTTTTTGCTGAAATCTAAGAGATTTCCGGGCGCAAAAACTGCAAGGAAACGCTTTTTTCTCTGGAAAATGGGATTTTCCGGCGCAAAAAGCGTCCCGTGCCCACCGTACACGCCGCTGGGCACGATTGAAAGTTCGAAAGGGCTACGGCCCTCTCGAGCTCTCCGGGGTTTTTTGACAGTCTGGCCTCCCCTGAAAGGGGAGGTGCCTGCGAAGCAGGTGGATGGGTTCGCGCAGCTCTTGTGGGGCACTTCCCTCGAGTTTTCCGAAAACGAAGAATCCTGAGGCTCTAGTCTATGGCCGAAGGATTCGCGTGGCCTCCGCGGCAGCAAGTGGAACCGGGCACTGCCCGGCCGTGGCAGCAACCGGCTGTCGGCCCTGTCGACCCGGAAAACCAAAGAACCCAGCCGCTTTAATCTATGGCGGCTGGGGTCGTATTCCATTCGGCGGCAGCAAGTGGAACCGGGCACTGCCCGGCCATCAATCCGCAGGGAATCCTGCGGATTCGCAGACTTCGGCCGCTTCAATCTATGGCCTATGGCGGCCGACAGTCGTCGATAGAACCCGGCGGCAGCAACCGGCTGTCGGCTCAGCCGACCGGCAGCAGGTGGAACCGGGCACTGCCCGGCCGTGGCAGCAACCGGAAGTCGGCAGCGCCGACATACGTTTTCCGGGGAATCCCGGAAAACCGGAGAATTCGGGAGCTCTAGTCTATGGCTCCCGAATTCGTCGCCTGCCCCGGCGGCAGCAAGTGGGTGCAGGCACTGCCTGCCTGGTAAAATTTTGCGGCGCGGTTGACAGGGGGCGCGGCGCGCGCGTATAATAGACGAGTATACGAAACGCGACGAAGGGGACGCCATTGGGAGAGCGCTCTTGCCAAGCGAGCCGGAGACTGGTGCGAGTCCGGCGCAAGGGTTCCCGAGAGGAAATCACCCCGGAGCGGACGGCTGAGGGCGGGTCTGCCTGCCTCAGGTCGATACGGGAGCGCCCGTTATCGCGCGGCGCATGCTTTGTGCGCACAGAGAGGGCGCTTTTTTGCGCCAAGTCGGGTGGTACCGCGAGCTTCGTCCCAGACAAGGACGGGGTTCTATTTTTATTTCAGGAGGTTTTCAGGCATGATCAGGAAGGCGTCGAGCACGCTGGATTTCGTTTCCCGCGAGAAAGAGGTCATCGCGTTCTGGAGAAAGAACGACATCTTCAAGAAGTCCGTGAAGGAAAACGAGGGCGCGGAGACCTTCACCTTTTTCGACGGCCCGCCGACCGCTAACGGCAAGCCGCACATCGGCCACATCGAGACCCGCGCGATCAAGGACCTGATCCCGCGCTATCAGACCATGAAGGGCAAGAACGTGCTGCGCAAGGCCGGCTGGGATACCCACGGCCTGCCGGTCGAGCTGGAGGTCGAGAAGCTGCTGGGCCTGGACGGCAAGGAGCAGATCGAGAAGTACGGCATCGAGCCCTTCATCAAGAAGTGCAAGGAGTCCGTCTGGAAATACAAGGGCATGTGGGAAGAGATGTCCGAGCGCGTCGGCTTCTGGGCCGACATGGAGCACCCCTACGTCACCTATGAGGACAACTACATCGAGTCCGAGTGGTGGTCGCTGAAGAAGATCTTCGAGATGGGCCTGCTGTACAAGGGCCACAAGGTGGTTCCCTACTGCCCCCGCTGCGGCACCGCGCTGTCCAGCCACGAGGTCAGCCAGGGCTACAAGAGCGTGACCGAGCGCTCGGCAATCGTCCGCTTCCCGGTCAAGGGCGAGGAGAACACCTACCTCTACGCCTGGACGACCACCCCCTGGACGCTGCCCAGCAACGTCGCGCTGTGCGTCAACGGCCACGAAACCTACGCCCGCTTCGACTGCGAAGGCCGCACCATCATCATGGCCGACGCGCTGATCCCCTCGATTATGGGCGACAAGGAAATCACCAACAAGACCACCTTCCCCGGCAGCGACCTGGTCGGCATGCGTTACGAGCCGCTGTTTGCTTTCCAGAAGGAGGTCATCAAGGGCGTTGAAAATGAAGAAAACGCCTGGATGGTCGTCGCCGACGACTACGTCACCATGACCGACGGTACCGGCATCGTGCACCAGGCCCCCGCCTTCGGTGAGGACGACGCGCGCGTGGGCCGCGAGCACAAGATCCCCTTCCTGCAGCTGGTGGATACCAAGGGTCAGATGGACAAGCGCACCGACTGGCCGGGCGTGTTCATCAAGAAGGCCGATCCGCTGGTTCTCGAGGACCTGGAGAAGCGGGGCCTGCTGGTCGCCGCGCCCGAGTTCACCCATGACTATCCCTTCTGCTGGCGCTGCGACACCCCGCTGATCTACTACGCCCGCTCCACCTGGTTCATCCGCATGACCGCGGTGCACGATCAGCTGATGCGCAACAACCGCACGGTCAACTGGTATCCGGACAACATCAAGGAGGGCCGCTTCGGCAACTTCCTGGACAACGTCATCGACTGGGGTCTGTCCCGCGAGCGCTACTGGGGCACGCCGCTGCCCGTGTGGGTGTGCAAGTGCGGCCATATGCACGTCATCGGCTCCAAGAAGGAGCTCTACGAGCTGGGCCACAACATCCCCGAGCCGCTGGAGCTGCACCGCCCCTACATCGACCAGGTCACCCTGACCTGCCCCGAGTGCGGAGGCGAAATGCACCGCACCCCCGAGGTCATCGACTGCTGGTACGACTCCGGCTCCATGCCCTTCGCCCAGTGGCACTATCCCTTTGAAAATAAGGAGAAGTTCGAGCAGAACTTCCCGGCCGACTTCATCTCCGAGGCCATCGACCAGACCCGCGGCTGGTTCTACACCCTCATGGCCATCTCCACGCTGATCTTCGACTGCTCGCCGTTCAAAAACTGCCTGGTCATGGGCCACGTGCAGGACGCCGAGGGCCGCAAGATGTCCAAGCACCTGGGCAACGTCGTCGATCCCTGGGAGGTGCTCAACAAGCAGGGCGCCGACGCGGTGCGCTGGTACTTCTACGCCTCCGCCGCCCCCTGGCTGCCCACCCGCTTCTCGGGCGACCTGGTCAGCGAGATGCAGCGCAAGTTCATGGGCACGCTGTGGAACACCTATTCCTTCTTCACGCTCTATGCCTCGATCGACCACTTCGATCCTTCCACCCAGAAGGCGAAGCCCGAGGACAGGAGCCTGATGGACAAGTGGGTGCTCTCCCGCCTGCACACGCTGATCAAGTACGTGGACGAGGGCCTGTCCGAGTACAAGGTAACCGAAACCGCCCGCGCCATCTCCGACTTCGTGGACGAGCTGTCCAACTGGTACGTCCGCCTGTCCCGCGAGCGCTTCTGGGGCAAGGGCATGGAGGGCGACAAGCTGGCCGCCTTCGACACGCTGTACACCGTGCTGACCACGCTGTGCGGCCTGTGCGCCCCCTACATCCCCTTCATGACCGAGACCATGTACCAGAACCTGGTCGCCGGCGTGATCCCGGGCGCGCCCGAATCGGTGCACCTGAGCGACTTCCCGAAGTGCGACGAGTCCCTGATCGATCCCCAGCTGGAGAAGGACATGGACGAGGTCATCGAGGCGGTCACCATGGGCCGCGCCTGCCGCAGCGGCGCCAACATCAAGGTGCGCCAGCCCATCTCCACGCTCTACGTCAAGGGCTCCACGCTCGAGGGCGAAATCACCGACCTCATCAAGGGCGAGCTCAACGTCAAGCAGGTCAAGTTCGTCTCCGACGCGCGCGAGTTCACCACCTATGAGCTCAAGCCGCAGATGCGCACCCTCGGCCCGAAGTACGGCAAGCTCCTGGGCAAGATCGGCGCGCACCTGAAGGAAATGGACGGCAACGCCGTCGTGGACGCGTTCGAGCGCGGCGAAGAGGTCTCCTTCGAGTTGGACGGCACGACCGTGACCCTGGGCAAGGATGACGTGCTCACCAGGCCCATCCAGAAGCCCGGCTTCGTCGCGGAAATTTCTGGCGACATGACCGTGGTCATCGATACCAACCTCACCCCCGAACTGATCGAGGAGGGCTATGTCCGCGAGATCATCTCCAAGGTACAGAACATGCGCAAGGACGCCGATTTCGAGGTCACCGACCGCATCGACGTCGCGCTCAATGCCACCGAGAAGCTCGAGGACATCGCCTCCCGCTTCGCCGAGGAAATCAAGTCTGCCGTGCTGGGTGTGTCCCTGACTGTGGGCGCCGCGCTCGAGGACGGCGTGACCCAGGACTGGAGCATCAACGGCGAAAAGGCCAGCCTGAGCGTGCGCGTGCACAACGCGTAAGCCCGAGGCCGCCGGACGCAGAAACTCCCGCCAGGAATTCCTGGCGGGAGTTTTTTGTGTCCGCTTCGCCGGGGAGGACGGCCTGAACGGCGCGCTCCTTCCCACACCCCACCCACGGCTCCGCCGGAGCCGCAGGGCAGCCGGTGACAAAAACGCGAGGGAGGGGCGCAGATGCGCCCCTCCCTCGCGTCCGCGCCGCCTCTGCGGCGCGGAACCATGTTATCCCTTGATCGAGCCGACCATCACGCCGGTCACGAAGTACTTCTGCACAAACGGATAGAAGCACAACACGGGTACGGTGGACACGACGATCAGCGCGTACTTGAGCAGATCGCGCATGTTCTGCCGCGCGTTCTCCAGCTCCACGTCGGTGACTTCGATGCTGTTCTCGACCAGTATCTCGCGCAGCACCAGCTGCAGCGGGTGCAGACTGCGATCACTCAGGTAGATAAACGCGCCGAAGTACGCGTTCCAGTGGCCGACAGCGTAGAACAGCGTGATGACGGCGATGACCGCCTTGGACAGGGGCAGCACGACGTGCAGGAAGTACTTGCCCCAGGAGCAGCCGTCGATGCGCGCTGCCTCGAGCAGCTCGACCGGAATACTGTTCTGAATGAAGGTGCGCGCGACGATCATGTTGTACACGCTCAGCGCGCCCGGGATGAGCATGGCCCAGACGGTGTTGGTCATGCGCAGGCGGCTCACGAGCAGGTAGGTGGGCACCAGGCCGCCCGAGAAGAACATCGTGAAGGTGAACAGGAACAGGTACAGCCGCTTTCCCTGCATGCCGGGCATGGCGAGCGGATAGGCGGTGATCAGGGTCAGCGTCACGTTGATCAGCGTGCCGACCAGGGTGTAAAACAGCGTGTTGCGGTAGCCCACGAGCACGCGCGCGTAGCTGAACACCGCCTTGTACCCGTCCAGCGTAAAGCCGACCGGCCACAGGTACACCCGCCCGGTGGCGACGGCCACGCCCGATGAAAACGAACAGCTGACGATGAAGATCAGCGGATAGATGATGGTCAGCGTGAACAGGAACAGAATCGCGCCGGAAACCGCGTAGAGCACGCGGTCGGAGCGCGGATCGCGGATGGCATGTTTTTTACTCACAGTGCGTCGCCTCCTTACCACAGACTGGTCGTGTTGCCGCTGAGCCTGCGCGTCAGGGCGTTCACGAGCACCAGCATGACGAAGTTGACGACCGAGTTGAACAGGCCGACCGCCGCGCCGTAGGAAAAGCCGCGCGTGCCCTTGCCCAGGCCTTCCTTGTAGACATAGGTCGAGATGACCTCGCTGGCCTTGAGGTTGACGCTGTTCTGCATCAGGTAGATTTTCTCGAACCCGACCGACAGAATCGAGCCGCAGCGCAGAATCAGCATGATGCACACGGTGGGCAGTATGCAGGGCAGATCGACCGCCCAGACGCGCTGCCAGCGGGTCGCGCCGTCGATCATGGCGGCCTCGTGCAGCTCGCCGGACACGCCGGTGAGCGCGGCCACGTAGATGATCGAGCTCCAGCCCAGGCTCTGCCACACGTCCGACCAGACGTACATGTGAATGAACGAGCCGCTCTTGCCGAACAGATCCTCGGGATACACGCCGTTGGTCAGCAGGCGGTAGAGGTTTCCGTAGATGCCCACGACCGGACTGAACAGCTGAAACAGCATGCCCACCATGACCACGGTCGAGATGAAGTGCGGAATGTAGGTCACGGTCTGCACGAACTTCTTCAGGCGCAGGTTGCGCATCACGTTGAGCATCAGCGCGAACAGCACCGGCAGCGGGAAGCCCACCAGCAGCGAGTAGAGCGAAATCTTGAATGTGTTGCCCACCACGCGGGCGAAGTAGATCGAGCCGAAGAACTTCTCAAAGTGCTTCAGCCCCACCCACGGGCTGCCCCAGATGCCGTTGACCACCTGATAGTCCTTGAAGGCAATCTGCAGGCCCAGCATGGGATAATAGCAGAAAATCAGCAGGTAAACCACGCCCGGAAGCAGGAACAGGTGCAGCTGCCAGTACTCCCGGAAGCGGCGAATGAATTTTGTCACGGGGCTCTCCCCTTTCGATGAACGAATCAGTCGGCAGCGCCGACGAAAACAAAGCTCCCGGAAAGCGTCCCCTGCCCTGCTTTCAAGGCGGCAGGTGCTTCCCGGGAGAGGTCTGAGTTTCAGTTTGCCCGAGTCGGCAGCGCCGACCGGCGTTTTCCGGGAATCCGGAAAACCGGAGAAATTGGGAACTCGAATCTATGGTTCCCAATTTCGTGTTCCGTCCGGCGGCAGCAACCGGTTCCGGGCACTGCCCGGCGAAGACCTTGGCCGCTTCAATCTATGGCGGCCAACGGTCGTCGATAGAATGCGCGGCAGCTAGTGGCTGTCGGCACGGCCGACCGGCGGCAGCAACCGGCTCCGGGCACTGCCCGGCGAAGACCTTGGCCGCTTCAATCTATGGCGGCCAATGGTCGTCGCTAGAACCGGCAGCAGCTAGTGGCTGTCGGCACGGCCGACCGGCGGCAGCAACCGGCTCCGGGCACTGCCCGGCGAAGACCTTGGCCGCTTCAATCTATGGCGGCCAACGGTCGTCGATAGAACCGGCGGCAGCTAGTGGCTGTCGGCACGGCCGACCGGCGCTAGCAGTTGCGTGCAGGCTCAGCCTGCCCGGCGGTAGCTAGTGGCACCGGGCACCGCCCGGCCCTCAATCCGCAGGGAAGCCTGCGAATTCGCAGTCCCTGAGGGCTTTAATCTATGGCCCTCAGGGACGTCGCCAGAACCGGCGGCAGCAAGTGGAGCCGGGCACTGCCCGGTCAGCCTGCCTGCATGCGGTCGTAGCAGGTCTGCGAGGCGGCGATGTACTCGTTCAGGCCGATGTTCTCCAGCTTGGCGAGATACTCGTCCCAGTCCTTGTCCAGATCCAGCTCGCCGGTGACGAACAGGTTGCGCGCCTCGTTGGAGTACTCCCAGATCATCGGGCCGTACTCGTTGACGACCTCGGTCTCCTCCTCGTTGTACACGGGCAGCACGAACACCTCGTCGGGCTGGCAGCCCAGGCGCGCGGCCACGCCGCTGTCAAAGATTTCCTGACGGTACTGCTGTACCTTGTTGTCCACCTTCACCGCGGCGAAGCCCATCGTTTCCTCGGCCCAAATACGGCAGGTCGCGAGCCTCCACACGGTGTTCTGGGATTCGAGCGCCCAGGGCACGTCGTGATCGGTGGGGTTCCTGAAGAGCGCCTGATGGCCGAACTTGTCCTTTTCGCCCTCAGCGGCAAAGAACCAGTCATAGTCGGGCTTGCCATAGCGGAAGGTCATGCCCGCCTCGAGGTCGCACATGTAGTCCATCCAGCGGAAGGCGATTTCGGGGGTCTTGCAGTCCTTGGTGATGGCCACGTCGGAGCCAAAGCCGCTCTTGGCCTGGGCGGCGTAGCGCACGCCCTCGGGGCCGGTCAGGGGCTCCATGGAGACGTACTCAAAGACCTTGGAATCGGCCTGCTCGGTCGACCAGCCGCAGGCGGCGCTGAGCGCGTGGGTGGCGACCATGCCGACCACGGTATCCTCAGCGGCGGGGCGGTCGATGATGGCCTTGAGCTGCTCGGGCGCCTGGGTCATGGACAGCTCGGAGATCAGACCCTCGGCGTACAGCTTGCGGCAGTAGCGCAGACCCTCGCGCAGCGCCTCGCTGGTCAGGGCGGAGGACACCACGCCGTCGTTCACCACCAGGCGGGCGTTGGTGTTATAGGGATAGTACAGGAAGGCGTTGAGCAGGTTGCCCACCACGTCGCCGCGTCGATCCGCGGAATTATAGCCCATCAGCGGCAGCTCGTCGGCCTGGCCGTTGCCGTTGGGATCCTCTTCCTTGAAGGCCTTGAGCGCGGTATACAGCTCGTCGGTGGTCGTGGGCACGGCCAGATTCAGCTTGTCCAGCCAGGTCTTATTGATATAGAAGATGTTTTCGTTGTCGTTGCCCAGGCTGTTGAGGAGGTAGGGGAAGGCATAGATCTTGCCGTCCCAGGCGTACATCTGGCTCTTGAGCAGCTCGCGCGTCTCCTCGCTGAGATACTTCTCGGTGGTCTCGTTGAAGTAATGGGCGTACTTTTCAAAGTACTCGTTCATGGGCAGCAGCACGCCCTGCCGGCCATAGTACACCTTGTCGCTGATGCCCTCCAGCAGAATGTCGGGCAGCTTCTCATTGGCGGCGATCATCAGGTCGACCTTCTGCGCAGTCTCGGTGCTGGGCAGGAAGAAGAAGTCGAAGGTGATGCCGGTCTTGTCCTTGATCCAGAGGGTGAAGTCGTTGGTGCTGTAGTCCACCACGTTGGACTGCGCGGTCAGGCCGACCGTCAGCGTCACGCCGTCCGGCGCGATGGGCAGCACGCCCGCCGCCGTCATGCCGGGCACGTCGGACATGGCCAGGTCGCCCTCGGCCAGCGCGCCCGCGCAGCTCAGCGCGATGAGCGCGCACAGGAGCAGGGAAAGCAGTCGTTTTGTCATGGGGATTGCCTCCTTCAAAAAGTATGTCGGACTTTGTCCGTGGCTCCATTAAATCACGAATCGCGTCGAATCGTAAAGAAACAATCCCCGGAAAAGCTCTCAAAACCGCCCGTTTCGCGTGTAACAATCTGCACGCGCTCTCTCATTGCGCACCGTTTTCGTCCTTTACATGCTGTTTTCGCCACTGGCTGGGGGTCACGCCGTACTTCTGCTTGAACACCCGGTAGAAGGTCGCCGCCGCCCCGAAGCCGCACGCGTCGGAAATCGCCATGACCGAACACGCGGTCGTCCTGAGCAGCTCGCAGGCGCGCGCCAGCCGCATGCCCTCCACGTACTCGCCCAGCGAGCAGCCCGCGCGCTCCCGCACGATCTGATACACGCTGTTGGCTGACAGGCCCACCTCGTCGCCGATCCGCTCGGCGCACAGCGCGGGCTCGGTATAGTGCGCGGCGATGTAGTCCATCACCTGACGGCTGCGGTCGCTGCCCGCGCGGCGGCGCACCTCGCAAAGGCGCTGCGCAATCATGCGCGCGTCCTGACGCAGCGAGTCGAACAGCTCGCCCACGCCGACCGTCTCGCTCACCCGCGTCAGCTCCTTCGGCAGGCCGGTCAGGCGCATGTCCCGCACCACCTCCTCAAACGCGAACCGCACCAGCGCGCAGCACTGAAGCACCGGCTGCTTGTCGTCCGCACTGCGCAGCAGGCCGTCCTGCACCTCGCCCAGCAGGTCCTCGACCGCCGCCTCCTGCCCCGCCATCATCAGCTCGTAAATCTGCTGCAGCGAGGTGAAGTCGAGCGTGCGGCGATCCTGCGCCGGCTGGTCGTGCTCGAAGCAGGCGATCAGCTGATCCTCCCGCGCGCCCGCCAGCGCCAGCTGCGCCCGGTGCCAGGCCGTGTGTACGCCGTCGAGCCCGGTAAACGCGTCGCTCATGCCGCCCGACAGGCGATAGCCCGCCGCGTCCAGCAGCGTCTGGCTGGGCGAAAGCAGCTCCTCCAGCGCCGAACACGCGTCCTCCCGCTCGGGCAGCAGCAGCGCCAGCTGATCCAGTGTCACCTGCTGATAGTACGCGCCCCAGTTTTCCCGCGCCTTTTCCAGGCAGGACAGGAACCGGAACGAAAGCATCTCGCCCTCCGCCTGAGCGCCGTCCGCCGCCGTCAGCTTCAGCAGCGCGATCCGGCAGGGGCCCTGCAGCTGCGCAAACAGCCGCCAGCACAGCGTGCGCTCCTCCTCCGTGTACACCGTGCCGCTGAGCAGGCGCGAAAACAGGCTGCTGCACAGCTCGCCGTGGGTGCGGCTCAGGTCGGTATTGAGCGTCTCGATGCGCTCGCCCGCGCGGCGGATGTGCTGAGCGATGTGCAGGTACTCGTCGCCGCGCACTCCGCCCTGCCCGGACAGCGCCAGCAGCTGCTTGACCGGCTTCCACGACCTGAGGGTAAACAGCACGCTCAGCAAAAGCCCGGACAGCGCCGCCGCGATCAGCGTGCGCAGGAACAGGCTGTCGAAGCTGGATAACATGCCCGCGTAGTAGGCCTCGGGCACGCTCAGCGTCACCTTCAGGTTCAGAAGCGGACACTCGCCCGCAAAGGCCGCGTAGCCCTTCCCTCTGCCGCCCGCCTGGTACAGCGTCCCGCCCGTCTGGCTCTCCACCGTCAGGCCGCTCCCCTCCGGCAGCAGCTCCATGCCGTACAGATCGCGCAGCGTCCGCTCGCTGTACACCGCGCCCACCCGCACGCCGGTATACTTGCGATCGACAAACAGCAGCAGCGCCTTGCCGATCGAATTGGAGTTCACCTTCGCCGAGGCAATCTGCAGGTGCCTCACGCCCGAGTCGAACATCTGCCCGAGCTCCGAGCTGGGATAGTCCGCGATTTCCAGCCCGTAGCCCAGAAACTCCTCCAGCGACAGGTACACCTGCCGGTTGTCCACCACCGCCCGGCTGTTCGAAAACAGCACGAACGCCTTGTCCACCACCGAGATGTTCTCCAGGTAGGGCGTGAGCAGCCGCCCGGTCATGTACAGCTTGGGCAGGTACTCCCGCGTGACCTCGCTGACCTTCGCCGCCCGGCACTCGTAGTAGTACGGATACGCCGCCATGACGTCGCTCACCCCGTAGAGCTGCAGGAGCGAGTCGTTGAAGCGCTCCATGCTGCGCGTGAAGGAGTCGTTCGTCTGCCGCCTGTAGTTGGCCGTCAGCCGCTCGCGCACGCTGCCGCTCATCGGCAGGTAGCTCAGGCACACCACGCCCACCACCAGCAGGTACATCGCGATCAGACGCGCCGGCAGCGAAAAGGGTTTTGCCTGTTTTGTCTGTTTCATGAAATCCACCTCAGTTTCACAATATATCACAAAACCGCCCATCTCGCAAGGCGCAAAAAAAGTTGACAAAAGGGGTTGACAAACGCGCCGCAGCCGTGTATAATATCTAACTGTTGAGCGGCCAAGTACCGCGCGATATGCGCCATTAGCTCAGTTGGTAGAGCACCTGACTCTTAATCAGGGTGTCCCGGGTTCGAGTCCCTGATGGCGCACCATGGCGATCCAGCACGATGTGTTGGGTCGCTTTTTTTGTGTTCAAAACGCATTCCAACGACGCTCCGGCGACCGAACACCTCTTTCTCGCGCCAACAGCAGGCTGAGCCTGCACCCACCTGCTGCCGCCCCGGGCAGTGCCCGGTTCCACCTGCTGCCGCCGGACAGATTACGAAACCAGCCGCCATAAATTGGAGCGGCTGATTTCTCCGGTTTTTCGAAATTTTCCGAAAAACTCCCGTCGGCCCTGCCGATTCATGAAGTGCAAACGCACGGCGTGGGCATGGGATGGTTTTTGCGCCCGTGTAATGGCGAGGGGGCAGGTTTCGCCAGAGACGAAACTGTCGGCGGCTCAAATTGCGGAGCGGCTCCCGGCGCGCTTCAGCAAATCACTCCGCCGCCGTATAACCGGATTCGCGCCGGGCATACTGGAAATAAAATGAAACGCTTCGCGAGGTGATTCGATGAAAAGATGCTGCTTCTGCCGCCGTGCGCTGCCCTGGGGCGGCCGCTATTTCCCGCTGTGCGCCCAGTGCATGGATCAGGTGACGCAGCTGCGCCCCGAGCTCAAGACCTACGACTGGTTCGTGCAGGCGCTGCGCAGGACGCTCACGCAGGCGCGCTGAGGGCCTCTCTTTGCGAGGACGGGTTTTCCCTTTCAGGCATTGAAGACGGCCTCCGTGCTCCTCTCCAGCGCCCTTTGACGGCATGCGAGCTCTTGCCGTCCGCCGGCATACCCGGCAGACGGCGTTTTTGTGCGGTACTTCCGCACAAAAACGTGTGGGGCGACGACGTCGCCCCACATCAGCTTGTCAAAAAAGGTTTTGACAAGCTGGTGGACGGGGAAGCAAGCTCCCCCGCCACTGCCACCCTCACCAGTTTTTGCTGAAATCTAAGAGATTTCCGGGCGCAAAAACTGCAAGGAAACGATTTTTGCTCTGGAAAATGAGATTTTCCGGCGCAAAAATCGTCCCGTGCCCACCGTACACGCCGCTGGGCGCGATTGAAAGTTCGAGAGGGCTGCGGCCCTCTCGAGCTCTCCGGGGGTTTTTCGACAGTCTGGTGTGGGGCGACGACGTCGCCCCACATACCGCGCCGCACTGCGGCGTGACTCCAGGGTGGAGTTCGGGGAGGGGCCGCGCCCCTCCCCCCCGCGCGCAGCGCACACAAAGCCGGGCGGCACTGCCGCCCGGCTTCCTCTTTTCCCGACGCGCCGGTTCCGCCTGAACGCGGCCTGCCGACGGGCCGGCCAAAAGACCTTACACGTTGAACCGGAACAGCGTCACGTCGCCGTCCTTCATGACGTAATCCTTGCCCTCAGAGCGCACCAGGCCCTTTTCCTTGCACTGGGCCATGCTTCCCTCGCGCACCAGGTCGTCGTAGGCGACGATTTCGGCGCGGATGAAGCCCTTCTCGAAGTCGGTATGAATCTTGCCCGCGGCCTGCGGCGCCTTGGTTCCGTTGACGATGGTCCAGGCGCGCACCTCCTTGGGGCCGGCGGTGAGGTAGCTGATCAGGCCCAGCAGGCGATAGGAGGCCTGCACCAGGCGATCCAGGCCGCTCTGGCCGATGCCCATTTCCTCGAGGAACATCTTCTTTTCCTCGGGATCGAGCTGCGCGATTTCCTCCTCAACCTTGGCCGCGATGACCATGACCTGCGAGCCCTCGGCGTCGGCGATTTTGCGCACCTCCTGCACCAGCGGCAGCTCGCTCTCGTCCCTGCCCACGTCGTCCTCGGAGATGTTCGCGGCGTAGATGACCGGCTTCATGCTCAGCAGGAACCAGTCGTCGACCACCTCGCGCTCCTCATCGGTCAGGGAGCAGGTGCGGGCCGGCTTGCCCTCGTTCATGTGCGCCAAAAGCTTTTCGCCCGCGCGCACCTCAAGCTCCTGCTTCTTGTCGCCGTTTTTCAGCAGATGACTGGCCTTGTCCACGCGCTTGCCTGCGGTCTCGATGTCGGCCAGGATCAGCTCGGTCTGAATGGTATCAATGTCGCGCGCCGGGTCGACGCTGCCGTCCACGTGGATCACGTTGTCGTCCTCGAAGCAGCGCACGACGTGCACGATGGCGTCCACCTCGCGGATGTGCGACAGGAACTTGTTGCCCAGGCCTTCGCCGTGGCTCGCGCCCTTGACCAGGCCGGCGATGTCCACGAACTCGATCGTGGCGGGGGTGTACTTTTCGGGGTGATACATTTCGGCCAGCACGTCCAGCCGCTTGTCGGGCACGGCCACCACGCCGGTATTCGGCTCGATCGTGCAGAAGGGGTAGTTCGCCGCCTGCGCCCCCGCGCAGGTGATCGCGTTAAACAGTGTGCTCTTGCCGACGTTCGGCAGTCCGACGACGCCCAGTTTCATATAGAAAAACCTCCTGAATGGTTTGTTGCCTGCGCTCTATTATACCTTTTCCACCGGCTAATTGCAATCGCTGCACAGAATTTCAACAGGCCATCCACCGGGTTTCTTTTGGGGCAAATCCCCCAAAAAGCCATTCCAAATACGGCGGCTCTTATAATAAGGAAGCGTTTTTTGTTTTGGAGTCAAATCACGGCAAAAATCAAACCCAAATTCCGCCGAAACATTTTCGCCCTTTTTTTGCCCGGAATTCCCGCAAGACTCTTGATTTACGGCAGAATTTCTGCTATTATTATTCTCGAACTTATCCCCAATGGGCGCAAAGCTTTTCCACATCATGTGGAAAACACTGTGGATAAGTCTTCTTTTTGTCATTCACCGGCCCTGAGCCGTTTTTACTGTGGAGGAATCAGATGGACACGAACGCTGCCGCCTGGGAAAAAACGCTGGATATGCTGCGAAGCGAAACCGACGATTATAAATACCTGACCTGGTTCAAGCCGCTCAAGCCGATTTATGTCGGCGACGACCGGATCGTGTTCGAGGCGCAGGATCGTTTCGTGATCAACGTGCTGCGCAGTCGGCATTACCTGACGCTGAAAAACGCGGTGATGCTGTGCTACGGCAAGGAGTATCAGATCGATTTCGTCGCCCCCGGCGATCCCCTGCCCGTTCCTGCGCCCAAAAACGCGCCGGCCGCGCCCACGCAGGCGTTCGAGTCCTCGCTTAACCCGAAGTATACCTTCGACACCTTCGTCGTGGGCACCTCCAACCGCTTCGCGCACGCCGCGTCTCTGGCGGTGGCCGAGCTGCCCGCTGACGCGTACAACCCGCTGTTTCTCTACGGCGGCGTGGGCCTGGGCAAGACGCACCTGATGCACGCCATCGGCCACTACATTCTGGACAACAACCCGTCGGCCAAGGTCATGTACATCACGTCCGAGAACTTCACCAACCAGCTGATTTCCGCCATCGCCAAAAAGACCAACCAGGAATTCCGCGACAAGCTGCGCAATGTGGACGTGCTGATGGTCGACGACATCCAGTTCATCGCCGGCAAGACCGCCACGCAGGAGGAATTCTTCCATACCTTCAACGAGCTGCACTCGGGCGGCAAGCAGATCGTCATCTCGTCCGACCGCCCGCCCAAGGAAATTCCCACGCTGGAGGAGCGGCTCAGGTCGCGCTTTGAGTGGGGCCTGATCGCCGACATCGGCCGACCCGACTACGAGACCCGTATCGCCATCCTGCGCAAGAAGGCCGAGCTCGAGCACATACTGGTCGACGACGACGTGCTGCACTTCATCGCCGAGCAGACCGAGTCCAACATCCGCGAGCTAGAGGGCTCCCTCACCCGCGTCAATGCCATGGCGGCCCTGAACGGCGGCAAAATCACCCTGGACGTGGCGCGCGAGGCGCTCGAAAACATCATGCCCGGCCGCGAAAAGAAGGTGCTCACCCCCGAGATCATCATGGACGCCTGCGCCAAGGAATTCGGCCTGACCCGGGACGACCTGCTCTCCCAGCGCCGCAACCGCGAGATCGCAGGTACCCGCCAGCTGGCCATGTACCTCATCCGCGAAATGACCCAGCTGTCCACCACCCGCATCGGCGAGGTCTTCGGCGGACGCGACCATACCACCGTCATGCACGCCTGCGACAAGGTTGCCAGGCTCGAAAAAAGCGACGAGGACACCCAACAGGCCCTCACCCGCCTTCGCCGCACGCTGGGGAACCGATAGGTTACGTTCGAGAGGCGGCTTTTCTGCCGGGCAGTGCCCGGACCCACTCGCTGCCGCGGTGCTTTGAGCAGGGCACTGCATCATCAAATGCCCGTACGGTCACGCGCCGTTTTGGCGCCTCCCCGACCCCACCCTGAAAACACTCTGATCCACTAAACGCAATGCGGAAAAGTTATGTAACTCCCCGAATGAAGCGTGGGCGGGGCGGAATAAACCGAGGAAAATCAGCAGGCGCGAAAGCCTGTTATGCGACGGTTTCTGACAGCTCCTCTCCGCAATGCACGCTTCAGTCCATTGAGCTTTCTCCGAACCCTGCGGGCGAGAACGGCTACGCGAAGAAGCGGTTATCCCTGTTTCGCAAGTGCTTTCCGGGAGAGCTCGAGAGGGGCCTTTCTCAGAAAGGCCGCCTCTCGAACGTTCCTCCCTGTGGATAAATGTGGATAAACCGCCGTGTTTTCCACACGCTGTCAACCGCCTTTCCAAAACCGCGCAAGGTACGAGTTTCCCGGAATTTCGGCCTTTTGGCCGCTTTTCCACGCCGCGTACAGTCCCTACGGACACTACAACGATATTCTCTTATTTCAGTACTACCGCCTGAAGGAGGCCGAGAAAAATGCGCTTTAGCTGCCAGGTTACCGATCTGAACAACGGGCTGTCCATCGCAACCCACGCCCTGTCGCCCCGCTCCACGCTGCCGATTTTGGAGGGCGTGTTTCTGGAGGCCATGGGTGAACGGCTGACCCTCACCTGCTCCGACGGAGCGATGACCATCTCCACCTGCATCGACGCCGAAATTGAAGAGGAGGGCAAGCTGGTTATGCCCGGCCGCCTGTTCTGCGACGTAGTGCGCAAGCTGCCCCAGGGTACGCTGAACTTCTCTTCTAATGAAAACCGGATCGCGACGCTGCGCTGCTGCGGCTCTAGAACCACGATCGCGGCCCGCGCGGGCGACCTGTTCCCGATGCCTCAGGAAATCGCCGCCCCCAAAACGGTGCTCATGCCCCAGCCCACGCTGCGCAACATGATCCTGCAGACATCCTTCGCCGTCTCGGTCGACGAGATGCGCAAGATCCTGACCGGCTGTCTGCTGGAGATCAACGCGGGTGAGGCGCGCATGGTCGCGACCGACGGCTTCCGTCTGGCGGTGCGCATTGCCAGGCTGGAGAACATCCAGGATTCGCTGCGCGCGGTCATTCCGGGCAAGCTGCTGCAGGAGATGTCCAAAATCGTCGACGGCACCGAGGACGATGACCCGGTCGAGCTGTGCTTCGGCGACAAGCAGCTGCTGCTGCGCGTCAACCGTACCCAGGTCTACGCCACCCTTTTGGAGGGCGAGTATATCAACTATCGCTCGATCATCCCCGCCTCGTTCAAGACCACGGTGAAGGTGCTCGACCGCGAGCAGCTGATGCTGTGCATCGAGCGCGCCTCGCTGATGGCCCGCGAGAGCAAGACCAACCTGGTCAAGCTGAGCATCAGCCCCGACATGATGGTCATCACCTCCAATTCGGAGATGGGCGACGTGTACGAGGAGATCCAGACCCAGACCGACGGCGAGCCGCTGGAAATCGCCTTCAACGTCAAGTACCTCAGCGACGTGATCAAGGTGGTCGACGACGACGAGTTCCTGCTGCGCTTCAATTCGGGCATCAGTCCCTGCGTCGTGAGCCCCATCGAGGAGGGCGGCTACACCTACATGGTGCTTCCCTGCCGCCTGAACGCCTGATGGATCGCCGCGAGGACACCATCGCCGCCCTGGCCACCGCGCCCGGGGAAGGCGGCGTCGCCATCGTGCGAATCAGCGGAGACAGAGCCCGGGAGATCCTTTCCCGGGCTTTTTTGCCTGCCCAAAAGCGGAAAATCACCCCGCGCAGGCTGACCTACGGAAGCCTTGTCTCCGAAACCGGCGAGGTTTTGGACGAGGTGATGGCGGTCTTTCTGCCCGCGCCGCACACGTATACCCGCCAGGACGTGGCCGAAATCCATTGCCACGGTGGCCGCGCGGCGGTCGAGAGCACTCTGTCCCGGGTATGCGAGCTGGGCGCCAGGCCTGCCGAGCCGGGCGAGTTCACGCTGCGCGCCTTTTTGGGCGGGCGAATCGACCTGTCCCAGGCCGAGGGCGTGATGAGCGTCATCTCCGCGGGCGGACGCGCGGCGCAGCGGGCGGGCATGCGGCAGCTGACGGGCGGCGTGTCCCGGCAGATCGCGCGTCTTCGCGACCGGCTGACCGCGCTGCTGGCGCAGATCGAGGCGGCGGACGACTTTCCCGAGGAGATTGACGAGGCGGCGACGGCGCAGGAGGTGCGCGCAGGTTGTGAGGAAATCCGCCTGGACCTGGCCCGGTGCGCCGACGAGAGAAACGCCCGCATGGTGCGTGAGGGCGTGAGCGTCGTGCTGTGCGGCAAACCTAACGTGGGCAAGAGCTCGCTGATGAACGCGCTTCTGGGCAGCGAGCGGGCGATCGTCACCCACGTGCCCGGCACCACGCGCGACGTGCTGACCGAGCGCATGAGCATTGCCGGCCGCACGGTCGAGCTCAGCGACACTGCAGGTCAGCGGGAGACCGACGATCCGGTCGAGGCCATCGGCGTACAGCGCGCGAAAAAAAGCCAGCGCGAGGCCGATATAAGCCTGATCGTGCTGGACGGCTCCGTGCCGCTGACGGCCGAGGACGAGGCGCTGCTTGCCCAGGCCGACGAGCGCAGCCTGACCGTGGTCAACAAGGCCGACCTGCCCCGGGCGTTTTCCCTGCCCGAGGGGGCGATTCCGCTCTCCGCCGCGACGGGCGAAGGCGTGGAGGCCCTGCGTGAGGCCCTCAGCGCCCGTATAAGCGGCTCCGCGCCCGAGGATGACTGTCTCACCGTCCAGCGGCATATCGACCGCGCACGGGGCGCTCAGGCCGCTCTGGCGCGCGCTGTGCAGGCCATCGACACGGGCGTGCCGCTCGACGTGGCTGCGGTCGAGCTGTGGGAGGCGCGGCGCGAGCTGGGCGAGATCACCGGCGACGACGCGTCCGAGGCGGTCGTGTCGGAAATCTTCGCCAGCTTCTGCGTCGGCAAATAGCAGGCTGAGCCTGCACCCGGTTGCTGCCGCCGGACAGAACACGACCCCAGCCGCCATAGATTGGAGTCCCCGAATTCTGCGAATCCGCAGGCTTCCCAGCGGATTACAGGTCAGCGCTGCCGACTCGGCAGACTGGGGGCATGAGAAGGGATGAGGTGATTAGCTTTTTTGAGCATCTGAACGGTGAATACGAAAAAGAAGAGGAGCCACTCGAAAGCGGCTCCCCAAGAATGGCTATCCGGCAGGCGCAGCGTTCTCCTGCGTCCCTTTTGGCTCATAGAGCGTGTGGTTGCTGCGAAATCCACCACCTCGGACAGCCTGTTTCTATCTATGCTTATTATAGCAATTTCATGCCCGACCGTAAAGGGGTGTTTTTGCAAGAATTCTATTCTATTTTTCTTTTGTAAATTGGAATACTGTTGCGCAGCCGACGCATATACCGTGCTTCTCCCTCGTGCAGAACCGTGATAAGCGAATTCTCAATGCCTTCTTTGTCATCGACAATCGCGAGTCGGATAACAAGAAGGAGATTCATTCCGCATTGAGTGAGCGTCTTGCAGGCAAATGCCGAGTTGACATGCTTTTTATCAAGAAAAATAAAGTCGGGATCTATTGCAATCTGAGCAAAAAAGGCGGCATACTTCTCGAAGAACTCCTGCCCGCGTCTATCAATAATATGTGCCTTCTGTTTCTCTGTCAGGATGAGGAGCTCGGAACGAATTTCTCCCTGGGTCGCTTTTGCATGCTTTTCCTTATCAATCAAACCAATCTCCTGCACAGCTGCGCCATCCATTACGTATATATTGTTTTTATTATATAGCGCATTGCTGTGCTTTGCAGCCCCTCATCTTGTAATTTCATCCATCTTCCTGCTGAATTATAAAGCGCACCTCCCCACCCGAGGAAGTGCGCTTTGAATCCTGACTGACACCTCTTAACTTTTGTTTGAGCCGACCATCGAGCTTCCCGAATTCGTGTTCTATCCGGCGGCAGCAAGTGGAACCGGGCACTGCCGACCTCGAGTTTCCCGACCGCGAAGAATTCGGGAAGTCCAATCTATGCTTCCCGAATTCGTGTCAGAATCCGCGGCAGCGGATGGCTGTCGGCACTGCCGCCCCATTCTCGTACCTCTCGTGGGGGTACCGCGATGGTTTTCCCTGTGACGAAGAATCTGGAGGTTTTAATCTATGGCCGCCAGATTCTCGTGGCCTCGGCGGCAGCGGATGGCCGTCGGCACTGCCGACCCCGAGTTTTCCGACAGCGAAGAATTCGGGAAGTTCAATCTATGCTTCCCGAATTCGTGTCAGAATCCGCGGCAGCAAGTGGAAGCGGGCACTGCCCGCAGACCGGCGATCAGCTCGGCGCGATAGCCCAGCTGATCGCGCAGGGCGGCCTGATCGGGCAGCATGGAGCACAGCACCGCGCCCAGGCCGGAGACGGTCACGCCGGGCATGGCGGCGGGCACGACGCAGGTTTCGCCCATGTCAAGGTCGAACTCGCCCTCCGCCCAGGAAACGCGCGCGGGGCACAGCGCGGTTAGCAGGCGCATGCGGCCGCCCTCAAGCGGCATATCGCCCGCGACGTTGAGGCGCCAGAGCTCGAAGTTGGGATCGGAAATGTAGGCGGTGCGGCTGCCGCCCTCGCAGATCACGGTCGCGCCGGGCAGCTTGCCGGTCTTGTCCAGCTCGGGTCGGCTGACGGCCAGCGCGTCCTCGGTATGCAGCGCGCGCGGCTTGCCGTCCCTGCCCACGCGTCCCCAGTCCCAGAAGCGATAGGTCACGTCGCTGGACTGCTGGATCTCGTAGACCACCATGCCCGCGCCCAGGGCGTGAATCATGCCGTGAGGGATGTAGTACACGTCGCCCGGCTGGACGCTGACCCAGTTGAGCGACTCCTCCAGGCGGCCCGATTCGACCATCTCGCGCAGCTCTGCCTTGTCCTTTGCGTTCACGCCGTAGACCATCTTCGTGCCGGGCGCGGCGGAGAGTACCAGCCAGGCCTCGGTCTTGCCCAGCTTGCCGCCCTCATGCTCGCCCGCGTAGACATCGTCCGGGTGTACCTGCACGGACAGCTTTTCCTTTGCGTCGATCAGCTTGAGCAGCAGCGGAAACTCGCCCTCGCAGCCGGTCAGCTCGCGCCCCCAGGCCTCAATCGCCTGGGTGAAGGTCTTTCCGGCCAGCTCGCCGTTTGCCACCACGCTTTCGCGGCCGGGCAGCGCGGATACCTCCAGCGCCTCGCCGGTCATGTCGTCCGGAATGGCCTTGCCCAGCGCCCGCAGCGTGTCGCCGCCCCAGGGGGTGTCGCTTCCGTGGCGAAAATAGGGAATCATTTTCAGTGGATACAGCATATCGTTCACAGCCTTTCGCGATGTTGGTTTCTGTCAGAAAACGGCCCGCCTGTCGGCAGACTTTTTTTCAACGGATATAGTATAGCGTTTTTCGCCCGCCCCTGTCAATGCCTTTTACGGAACAAACCGCGCGTTCGCGGTTGACAGACAGGTCGCGCCGTGCTACAGTGAGGGCAATACGCGAGTGAAAGGATGATCGAGTCATGGAAAAGCTGTGGTTTGCCTCGGACTATATGGAGGGCGCGCACCCGCGTCTGATGGCGCGCCTGAACGAAACCAACCTGGAAAGGAGCGCGGGCTACGGGCTGGATCCCTACTGCGAATCGGCGCGGGATCGGATTCGCGCGGCCTGTGCCTGCCCCGAGGCGGACGTGCGCTTCCTGGTGGGCGGCACGCAGACAAACGCCACGATCATCGACGCGCTGCTTCGTCCCGGCCAGGCCGCGGTTGCCGCCGACACCGGCCACATCAACACCCACGAAGCGGGCGCGATTGAGGCGAGCGGCCATAAGATCGCGGCTCTGCCCCACACCAACGGCAAAATCACCGCCGCGCAGGTCGAGGCGCTGTGCCGCGAGTGCCCGCCCGATTCCGAGTGCGCGCACACGGTCATCCCCGGCCTGGTCTACCTCTCCCAGCCGACCGAATACGGCACGCTGTATACGCTCGCCGAGCTGACGGCGCTGAGCGAGACCTGCCGCAAAAACGGCCTGTACCTGTACGTGGACGGCGCCAGGCTGGCCTACGCGCTGTGCAGCCCCGAAAACGACGTGAGCCTTGCAGACCTGGCCCGGCTGACCGACGCGTTTTACCTGGGCGGCACCAAGTGCGGCGCGCTGATGGGCGAGGCGGTCGTGCTGCCCAATCCCCGGCTGATTCCGCGCTTCTTCACCATCATCAAGCTGCACGGCGCGCTGCTGGCCAAGGGACGGCTACTGGGCGTGCAGTTCGACGAGCTGATGAAGGACGGCCTGTACCGGGTAATCGGCAGGAATGCCGTGGCCCTCGCCGCGAGGATTCAGGAGGCGCTGAAAAAGGCCGACTATCCGCTGCTCTTCGAGTCGCCCACCAACCAGGTTTTCGCCGTGCTGCCCAACGAGCGGGTGCGCGCGCTGGCTGAGCAGGTCGAGTTCACCGTCTGGGAGCCCTGCGGCCAGGAGCACACCGTCGTGCGCTTCGTCACCGGCTGGGCCACCCGCGAGGAGGACGTGGACGCGCTGTGCGCCCTGCTGTGACCGGGGAAAAACGCCGGAAATCCCCCCTTTGCCGGGCGGCATGCGGGGCGGACAAACTTCGGTGGGGGTCTGGGGGAGCGCGAAGCGAAGCGGAGCCTCCCCCAGCCGGGGTCGGCAGCGCCGACATGTGTTTTCCGGGGAATCCCGGAAAACCGGAGAATTCGGGGACTTCAATTTATGGTCCCCGAATTCGTGTTCCGTCCGGCGGCAGCAGGTGGCAGTCGGCCCTGACGACCGGCAGCAGGTGGAACCGGGCACTGCCCGGCCGACCGACAAAAATAACAGTGGATACAAGTGCAGAGGCTTGATTTTGGGGGCACGAGTTGCTATAATTGAGACAAATCCAGAAATAAAGGAGTGTACGAACTATGCCTCTTGTTACTACCAAGGAGATGTTCGCGAAGGCCTATAACGGCGGCTACGCCATCGGCGCCTTCAACGTAAATAACATGGAAATCATCCAGGGCATCACCGAGGCCGCGGCCGAAGTGAACGCTCCCCTGATCCTGCAGGTGTCCTCCGGCGCCCGCAAGTACGCCAACCACACCTACCTGGTGAAGCTGGTTGAGGCCGCGATCATCGAGACCGGCCTGCCGATCTGCCTGCACCTGGATCACGGCGATACCTTCGAGCTGTGCAAGAGCTGCATCGACGGCGGCTTCACCTCCGTCATGATCGACGGTTCCTCCAAGTCCTTCGCCGACAACATCGCGCTGACCCGCAAGGTCGTCGAGTACGCGCATGATCACGGCGTGGTGGTCGAGGGCGAGCTGGGCACGCTGGCCGGCGTCGAGGACGACGTGAAGGTCTCCGCCGAGGATTCCTCCTACACCCGTCCCGAAGAGGTCGAGGAGTTCGTGACCAAGACCGGCGTTGACTCTCTGGCCATCGCCATCGGCACCAGCCACGGCGCTTACAAGTTCAAGCCCGAGCAGTGCACCCGCAATGAGAAGGGCATCCTCGTTCCCCCGCCGCTGCGCTTCGACATCCTGGAGGAGGTCTCCAGGCGCCTGCCCGGCTTCCCGATCGTGCTGCACGGCTCCTCTTCCGTGCCGCAGGAGTACGTGAAGATGATCAACGAGAACGGCGGCCGTATGCCTGACGCCGTGGGCATCCCGGAGGAAGAGCTGCGCAAGGCCGCGACCATGGCCGTCTGCAAGATCAACATCGACTCCGACCTGCGCCTGGCCATGACCGGCACCATCCGCAAGTACTTCACGGAGCATCCGGATCACTTCGATCCCCGCCAGTACCTCAAGCCCGCTCGCGAGAACATCAAGCAGCTCGTCAAGCATAAGCTCATCGACGTGCTCGGCTGCGATCACAAGGCCTAATTTCATAAACACATGTGACGGAGGGGTGGCAGGCGACTGCTGCCCCTCTTGCACGATTTTTACACCCGGAGGAAATTGCCATGAAACGAATCGGCGTTTTGACCAGCGGCGGCGACGCGCCCGGCATGAACGCGGCCATCCGCGCCGTGGTGCGTACCGCCTCCTATCTGGATATGTCCGTTGTGGGCTTCAAGCGCGGCTATAACGGCCCGCTGATGCAGAACAAGAACCACGTGGACGACTACGAAATCCTCACCGGCCGCAGCGTCAGCGGCATCATCCATCGCGGCGGCACCTTCCTGATGACCGCCCGGTGCAAGGAATTCATGTACGAGGAATACCGCAAAGAAGCCATCGACAACATGCGCTCGCTGGGCCTGGAGGGCCTGGTGGTCATCGGCGGCGACGGCTCCTTCGCGGGCGCGTACGAGCTCAACCGGATGGGCTTCCCCACGGTGGGCATTCCCGGCACGATCGACAACGATCTGGCCTACACCGACTATACCCTGGGCTTCGACACCGCCGTCAACACCGCCTGCGAGTGCGTCAACCGCATCCGCGAGACCAGCGAGTCCCACGAGCGCGCCAGCCTGATCACCGTCATGGGCCGTGACTGCGGCGAAATCGCCCTGCATACCGCCGTGGACTGCGGCGCCGAGTTTGCGCTGCTGCCCGAGGTGGAGTGGTCCGTCGAGGAAATCGCCGACCGCATCAAGTGGGGCGTGCTCAACGGCAAGCGAAGCACCATCCTGATCGAGGCCGAGGGCGCGAACAAGTCCCTGACCAGCGACCTGCACGCCCTGTGCGAGACCCATCAGGAGCTCGCCGACATCAAGGACGACAAGCTCACCAGCTCCAAGCTGGCCCGCGTGCTGGAGGTGCTCTCCGGCCACGAGGTGCGCGCTACCGTCCTGGGCTACACGCAGCGCGGCGGTACGCCCTCCGCGATGGATCGCCGCCTGGGCAGCCAGTTCGGCGCGCGCGCGGTTGAGCTGCTCAACGAGAACAAGGGCGGCCGCGCGGTCGGCATCAAGGATCAGAAGATCGTCGACGTGCCCTTCGAAGAGGTGCACGGCACCAAGCGCGGCGTGGATGAGGAGCTGCTGCAGCTTCAGCAGGTGCTCGCCCGCTATTAATCGCTTTTCAGGCATGTTTTCCCAGGAACGCCGGTTCGAGAGAATCGGCGGTCTTTTTTGTCCGTACGGCGGTGTTTTCGTTCGCGGCGACGGCGACGACGCGCCGCACCGCCCGGTTGCCAGGTGACAGGGCGGAAAAAATATGCTATAATCAGACCAGCATTGACAGATGGTGGAGAGCATATGAAGTGGACAGAGGATCAGGCCGCGGCGATTGACAGCCGGGGCGAAAACCTGCTCCTGTCGGCGGCGGCCGGCTCGGGTAAGACGGCGGTGCTGGTGGAGCGGGTGGCGAAGCTGCTGCTCGAGGGCGCGGACATCGAGCGCATGCTGATCGTGACCTTCACGCGGGCCAGCGCGGCCGACATGAAGGAGCACCTGATCGCGCGCCTGCAGAGCCTGGCCGACGGGGGCGACGCGCGCCTTCGCGAGCAGGCCGAGCGGGTGGACCGGGCCAGCATCAGCACGATCCACGCCTTCTGCACTGACTTTCTGCGCGCCTTTTTCCAGGCGGGCGAGGTCGATCCGGCCTTTCGCATCGCGGACGGCCCGGAGGTGGCCATACTGCGCGAGAAGGCGCTTCAGGCGGCGATGCGCGGCCATTACGCGGCGATGGACGCGGATTTCGAGGCGCTCTCGGCGCTTCGCGGGGCGCAGGAGGTGCACGACCTGGCGCTTGCCCTGCACGCCTTCCTGAACGAGCGGCCCGACCCCTGGGGCTGGCTGGCCGCGCAGATCGCCTCGCTCGAGGCGGGAGAGGATCGCTATACGCCCGAGCTGGTGCGCGCGGCGAAGCGTCCCCTGCTTCAGGCGAGGGTGCTGGCGAAGCAGGCGCTTGAGCTGGCGCTGTCCGAGGCGGCGCTGTACGCCGACACGGCGAAAAACGACCTTCAGGCGATTGAGGCATTCCTTGAAATCGAGGACTATACGGCGCTTCAGCTGGCATTGCGCGGCTGGAGCTGGTCTCGCCTGCCCGTAAAGAAGGGCGAATCCAACGAGCAGTACAAGGCGCTGCGCGACAGCCTGAAGGAGCTGACGAAAAAGGCCGCGAAGCCGCTTTCCATCGAACTTTCCGGCGGCGTGGCCGACCTGCGAGCCGCGGCGGTCGAGCTGCGGGCACTGGGGGAACTGGTGCGCGACATGGACGAGCGGCTCACCGGGTATAAGGCGTCCCGCTCGCTTCTGACCTTTAACGACCTGGAGCACCGCACGCTGAAGGCGCTTTCCGTGCCCGAGGTGCAGTCAAGCATTCGCGAGCGGTTCGACTATGTGTTCGTGGACGAGTATCAGGACGTGTCCGACGTGCAGCAGGCGATACTGACCCGCGTCGCGCGCGAAAACAACCTGTTCTGCGTGGGCGACATGAAGCAGAGCATCTACCGCTTCCGCCACGCCGAGCCGGGCCTGTTCGCCAATCAGGCCGCCTCCTACGCCGCGGGAAACGGCGGCCGCCTGATCGCGCTCAAGGCCAATTTCCGCTCCCGCGCGAAGGTGCTGGAGTTCACCAATGCGGTGTTTGAGAAGGCAATGCGCGGCGGCGATACCGAGATCCGCTATGACGAGATGCACCGCCTGAACCCGCAGGCGGCCTATGAAGGCGACGATCCGCCGGTCGAGGTCATCCTGTGCGGCAAGCAGGAAGCGGGCGAGGAGGCCGGCGAGGCGGCTCAGGCGCTCAATGAACTGAAGGACGCGGAATTCGAGGCCATCGTGGCCGCGCGGCGCATCCGGGAGCTGATCGGCAGTCCTGCCTGGGACGCGAAGAGGCAGTGCGCCTATCCCCTGTCCTACCGCCACGTGGTGGTGCTGACCCGGCGCGCCAAGAACGTCGCCCAGCACGTCGCGCGGGTACTGAGCGAGCAAGGAATTCCAGCCTGCGCGGACGTATCCGGCGGCTTTTTCGAGGTGCTGGAGGTGCGCGTGACGCTGTCGCTGCTGCGCCTGATCGAGAACCGGCAGCGCGACCTCGAGTGGATCAGCGTGCTCCGGTCGAGCGCCGTCGGCCTGACCAGCCCCGAGCTGGGGCTGATTCGCGCGCATACGAGCGAGGGCAGCTACGCCCAGGCGGTGCTGTCCTACGCCGAAACGGAGCAGGACGAGCTGGCGCTCCGGCTCCGCGGCCTGATCGAGCGACTGGACGAGTGGCGCGCGCTCAGTCACGCCCTGCCGGTCAGTCAGCTGCTGTTCACCGTGCTGCGCCAGACCGGGCTGTATTCCGACCTGGGAGCGCTTCCGGGCGGGGCGCAGCGGCAGGCCAACCTGGACATGCTCATGAGCCGCGCGGAGGCCTACGAGGGCGCGCAGGCGGGCGGATTGACCGGCTTTCTGCGCTACGTCGAGCAGCTCAGCGCCGCGCAGGAGGACATGGGCGAGGCGCATACGCTCAGCGAAAACGACGACGTGGTGCGCGTGATGACCGTGCACAAGAGCAAGGGACTGGAGTTCCCAGTGGTGATCGGCATCCAGCTGGGCGCGGCGCTGGCGCGGAACCGAACCGACCTGCTGTGCGCGCATAAGGCGCTGGGCGTGGGTCTTGAGCACGTCGACAACGCGCTGGGGGCGCGCAGGAATACGCTGGCCCGCATGGCGATCGAGGCGCGCGCGGGCGAGGAAAACTACGCCGAGGCGCTGCGCATACTCTACGTGCTGCTCACCCGCGCCAAGGAGCGGCTGATCCTGATCGGTACGGCCGCGAAGCCTGAAAACCGGCTGCGCGAGGCGGCGATGTGCCTGAAGGAGCCGGTTTTCAGGCGGGACTTCCTGGACGTGATCCTGCCCGCGGCGATGCGCATGCCCGGCTCGGGGGCGTTCTGGGCGCTCGCAGGGGGCGATGTGCCGCCGGAGCCGCTCTCCCCCATACTCTGCCGCGTGGTCGATCGGAGCAGCCTGGGCGCGTATGAGGAGCGCGAGGGGACGTCCGACGAGGAAGCGCTCTCCCGCCTGCTCGCGGTCGCCGACGCGCAGGAGCTCTCCGGGCGGTTTGCCTGGGTGTACCCGCACGAGGGCGAGACCGCGCTGCCCGGCAAGCTGACCGCCTCCGGCCTGAACCGGGAGACCGACCCGGACGAGGAGGAGGACAGCGTCGTCGCGCAGCCGCTGGAGCAGCCGGCCTTCCTTTCGGGCGAGGCAGGTATGACCGGCGCGCAGCGGGGCACGGCCATGCACCGGTGTCTGCAGGGTCTGGAGCTGTCCGTCCTGCGCGGACTGGACGGTGCGGCGCTGGGCGAGGAGATTGCCCGTCAGGCAGACGGCATGACGGCAAAGGGCAGACTGACGCAGGAGGAGCGCGATTCGCTCCGGCTGAGCCGGCTGGTGCGGTTCTTCGAGACGGAGCTGGGAAGGCGGCTCGCAGCGTCGCGAAACGTGCGCCGTGAGTGGCTGTTTACGCTCCGTTTGAGCGCGCTGGAAGCGACCGGAAGCGACGTGCCCGGCAGCGTGCTGGTGCAGGGCCAGATCGACTGCTGCTTCGAGGAGGACGGCGGCTGGGTGCTGCTGGACTACAAGACCGACCGCGCAAGCGACCCGGACGCGCTCGCCGAGCACTATCGCCCGCAGCTCGACCTGTACAAAAAGGCGCTCGAGCGCATCACGGAAAAGCCCGTCAAGGAGGCGTATCTGTGCCTGCTCTCCGGCGAGGAAATCGCGAAGAGGCTGCTGTAGCGGGAATTTGCCTGAAAAAGGGAGCATTCCTTTGAAAAAAGGAGACTTGAAAAATTGATTGGCGGAAAGAACGCCCGGACGAGAAAAGTCTGGGCGTTCAGCTTTTCTCAAATGAATTGTTTTGTCCGACTGTGTTGACAAGAAAACTTGGCACTGGTATAATGGGGTATGTAAGGAAAATCTCGAAGGGAGCGTCTGCGTGAATGGATAAGGAAGAAATTCTGGAAATCAGCCGCAGGGAAAACCAGAACAGAGACCTGGCGGAGCTGGAGGCAGCTTCACAGGCTGGAAATATTGCGGGGCGCGTCGGAGCGGGCGTCTGCTGCCTGATTTCCGTCATTTTTCATCGCTTTACAGGCACGCTTCTGTACAGTCCATGGGTCATCTATTTCAGTATACTTGGGACGCATTATGCTGTGAAATCCAACCGGACGAAAAGAAGATCAGATGTGTCTCTTTCCGCTCTGTATCTTGCAATGTACCTTTTAGCCTTTGTCTTTTTCGTGCTGCGGCTTGCGGAGGTCACGAAATGAACGGCGAGCTGAAGCTGAAAAATCATCTCAAAGAGGCGCGAACGCAGAAGGGTTTGTCACAGACGCAGCTTGCGGAGCTTGTAGGCGTATCGAGAAACACAATAAGCTCCATTGAAACCGGACAATTCAATCCAACGGCGAAGCTGGCGCTTATCCTTTGCATCGCGCTGGACAAAAAATTCGAAGAGCTGTTCTATTTTTAGGAGGGACGTATGGATTATTTGCTCTTGCTGGTTTTAGGACTCTTTATTTCAGCCCTGGGCGTGACAAATATCAAGGGGAATATCAGTACAATACATGCCTGCAACAGGCGAAAAGTTAAAGAAGAAGATATTCCGAAGTATGGTAAGGCGGTCGGCACAGAGACGCTGATCATGGGAATTTCGCTGATATCGGGCTATATTGCTTCGCTTTGGAACGAGAAACTCATGGCGATGATCATTCTTCCGGCGGCGGCTGTCGGCCTGGGATGGATGCTGTATGGGCAGCTCAAATACAATAAGGGGATTTTCTAAAAGGCGGCAGGTTTAAGGCCGGACGTAAGCAAATCCTCCGCATGGCTCAGGCCGTGCGGAGGATTTTGGTGTCTTATGGATGGGTTCAGGCCATGTGGCGGGCCTTTGCCTTGCCTATTTGAGCAATGTGGTGATGAGACCGGATACGAAGTTGTTGTCCTGCAGGATTGTGGCGAAGGTCGATCCGGCGAGCAGGTCGGAGAGCACGTCGATCTTCATGCTGTGCAGGCCGGAGGACAGCGCGGGCAGCACGGCGAAGATCAGCATCACGATGACCGCGCCGCGAACCAGGCCGAACACGCCGCCCAGGAACCAGTCCAGATGGCGCAGCTCGGGGAAGCGGAAGACGTTGTTGAGCAGGTTCACCAGCAGCAGCACCGCGATGTAGATGATGGCGAACATGATGATGAAGGAGAGCACGTTGAGGATCGAGGTCAGCAGCGTCTGATTCAGGTACTCATACATCTTGGTGAGTCCCTGATTGGCGAAGACCTGGCCGCTGACGTTGCCGCGGAAGAGGTCGGAGATCAGCGGGATGCCGATTTCATTGACCGCCTGGTCGATGTTGGCCGCGGTGGCGTTGACCACATCCAGGTTGGCCAGCTCAGGGGTCTTGAACAGGTCGGCCGCGCCGATCAGGTTCTTGAAGATGTTCATCAGGTCCACGTTGTTGGAGACGGTCGAGGCCAGGAAGCCATACGTGGCGTACGCGCCCACCCAGGCGCCGCAGAAGCCGAACAACGAGAGCATGGAGGCCAGAAAGCCTTTATACATGCCCGCGACCAGGCTCAGACCCAGTATAACCAGGATGATGATGTCGATGATGTTCATGTTGTCCCTCCGTTTATGGTATTGTTCAGCCCCGTGCGTCAGGGCAGGGAAACGAGATACACGCTGTCGCCGCTGACCAGCACGGCGGACTGATTTTTCGTCAGGCCCAGGAAGCTGGTGGTTTCAAAGGGCATGGTGTAGGCGATTGCCCGCTTGTCCGACAGCCTGTAGACCATGGCGCAGCGCCCGGAGAAGCCGTAGAGCGTGCCCGCGCGCGCCGCGACTGCGTAGCACGGAAAGGGCATGCGCACGATGCGGTCGACGCCGCCTGAAATCACGCGAAGGTCGCTGATCGTGGCGGCGGTGCTGACCTCGTTTTCGGGCGCGAAGACCATCAGGGGCGAGGATGCGGACGAGTCGGCGGCGAGCATCGTCCAGCCGTAGAGCAGCTTGCGCTGATCGGCCTGCTCCACGCCGGTGTAGTCGTAGGTCTTGAGGTACGACGTGCCGACGGTCTGCACGCTGTTTGCGGTGAAGCTGACGTGGTAGACCAGCTGCTGCGTGTCGGTAATGCTGCCCGACTGCACGCGGCCGGGGCGGTAGGTGGAAACCATGCTCATGGTCTGACTGCCCTCGGTATTGAGCAGCATGACCCAGAGCATCGAGCCTTCGCTGAAGAAGTCGAAGTCCAGCACGGTCAGGCTGGCCAGACTGATCGAGTCCACCTGCCTGCCGCTGAGGTCGAGCACGTTCAGCGTGGCGTTGTGTTCCTCGCCGGTCAGCACGGCCGCGTAGGTCGGGCCGGCGCAGGCGGAGAGCACGGGGTCGCTCATCGTCGTGGTGAGCAGGGATGCGCCGCTTTTCGAGTCCAGCAGGGCCAGCGTGCTGCCCGACCAGGCCGCGACGGTCTGGTCGCCCACGGCAAAGTCGAGTCCGGTTCCGACTGGATAGGTCCATTTCTGGCGGCCTGAGCCGTCCAGGGCGTGAAGCGAAGTGCCGTCGCTGTAGATCACGCCGTTCTCCCAGACCTTGACCTTCTGGGAGGCGGAGCAGGGCAGCAGCACGACGTCGGTCAGCATGGCGTCGTTTCCGAAACGGTTAATCCAGCCTGAAATCAGCCATGCGGCCAGGCACAGGCAGGCGGAAACGACGATCGCGGCGATCCATGAAAGGCGCTTGGCATGTGCGTGTTCCATGAATCCTCCTGACTTGCATTAAATAGGAACAAAATGCAATTTCACTTTGAAAGTCTTGAATTGCATGTACGGTTCTATTATAATAGAAACGCGCCTTTTCTGCAATGCCTAACGCCTGACATTTTCTGCAAAAACTCGTTTTTTAATCAATTTGCGGAGGATGTTTCACGTGAAACACTGCCTGGGGCAATACACGCGATGTTTCACGTGAAACATTCCTGAAGGGAGGAAGACGAACTGGCACGGGAGCAGACAACGAAAAAACGACTCTGGCCGCTCAGACTGCTGGCCGGACTGATTGCGCTCGTGCTGGCCGTCTGCCTGATCGAGGGCTCGATCGTGCGCCTGGAGGTCAGCGAGGTCATCCTCAGCGACCTGCCTGAGGCGTTTGACGGGCTGCGAGTCGTCTACCTGAGCGACCTGCGCCTGCACACCCTCAACCCCACCCGGCGCACGCTCGAGATGCTGGAGCAGCTGGCCGAGATTCAGCCCGACCTGATCCTGCTGGGCGGGGACTACGATACCTATGACCCGCTGATGTCGCTTCAGACCGGTTCACGAGAGGAAGGCTTCCTCCGGGAGGCACAGCAGCGCGATGAGTTCTTCGCGGGCCTGGCCGAGATCAGGCCCACCTACGGCGTATACGCGGTCGCGGGCGATCAGGACAACCTGCTTGACAGCCGGGTGGACGGCTCGCTCGAGCGGGCAGCAGGCCTGGGCGGCGTGACGGTGCTGCGCGATGACGCGGTACGCCTCGAAAAGGACGGGCAGGCGCTGATCGTCGCGGGCGTGGACGACTGGAAGACCGGACGACAGGACGTGGCCACGCTGGCCGAGACGATGAGCGCGGCGGACTGCGTGATCCTGCTGAGCCACAACCCGGACGCGATTCCCGCCCTGCGGACGCAGCGCACACCCGACGGCGGCGAGTGGATTGACCTGGCACTGTGCGGGCATCTGATGGGCGGACAGGTTCGGCTCTTCGGCAGGCCGCTGATCAACCCGTCGATTTACGCCGATCGGTACGACTGCGGATGGTATCGCGAGGGACAGACGAAGCTGCTCATCACGCGCGGCGTGGGAAGCAATCCCCTGCCCCTTCGCCTGGGCAGCACGCCGCAGGTGCATCTGCTGACGCTGCGGACGGGAAAATGAACGATTGTTAAGGCCGAACGGAACGAAACAAATTCCGGACGCGCATGCGGAAACTTGCCTGAAAAGCGGTGCGGAAACAAAAAATGTCGCTTCGAGGGGAAAAGAGGAGAGTAGGATCATGTTTTACTGCGAGCTGTGCCCGAGAAAATGTCACGTGCCGCGCGGGGAGACCGGCCGGGGCTTCTGCGGCCTGGGCGAAAACCCGGTGGTGGCGCGGGCGGCGCTGCACTTTGACGAGGAGCCGTGCATCAGCGGCTCGCGCGGGTCGGGCGCGGTGTTCTTCAGCGGGTGCACGCTGGGATGCGTCTACTGCCAGAACTGGCACATCAGCCACGAGCGGTTTGGGCGCGAGCTGAAGAAGGGCGAGCTGCGGCAGGTGTTCGACCGGCTGATCGAGGACGAGGCGCATAACATCAACCTGGTCACCGGCACGCCGTTCACGCGGGCGATCATCGAGGCGATCGAGGAAAAGCCCATGCCGGTGCCGGTGGTCTGGAATAGCAGCGGGTACGAGCGGCTGGAGACGCTGAAGATGCTCCGGGGCAAGGTACAGGTCTACCTGCCTGACCTCAAGTACCTGGACGTGACCGGCGCGCGGGAGTACTCGCTGGCGGCCGACTATCCCGAGGTGGCGAAGAAGGCGCTGCGAGAGATGGCGCGGCAGGTGGGCGAGCCGGTGTTCGACGAGGAGGACGTGATGGTGCGCGGCATGATCGTGCGGCATCTGATCCTGCCCGGGCGGGTGCGCCAGTCGATGCGCGTGCTGGACTGGATTCACGACAACCTGCCTGAGGGAACATACGTGTCGCTGATGGCGCAGTACTTGCCCTGCGGCAAGGCGAAGGACATGCCCCCGCTCGACCGGCGCATCACGCAGGCCGAGTACGACCAGGTGGTCGACCACATGATCGGCCTGGGCATGGAGAACGGCTTCGCACAGGAGCTGTCCTCGGCCAGCGAGGTGTTCATACCGCCCTTCGACCTGACCGGGGTCGGCAGTGCCGACTGACACTTGCTGCCGGTCGGCAGTGCCGACTGCCACTGGCTGCCGCCGGTTCTGACCCGAATCCTTCGGCCATAGATTAGAGCCTCAGGATTCTGTGTGGTTCAAGAAACGAGAGAAAGTGCCACACAAGGGCAGGCTGGTATGATATTCAGAAGCCCCGAGCCGGGGCAGGACAAATAGAGGAAAACAGATGGAACTGAAATTCTGTTCGCTGTTCAGCGGGTCGAGCGGGAACGCCCTGTACGCGCGCAGCGGAAACACACATTTACTGATTGACGCGGGCATGTCCGGCACGAAAATCGCGAAGGAGCTGGAGAAGATCGGCGTCGCGCCGGGCGAGCTGTCCGGCATACTGATTACGCACGAGCACATGGATCACATTGCGGGCGTGGGCGTGCTGTCCCGGCGGTTCAACCTGCCGGTGTACGCCAACGAGGCCACCTGGGAGGCAATGCGCCCCAAGCTGGGTGCGATTTCCCCGGCGAACGAGCGAGTGTTCGAGAGCGGAACCGACTTCTACATCGACGACATGGACATATTCCCCTTCCGCACGCCGCACGACGCGGCCGAGCCGGTGGGCTTTTCGATCACGGCGGGCCAGTGCAAGCTGACGATCGCGACCGACCTGGGCGCGGTGAAGGACAGCTGGCTCAGCCACGCGGAGAAGTCGGACATCCTGCTGCTCGAGTCCAACCACGACGTGGACATGCTCAAGAGCGGGCGGTACCCGTATGAGCTGAAGCGGCGCATATTAGGCAAGCACGGCCACCTGTCCAACGACGACGCGGGCAAGGCGGCGGTCGAGCTGGTGCGGCGCGGGGTGCGGACGGTGATCCTGGGGCACCTGTCGGGCGAGAACAACTTCCCGGAGCTGGCCTATCGCAGCGTGGCCTGCGCGCTGGAGGAGGCGGGCATCCGGCCGGAGGACGTGAACCTGAGCGTGGCCTCGCGGGTGGAACACGGGCCGATCTTCACCGCCTCGGACGAGGGCGACGTGTATCAGGAGGCGGGCAATGGCTGATTCGTTGGAGAAGGAGAATCTCGCGACCTGGCTGAGGCGGCCCTCGATCTTCGTGGCGAACGCCTGGTACCTGCTCGCGGCGGCCGGACTGTACCTGCTGCCCTGGCTGTGGCAGGTGCTCGCCGGGCTGTTTCCGGGTCTTGTGCCGCTGCTCGAGGCGATGACCAGCCCGATCTATAACCTGTGCCTGCTGGCGTTTCCGGCGGCAATGTACGCGGCGAGTAAGCCCGGCGTGTCCCAGTCGATGCGGCTGAGGCGCGCCAGGTGGTACGAGTGCCTTGAGGCCTGCGCGCTGGCAATGCCGGCGGTGGTGCTGTGCGGCTGTCTGGGAGGCTGGTGGACGATGCTGCTGGAGGCGATCGGCGGGCATGTCGAGCCGTCCGGCCTGAGCCTGCCGGATGACTGGGCAGGCGCGGTGAGCACGATGGTCTCGCTGGCGATACTGCCCGCGGTGTGCGAGGAGCTGCTGTTTCGCGGCGGAATACTGGGCGCGTGGGAACGGCGCGGCACGATGTGCGGCCTGTGCGTGAGCAGTGTGCTGTTCTGTGCGCTGCACGGCTCGATACAGGGCCTGCCCGCGCAGCTGCTGATGGGCTTTACGCTGGGGCTGCTGGCCATTCGCGCCGGGTCTCTGCTTCCGGGCATGGTGTGTCACGCGTCGTTCAATGCGTTTTCCCTGCTGATGAGCAGGTTTCAGGCGGGCATCGCGGTCGGCATTCCGACGCGGATCGTGGCGACCGGCGCGAGCGCGTTCGTGTTCGGGGCGCTGCTGATGATGTACCTGGGACACAGGCAGGGCGAGCCGCTGGAGCAGGTCAAGGCTGCGGAGCGCGAGGTGATGCAGTGGGACGAGCTGCTGCTGCTGATCGCCGGGCTGATGACCGTGGCGGTGCGCTACGGCGCGGATCTGATGAAGGTGTGCGGACTGTAAGGGAGGAAAACATGGCGGTTTGTGTGCTGTGCGTGGGCAAACTGAAGGAAAAGTGGGCGCGGGAGGGCTGCGAGGAGTACCTGAAGCGACTGTCGAGGTTTGACAGCGTGGAGGTGCGCGAGATTCCTGACCAGCCGGAGCCGGCGCATCCCAGTTCAGCGCTCAATCAGAAGGTCATGCAGAAGGAAGGCCGCGACCTGCTCGCCTGCATCCGCCCCACCGACCGGGTGGTTGCGCTGTGCATTCATGGCAGGGCATACGACTCCGAGGCCTTTTCCAGGCAGCTCGATCGCTGGCGCATGGACGGCAGGCGGCTGGTGCTGGTCATCGGCGGGTCGCTCGGGCTGTCGGACGAGGTGCTTGCCCGCGCGGACGAGCGGCTGTCCTTTTCGGAGATGACCTTCCCCCATCAGCTGATGCGCATATTCCTGCTCGAGCAGCTGTATCGCGGGTTCAAGATCAGCGCGAACGAGCGGTATCACAAGTGAATTTTTCAAGGGGAGCGGGCGCCATGCCCTCTCCCCCGTTTTCTCCCCCTCACCGGTCTCCGCTATAAATCGAAGACTTTTCGGGCGCGGAACCTGCAGGGAAACGCTTTTTCTTTGAAAAATGGGATTGAAAAAAAGCGTCCCATGCCCACGCGCTGCATTTGCACCGCCCGCGTCGGCAATGCCGACAGGAGTTTTTCGGGCAAGTCCCGGAAAAACGAAGAAATCGACCGCTCTAATTGATGGCGGTCGATTTCGTGTGCTATTGCGCGGCAGCAAGTGTGTGTCGGCACTGCCGACCGGCAGCAAGTGCGTGCAGGTTCAGCCTGCCATCCCCGGGAATGCGAACGGCGGGGAATTCGCGACGGGACGGGTTACAGGCTCACGTAGCGGTCGAGCAGCCAGGCGCTGCCGAAGACGCTGATGAGCAGCACGCCGATCGCCTGCAGAAGGCCGGGCAGGCAGGCCTGCAGCGCGCCGTCCAGCGTGTCGAGCATGCGGTCGATCGAGTTGACGTCATAGCCCCACAGCGTGGCCAGGCGGCTATTAAGCCAGGCCAGCATCAGGAAGAACGCCACGGACAGCACCCATTTGCCCTTGCGGTTCTGAAGCAGCGTGGCGCTAAGGGTGATGGAGAGGTAGGACAGGCCGACCATGCTGAGCACCTGGCAAAAGGCGGTCAGCGCGAAGAACAGCGCGGTGAACAGGAAGGCGGCCAGGCTCAGGTTCCTCGTGCCCAGCAGGTTGTCGAGCATCTGCGCAAAGCCGCTCCACTCGCCGAAGTAATCGAGCAGCAGCGGAATATCGAGCAGCAGCAGTCCGCCCAGCAGCGCCGCGAAGCCCACGCCCAGCACCACGGTGTAGAGCACCTTGGAGGAGATAATGGACAGCGTGGAATGCGGCGTCATGAAGAGGAGGTAGCTGGACTTCTGGCTCAGCTCGCGCGAGTAGGAGGTCACGCCCAGTATGAACACCAGCAGCGCGATCAGGAAGCAGCCGATGGGCATCAGTATGGCGGAAACGGCGACGTGCGATTCCTTGTCGGCAGCCAGACTGAGCAGGAAATAGATCTCGACCGCGCCGATGGTCGACAGCATGGCGATCAGCATGCCCAGGTTCTTGCGCAGCTCGTACTTGATCAGCTTACCCATGGATCATCGCCTCCCCTTCGCCGTAAACCCGCTTGTACAGTTCGACGATGTTCGCGCCCTGCGTGCGCTCGAGCTCCTCGCGGCTGCCGACGAGCACGGCCTTGCCGTCCTTCATGAACAGCGCGTCGTCGATCATGTCCTCCATCTCGTCCACCAGGTGGCTGGAGACGATCATCAGGCGGTTTTCAGCGCGGTTTTTCTCAATGGCGCGCAGCGTGCGCTCGCGGGCGATCAGGTCGATGCCGTTGAGCGGCTCGTCCAGCATGACCACCCGGCTGTCCCGCGCGAAGGTCAGCGCCAGTTTCACCTTGGCCGTCATGCCCGAGGAAAGCGAGCGGATCTTCTGCCTGGGGTCGAGGTGTTCCTCGCCCAGCTGGAGCAGGTACTTGTCCATCGAGAAGTCAGCGAAGAAGTCGCGGTAGTACTTGCCCGCGTCCTGTATGCTCATATAGGAATAGAAATATCCCTCGGTGGGCATATAGGCGACGTGCTTCTTGGTTTCCGGGCCGACCGGCAGGCCGTCCAGGGCGATCGTGCCGCCCGTGGGACGCACGAGACCGGCGATCATCTTCATCAGGGTGGTTTTGCCGCTGCCGTTGGGGCCGAGCAGCGCCACCAGGCGCCCCTCCCTGAGCTGCACGGACACGTCGTCCACTGCGCGCCGGGTCGAGGCGTATTGCTTGCATACGTTGGTCAGTTGAAGCATGGGTTCTCCTTTCACTTCATGAATTTTATATTCGAGTTTAAAACGACTCATCCAGAGCGGTACGTTCAGGCGCGGCCGGAGCGCACACTCTTCCGTATCATACAATCATAGCACATTTTCTGCCTGCGGGGCAATGGAATCGCATTAAAGAAGTGTTTTGAATCATTAAAAAGCGATAAGAAAGCGACTTTGGGCGAGACCCGCGGCGAACACGCTGTGTGAAAACTGGCGTTTCGCCTTTTCAATCAGGGTGTTTCAGGTGTATAATGGAAGCAGCGAGAACGCTGAATACCACGACAGGGAGGAATCTCAATGAAACTGAACAAATACATCGACCATACCCTGCTCAAGTCCACCGCCCGAGAGGAGGACATCCGCAAGCTGTGCGCCGAGGCGCGCGAGTACGACTTCGCCAGCGTGTGCATCAACCCCTGTTACGTCCCCCTGGCCAAGGAGCTGCTGGCGGGCAGCGACGTGAAGGTCTGCACCGTGATCGGCTTCCCTCTGGGCGCGAACCGCACGGCGATCAAGGTGGCCGAGACCGAGCAGGCGTACCGGGACGGCTGCGACGAGTTCGACATGGTGATCTGCGTGGGTGCGCTCAAGGAAGGCCGCGACGCGTATGTGCGGGATGAGATTGCGCAGATCGTACGCGCCGCGAAGGGCCGGTGCGTCAAGGTCATCATCGAGACCGGCCTGCTGACCGACGAGGAGAAGGTGCGCGCCGTGCGGCTGGCCTGCGAGGCGGGCGCGACGTTCGTCAAGACCTGCACCGGCTTTACAGAGGGCAAGGCCACCGTGCACGACGTGCAGCTGATGGCCAGTCATGTGACTGGCGGCGTGAAGGTCAAGGCCTCCGGCGGCATCAAAACCTATGAAGACGCGATGGCGCTCATCGAGGCGGGGGCCAGCCGCCTGGGCGCATCCTCCGGCGTGGCGATCATGGCCGGGGAGACGAAGTAAAGGCGCACTGGGAAGGCCGCTGGGAAGGCCGCCTTTCTGACCGGGCAGTGCCCGGCCCCCACTTGCTGACGCGCAGCGATAAGCGGCGCAGCCCATGAACAAAGGCCGGCGAGGCCGCAATTCCTTTCGCCTCCCCAGACCTCTCCCGGAAAGCACATTGATCCGCAAAAGTCTGGTACAGGAGAGGTGCAGTTCCCCGAATGCAGCGTGTGTGCAGGCTCAGCCTGCCTGAAACCCCTCAGTCACCTTCGGCGACAGCTCCCCCTTCAGGAGAGCCTGTAACAAAGCACCCATGCCTCCCCTGAAAGAGGAGGTGCCCGCAGTGCGGGCGGTGGGGTTCAAGCAAAGCCCCCAGCCGCTTGAATGTATGGCGGTTGGGGGCGCGTTTTGTCCGGCGACAGCCAGCGGAACCGGGCCCTGCCCGGCGCAGGCCTTGGCCGCTTCAATTTATGGCGGCCAATGGTCGTCGAGAGGATGCGCGGCAGCAACCGGCCGTCGGCCCTGCCGACCCGGAAAGCCGAAGAATTCGGGGACTCCAATCTATGGTCCCCGAATTCGTCAATAGAACCCGCGGCAGCAACCGGCTGTCGGCCCTGCCGACTATAGCTCGATGCGGCCGTTGAAGGCCATGGTGAGGGTCACCTCGTCGGTGTACTCCAGCTCCGCGCCGACGGGCATGCCGCGGGCGATGCGCGTGACCTTCACGCCCAGGGGCTTGATCAGCCGCGCCAGGTAGGAGGCGGTGGCCTCGCCCTCCACGTCAGGATTGGTGGCGATGATGACCTCGGTGACGCTGCCGTCGGCAAGGCGCTCCATCAGCTCGCGGATGCGGATGTCGTTGGGCCCCACGCCGTTCATCGGCGAGATGACCCCGTGCAGCACGTGGTACAGCCCGTGATACTCGTTCATCCGCTCCAGGTTGGCCACGTCGCGCGGCGTGCTGACCACGCAGATCTGGCCGTTTTTGCGGCTCTCGTCGCGGCAGATCGGGCACAGCTCGTCGGTGGTGTAGTCGCCGCACAGGGCGCAGTAGTGTACCTCGCGCTTGGCGTTGAAGATGGACACCGCCAGCTCGCGCACCTGCTCCTCCGGGCGGGACACGATATAGAACGCCAGCCGCTGCGCCGACTTTTTGCCGATGCCCGGCAGCTTGCTCAGCTGATTGACCAGCCGGGCAATCGGCTCAATCTGATTGCTCATGGCTTAGAACAGGCCGGGAATGCTCATGCCGCCGGTCAGCTTGCCCATTTCGCGCTCGCAGGTTTCGCTGGCTTCGCGCATGGCCTCGTTGACCGCCGCCAGGATGGTGTCCTGCAGCATTTCGACGTCCTCGGGATCGACGGCCTCGGGCTTGATGGTCAGGCTGAGCAGCTCCTTCTTGCCGTTGACCTTGGCGGTCACCACGCCGCCGCCCGCGCTGGCCTCGAACTCGCGCGCGTCCAGCTCCTCCTGCACCTTGGTCATCTGCTGCTGCAGCTTCTGCGCCTGACGCGCCAGCTGCTGCATGTTGCCGCCCATACCCATTCCGGGAAATCCGCCTCTTGCCATTGTCTTGTCCTCCTGAAAAATAGTTTATGTTGAGTGATGCGGTTGATGTTGAAGGGATGCCGCCCGTAAAGGCGACCGAAAGTCGCGGCAGTCGGAAGAATCCTGAGGCTCTAATCTATGGCCGAAGGATTCGTGTTCTATCCGGCGGCAGCAAGTGGAGCCGGACTCAGTCCGGTCAGCCCGGATCGTCGGTCAGCTCGATGCTCTCGCGGGGAAAGGCGTCGTAGACCGCGTCCAGCTTCTGACGCGCGTCCTTTGTGGGGCCTGTGGGCGCGGCGGGCGCGCCTGAACCGAACTGGGCGTGCACCTCGCGGCCGAACGCCTCGCTCAGCGCCTTGTCCACGGCCTGCTTCTTGTCCTGCTGACTGAGCAGTGCGGCGTTGATGTCGCTGCCGTCGCCGGGGAAGGTCAGCAGCGCCTGATCGCCGGACAGGCCGTTAAACTGCGCCTTCTTGAGCAGCAGCGACAGCCTGGGCTCGGCGGCGAAGAGCAGCTTGAGCGCCTGCTTGTAGGCCGCGTCGTCGCTCTCCGGGGGGATGCGCCGGGGCGCGGGCGGCGGAGCCTGTGCGGGGGCGGAAGCAGCCTGAGCAGCCCGCTGCGGGGCGGCCGGCGCGGCCTGAATCGTCCCCTCGCTGATCGCCTTTTCCAGGGCGAACAGCCGCTCCTCCAGCGCCTCGATCGAGCGCTCCTCGGGCGGGTGGCAGGCGCGCACCGTGTACAGCTCCAGCACCGCGCGCTGCTGAGAGGCCCACTTCATGTCGTTTTCCGCCTGCATGAACAGGCTCATCAGGCGAAGCAGCCGCGCCTGACTGGCCAGCGCCGCCTGCTCGGTGAACAGCTGCGCGTCCTCGGGGGTGATCTCCAGCAAATCGTCCAGCCCGTCCGTGCAGGACAGCGCCAACAGCAGCGCCCGCACGTGCGCGGTGACCTCGCGCGCGAACACCGCGGGGTCGCGGCCCTCGCTCATCACCTGGCCGATCTTCTGAAGCGCCGAGGCCGTGTCCGACCCCAGCAAATCGCCCACGAACGCGAACAGGAAGCTCCGGTCGGACGCGCCCAGCACCTCGCGCACCAGGCTCGCCTCGAGCGTGCCCTCGCAGTAGGACAGGCACATGTCCAGCAGGCTCAGCGCGTCGCGCATGCCGCCCTCGGCCGAGCGGGCGATCAGCGACACCGCCTCGTCCTGCGCGTCGCGCCCCATGTCGGAGAGCACCTGGCGCAGGCGCCTGACGATCAGGCTGACCGGTATGCGTCGGAAGTCGAACCGCTGGCAGCGGGACAGGATGGTCGCGGGCAGCTTCTGCGGCTCGGTCGTGGCCAGGATGAACACCGCGTGGGCGGGCGGCTCCTCGAGCGTCTTGAGCAGCGCGTTGAACGCGCCGGTGGAGAGCATGTGTACCTCGTCGATGATGTAGACCTTGTAGCGGCCCACGGTGGGCGGGTACTTGACCTTCTCGCGCAGGTCGCGAATCTCGTCCACGCCGTTGTTGGAGGCCGCGTCGATCTCCACCACGTCCAGGTTGTTCTCCCCCGCCAGCTGGCGGCAGGCCTCGCATTCGCCGCAGGGCTCGCCGTGCTGGTTGTTCAGGCAGTTGATCGCCCGGGCCAGCACCTTGGAGGTACTGGTCTTGCCGGTGCCGCGGCTGCCGCAGAACAGGTAGGCGTGCGGTATGCGGCCGCTGGTGATCTGGTTGATCAGCGTGGTCACGATCCGATCCTGCCCCACGATGTCGGCAAAGCGCTCCGGCCGCCACTTGCGATACAGCGCCTGATAGCTCACGCGCGCACACCTCCCCTGCGATTTTGAACCCTTATATCATACCATGAAACGCGCGTTTTCGCAAGACGGGTGCGCGGTTTCTGTAAAGTATGCCCAGCCGGCGCAAAGTGAACCGCCCCTTCAGGCCACATGAGCGCCATAGGAACGTCACGAGAAAATGCTTGCAAGCGCGCGGAAGGCGGAGTATAATGTGCGTCTAGGTAAAAGAACTCGAACCGACCTCTGGAAAGGACGAGCCATATGATTCATACAGTTCCCGAGCTTTGCCGGGAGGCGGAAAACCGCATCGCCCGCCGCCATATCGCCTGCTTTCGCGGCAGAAAAGAACCCCTGTTCCTGATCTCCGACACGTATCCGGGCGTGTGGCTGGAGCACGTGTACGACTCGGTGCTCTACGCCGAAATGCACCCCGACTCGATCGCGCTGCCGGTGAACACCATTCGCCTGTTCCTGGGCTATCAGACTCCGGAGGGACAGCTGCCCTGCTATGTCTGGAACGCCGACAAGGTCAACGTGCCTGAAAACGAGCTGGTGGGCTACGGCCAGGTGCAGGAGTGCGTGTCCTTTGCCCAGCTGTGCCTGGAGACCGCCGAGATGTACGGCAGCCGGGAGTTTCTGGAGACGGTCTACGCCGCCTGCGCGCGCTGGGAGGGCTGGCTGCGCAGGTTTCGCATGACGACCGGGCGCGGCCTGGTCGAGATGTTCGTGGGCTACGACACCGGCCACGACAACAGCGCCCGCTTCGAGGGCATGAAGTACCCGCACAATCAGGTCGAAGACGGCCGCGTGAAGAACGCCGCCTGCCCGCCCGAGGGCGACGAGGCCGCGCCGATCCTGGCGGTGGACATGAACTGCAACCTGTACGCGACCGACCGCGCGCTGGCGAGGATGGCTCGCCTGCTGGGCAAAAAGGCCGAGGCGGACGAGTGGGAGGCGAAGGCGGCGGACGTGAAGAAGAACCTCTTTAAGTACTGCTATTGCCCGGAGGACGACTTCTTCTACGACGTGGACAGGCACGGCAATCAGCGCAAATACCGCTCCTCTACCCTCCTTCACCTGTTCCTGGAGCGCGTGCTCGACCCGGAGGAGGACGCGGAGCTGATCGCCCGGATCACCGCGCGCTACCTCAAAAATCCCGCCGAGTTCTGGACGAACTACCCCTTCCCCTCAATGAGCGCGGCCGACCCCTCCTTCAGAAAGAACACCCCGAGCAACTGCTGGGGCTACTATTCCCAGGGCCTGATCGCCCTGCGCTGCACCCGCTGGATGGACTACTATCACCTGGGCGCGGAGCTGGACGAGCTGTGCGAAAAGTGGCTCAAGGCCTGGACGGACTGCTTCGACGAGATGAAGTTCGGCCAGGAGCTCGACCCCTTCACCGGCGAGCCCTCCGATTCCTCCGAGTGGTACTCCAGCTGCATGCTGTTCTACCTCTACGCCGCCCGCCGGCTGGGCAAAACGACCTGAGTAAAAAAAGAAGCCTGCTCCGAAAGAATCGTGGAGCAGGCTTTTTGTGCGGACAGGGGTCTCCCCTACGCCTCCTTTTTCGACAGCAGGCTGTATGCCGTGACGGCCAGCAGCACGACCGCCGCGCCCGAGAGCGACAGCGCGCCCGGGTTTTCGCCCAGCAGCAGGAAGCACCAGGTGGGGTTGAGCACCGGCTCCACGTTGGCCACGATGGCGGCGGTGATCGAGGACACGCCCCGGCGCATGCCCAGGCTGAAAAACAGGTATCCCAGGCCCAGGCAGGCGCCCAGCGCGGTCGCCGTCAGCCAGCCCATCGGGTCCGCCGACACCGCCGGGTCGAAGGGCATCGCCAGCAGCCAGACGCAGCACAAAAGGTTGCCCAGGTAGGTATAGCTCATCGCGTCGCAGCCCGGCATCCGCGCGGCCAGGAAGACTGCCGTCCAGGATACCGCCGCGAGCAGGCCCGCGATGTTGCCCAGCAGGCCGCCGGTTCTCATTCCCTGGCAGAAGCACAGCACCACGCCCAGCAGCACGACCGCCGCCGTGCTCACGTCCAGCGCGGTGGGCCGCTTCTTCTGCACGAAGATCTGGTACAGGATCACGAAGATCGGCATCGCGTACTGCAGCACGATGGCGTTGGCGGCGCTGGTCAGCTTGGTGCTGATCAGAAACAGCGTCGAGGTCAGCGCCACGCCCGCCGCGCCGATCCAGGTGGGCGCGTTGGCCTTTACCTTAAAGCTGCGCCGGTACAGGCCCAGTATGACCACGCTCACGATCGAGCGATACCCGGCCAGCGTGAAGGCGTTCCAGGCGGTGAACTTGCTCAGCACCCCTCCGAAGCTCCAGAAAAGTCCGGCGAGCAGGATAAAGATCACGCCCGAGCGGCGATTTGCACAGTCAGTCATTGCGCGCTCCCCCTTTTGTGAAATGCGCATTCATTATAGCACGCGCCCCGCCCCGCTTCAAGGTAAATATTTACGTAAAGGGGTTGATTTTCGCACCGGTTTGTCGTATACTCAGATAAATGCCGGTGTGTCGGAATGGCAGACGATGCAGACTCAAAATCTGTTGTCCGCGAGGGCGTGTGGGTTCGAGTCCCACCACCGGCACCACTCAGGCGCGTTCATCTGATTCGAAAAGATCGGACGAACGCGCCCTTTTTCTTTCAGCGCGGCCTTTGTCAATTCGTGCGCGGCGTGTACAAAACGTGCAAATATTCTAGCGAGCCTGAGAGAGGACGGTTTTCCTTCTGACGTAATCGCTTGGGGAGCAGCCCGCGACGCTGCGGAACTGGTGTGAGAAGGAGTATATGTCCGGATAGTTGAGCGTGGAGGCGACGCTGCCGACGCTCATTACCTCCAGCAGCAGGCGTTTGGCCACGAGTATGCGGTAATTGATGCGGTACTGGCCGGGAGAGACGCCGTATGTCTTCTGAAAGGCTTTTCGGAAGCGGTCATAGTTCATCTGGCAGGCCGCCGCAATCGCCTCCAGAGAAAGATTTTCCTGCGTCTTTTCCAGCATGCTTCGGCCCAGCGCCAGTTTTTTCAGTTCCGCGGGCATAGAAAGCGACGTAATGTCCAGTATCCACGAGAAGGTTTCGGGAAGCAGCCAGTGCAGATTGCCGGCCGTGCAGGCGACGTAATCGTCCAGCAGCTGCAGAAAGCGCTGATGAAGCGAGGGCATGTAGGGCGCTTCGATGACCGGCGGAAGCGAGTTGATCCTGGGGTGCATGGAAATCAGAAAATCATAGAGGCTGGTCGGAAGATGCAGAAAGCAGCGGTGATGCTCGGTGCGCGCGCTGAATTCCAGGTGGTACTCCCGGCCGGGACGGCGCAGACAGAGGCAGTTAGGATGAAGCTCGTAATGCTCTCCCTGCGAGTGAAAGGTGCCTGTTCCTTCCAGAATCCAAGTCAGAATGAAGCCGCGCTCCTGCGAGTGATACACGGAAAGCACGCTTCCGCTGCGCACGATGCCGCACTCCATGCACTCGTTTGGGAAAATTGCGATTGCGTTTGAATTGTGCCGGGCAAGCCAATTCCGACAAAAATCATTCGTTTTTAACATTTACATACACTTCATGAGAGAGTATACTACAGTCAGTAAATGAACGCAAGTCCAAACGGAAAAACGGGTTTTTTGCCCAATTCCATGGGAAATTCGCACGCGAATTCAAAGCGATTTTCCCGGCGGCAGTATTTCAGCAAATACCATAAATGGCAATATATTTGTGCCGGAGCGGCAAGTTCGCCCGATGCGGGCGCTCCGGAAAATGGTGAAGGGAGAGAAAACCATATGCTGGCAAACACGGCAAGAAAGAAGAAAATCCGCTCGACGCTTCGGCTGATGCGCCGCAACTGGACGCTGTATCTGCTGCTGCTTCCGGCGGCTCTCTACATTTTCATGTTCTGCTACAGGCCCATGTATGGCGTGCAGATCGCCTTTAAGAACTTCACCATCGCCAAGGGCGTGAGCGGAAGTCCCTGGGTGGGGCTGAAGTGGTTCAAGTATTTCTTTCACTCGCCCAATTTCACGACCGTTCTGTGGAACACGGTGATTCTCAGCCTGTATGGACTGGTGGCCGGCTTTCCGGTGCCGATTCTGCTGGCGCTCATGCTGCACAACGTGCCCAGCAGCGGCTTTAAGCGCGTCACGCAGACTGTCGCCTATCTTCCCCATTTCATTTCGACCGTGGTCGTCGTGACCATCTTCCCCACCGGCGACGGCAAGGCAGCCGTCTGGTGCGGTGTGGTGGACGACCTGTGGAGCCTGGGCGCGCCCCGCGGGGAGGGCGGCCCGCTGTGCGGCACCGCGGTTCTGGCCGGTGAGGTCAGCGACCCGTTCCTGCTGGCCGGGTATCGCCGCAAGACGCTGACCCTGCGCCATGACCAGGCCGCGCCGGTTGTCTTTACGGTGGAGGTCGATATGGCCGCAAACGGCGACTTTGTCGCGGCAGAGACCTTTGAGGTTCCCGCGGGCAAGGAAATGACCATCTGCCTGGAGGACTCGTTTGTCGCGCATTGGGTGCGCTTCCGGACGAATGCAAGCTGCTCGGCCACCGCGCTGCCCGGAACCTCGAATTTCATATAATGAACTCGTCCGCCGCGGCTCCGGTCGGGCTGCGGCGGGCGCTTTATGTTGCGGCTGCGCGCGGTGTATGGTATACTAAGAGGCAGAAAAACAGACTCGGGAGGCGATACGCGATGAAATACGACTGGCTGGATGAGTACCTGATGGCCAAGAAGGGCGTTCGGAAGGACTTTAAGCAGGAGTGGAACTGGCTCAGGTATATGATCGGCGACAAGATGTTCGCGGCGGTGTGCTATGATGACGACAACCGCGCGGCGCTCATCACGCTGAAGCTCGACCCGCTCGAGGGCGACTTCCTTCGCCGGCAGTATGAGGACGTCATCCCGGGATACTACATGAACAAGGTGCACTGGAACTCGATCAAGGCGGACGGCAGCCTGCCGGACGAGATGCTGAGGGATTTGCTGGATAAATCGTACGCGCTGGTGCTCGGCGGGTTCAGCAAAAAGAAGCAGGCGGAGCTCCTGGGGTAAAGGACGCGCATCGCGCCGCGGCTCGGAAAGGGTCGCGGTGTTTGTCGTTTTCTCGCGCGGAAACACTCCCGGAAGAGGTCAGAATCGCGCCAAAACAGGCCTTAAACCGGCCAGTATCGCGCCGGTTCCGAGAGCGCTTGCCGCGGAGTCCGTGCCTGAAGAAAAAGAGCCGCCCAAGGGCAGCTCCTGAAGCGCGGCAGGGTCTATCCGATGGCCAGGCAGGCAATGTGCTCGTGATGCTCGCCGGTCATCCAGTCCACGTCGTCGGTCAGCCAGTCCATGATCTCCAGCTGGCGGGTCTCCCAGGCGACGGTTGAGGCGCGCTCTTCCTCGGTCATGGGGTGGTCGTAGGATCTGACCAGCTCGCAGTAGCCGAAGATGTAGCCGTTCGCGTTCCAGATGGTGAAGTTGCTCTCCGGGCCCTGGGTCACGCGATCCCCGCGCGCGGCGACCAGGCCGTCGTGGCGGCGCTTGTATTCCTCGGCGCAGCCCGGCTTGAGATGCGTGGCGAACACGCGGTGGCGGATGAGCGACTTGTCCTCGCGCACCACGCCGATGTCGTGGTACATCAGCGGAAGCGTGCCCGGCGCGGCGAACAGCTCGCAGTATGCGTCAAGGCCGGCCCGCATCGCGCGGTCGATCACTTCCTGCAGCTGCCTGGGCGTCGTTTCGTCCGCGTATTCGCCGTAGCACAGCGCGAAGTCCCCCACGCCCCACACCGACAGGTTGCCCGCGCCCAGCGGGGCGAGCGCTTCCTTCGCCCGCGCCCAGTTTGCTTGAATGAACGCGCGGCCTTCCTCGCGCTTGCCCGTCCGGAAGCGCAGCACAAACGGCAGTCTCTTCATGGTTTCAACACTCCTTATCGTTTGTCGTGATGGTGTATTTTCAGGTTTCGCAGTGCGAAGCCCGAGTTTCCGGTGTCGCGCGGTGAGGCGCGGCCCCGGCGGCAGCCAGTGGGTGTCGGCCCTGCCAACACAGGTTCAGGCTCCTCAGTCAGAGGCAGTTGCCCCTGGCGCTGCGCGGTACTGCGCGCCATGCAGCTGCGGCTGCGGCCGCCAAAGGGGCCAGGGGAGCTTGCGATGCCTGTCTTTATGCCTGCGTTGCGTGGCCTCGGCGACAGCAAGTGGAACCGGGCACTGCCCGGCCCGTACCCCTCCAAACGCGGTCCCGTGGGTGTGTCCTGAGAAGGATACGTCTCTGTCCAGCCAGTTCTTGGGGGTCAGAAGGAGACGGGGTGGTTCCAACTGGGCGAACGAGATTAGTAGAGATGAAGTGCCTCGAGCGAGGTGTGGGCGAAGCGCCGAAAGGCGCTTGCGGGAGGCAGACGGGGGTGCGGCGGGAGGTAGTTACCCCTGGCGCTGCGCGGTACTGCGCGCCATGCAGCTGCGGCTGCGGCCGCCAAAGGGGCCAGGGGAGCTTGCGATGCCTGTCTTTATGCCTGCGTTGCGTGGCCTCGGCGACAGCAAGTGGAACCGGGCACTGCCCGGCCCGTACCCCTCCAAACGCGGTCCCGTGGGTGTGTCCTGAGAAGGATACGTCTCTGTCCAGCCAGTTCTTGGGGGTCAGAAGGAGACGGGGTGGTTCCAACTGGGCGAACGAGATTAGTAGAGATGAAGTGCCTCGAGCGAGGTGTGGGCGAAGCGCCGAAAGGCGCTTGCGGAAGGCAGGCGGGGGTGCGGCGGGAGGCGGGTACTTCTGGCCTTGTGCCCGTTACTCTTGTGGGGCACATGCCCGAGGTTTCCGCAAACGAAGCATCCTGAGGCTCTGGATTATGACCGAGGGATGCGTGTGGCACCGGCGGCAGCCAGTGGGTGTCGGCACGGCCGACCGGCGGCAGCAAGTGGCACCGGGCCCTGCCCGGCAGGCTCAGCCTGCCTGCCCGGCGGCCTTGGTCAGGGTGAAGCTGAAGACGCTGCCCTTGCCGGGCTCGCTCTGCACGCGGATGGTTTCGCCCATGGCCTGGAGAATTTCCTTGGCGATGGACAGGCCCAGGCCGGAGCCGGAGCTGCCGTGCGACTTGTCCACCTTGTAGAAGCGGTCGAACACGTAGGGCTGATCCTCGGGCGCGATGCCTACGCCGGTATCGCCCACCATCAGCACCACCTTGTCGCCGTCCCAGCGGCCGTCCAGGAAGACCAGGCCGCCGTCGGGGGTGTACTTCATGGCGTTGTCCAGCAGGATGACCAGGATCTGCTCGGTGCGGTCCTCGTTGGTGATGACCGGCGGGCAGGCGGCGGGGTCGCAGCGCAGCTCGAAATGCTTGCCCTGATCCTCGGCGGTCAGGCGGTAGCGCTCGGCCAGGTCGGAGAGCATCTCATCGAGGGAAACCTCCTCACGGTCGAGGGAGAGCGTGCCGCTCTGCAGCCTGCTCAGCTCCATCAGGTCGTTAATCAGGCGGGAGAGGCGCATGGTCTCGCGCAGCAGGATGTCGTAATAGCGCTTGATGGTGGCCTCGTCGCGCACCATGCCGTCGTGCATGGGCTCGAGCAGGGCGCGCATGGCGGTCAGCGGACTGCGCAGCTCGTGGGACACGTTGGCCACATAGTCGCGGCGGGTACGCTCCAGGCGCTCCTGCTCGGTGATGTCGGTGAACAGGCCGACCGCGCCCACGCAGTTCTGGTTTTCGTCGATCAGCGGGGTGATCGTGATGCGGATGAGCCGGTCGAGCACCTCCACCTGGCGGGTGCGGGCGCTCTTTTCATCGATGGCGGCGCGGAAGTCGCCCCAGACCGCCTCGTTGGGAATCAGCTCCATCTGGCGGCCCTTGCCTGCGGGCGGCAGCAGACTGAACATGCGCTTGACGGCGGGGTTGTAGTGCTCGATGCGCCCCAGGCTGTCCACCGAGACGAAGCCCTCCTTCAGGCCGTCGACCGACTGGCGCAGGCGGTTGCGCTCCACGGTCAGCTCGCTGATGTTGCGGTACAGCTCCTGAGACAGGTGGTTGAGCGAGCGGGCCAGCTGCCCCATCTCGCCGCGCTGCTCGTCGTTGGCGCGCACCTGATAGTCGCCCTCGGCCATGGAGATGGCCACGTCCTTCATTTGCCGCAGCGGCTTGGCCATGCGGCCCGCGAACAGGTAGATCAGCAGCAGGGTCAGCGGCATGATGATAAACAGCGACAACAGCAGCGCGCTGTTCATGCTGCTCGATGCGGCCATCGCCTCGTACAGCGGCACGAACACCAGCACGCCGCCGATGATCGTGTCGTCCCGGAAGATGGGCGTGCCTACGCTGACCACGTTGAGCTGGGAGAAGATCCACTTGCTGTACAGCTGGGTCTCCTGACCGGAGAGCATCTGCTCGATCATGTCCTTCGCGCCGTTGAGGCCCTTCAGGCTCACGCCGTCGCTGGAGAGCACAGGATGCCCGTTTGCGTCCACGATGATAAAGTACGCGCCCAGCAGCGACGCGTCGTCGTCCATCTCGCCCAGCACCTCGCGCATGGCGTAGTGGTAGTTTTCGTCATCATAGGACGTGCTGACCAGCTTGCTCAGCGCCCGCGCCTTGGGCAGCAGCTCGGCCGCCTTGATGTTGGTGAACATCGCGCGCGACAGGATTGAATAGGTGAGCGCAGTAAAGATGGCCGTGAAAGCGAGCGCAATCACGACCACCCCGTAGACACGCTGCACCAGCACGCTGTGTCTCATGTATTCACCTCGAATTTGTAGCCCACGCCGTACACGGTCTTGAGCGCCCACGGCACGCCCTCCTGCGGCAGCTTCTGGCGGATGCGCTTGATGTGGGTATCCACCGTGCGCGTGTCGCCGAAGAAGTCATAGCCCCAGACGTGGGAGAGGATCTGCTCGCGAGAGAAGACCTGGCCCGCGTGGGAGGTCAGCATGTGCAGGATCTCCACTTCCTTGGGCGTGCAGGGAATGACCTTGCCGGCGGCCTTGACCTGGTAATTGCTCAGGTTGACCTCCAGCTGCGGGAAGCGCACGATCGACTCGTCCACGTCGGCCGGCTCGGAGAAGCGCCTGAGCACCGCCTTGATGCGGGCGATGACCTCGCGCGGGCTGAAGGGCTTGACGATGTAGTCGTCCGCGCCCAGCTCCAGGCCCAGGATGCGGTCGATTTCCTCGCTCTTGGCGGTCAGCATGATGATGGGCAGCTTCTTGGTCAGGCGAACCGTGCGGCACACGTCGATGCCCGACATGCGCGGCATCATCACGTCCAGGATCATCAGGTCGGGATGGCGGTCCTCGACCATGGCCAGGGCCTCCTCGCCGTTATACGCGGAAATGTGCTCATAGCCCTCCGCGTCCAGGTACATACCAAGCGACTCGTGCACCACCGGGTCGTCGTCACAAATCAAAATCAACGGGCACTGCGGCATAATTCTTCACCTCGCTTCCATTATAAACGCCTCTTTGCGCAAAATCAAGCCGCATTGACATGTGTCATAATTTTTTCACCAGATCGCCGCTGGGCAGGCTGAGCCTGCACGCACTTGCTGCCGCCGGTTCGGGCGACGAAATTGGGAACCATAGATTGGAGTTCCCAATTTCTCCGGTTTTCTCCGAAAAACACCCGTCGGTATTGCCGACTCGGGCAGTGCAAATACGCAGTGTGGGCACAGGGCGGTTTTTGTAAATCCCATTTTCCAGAGAAAAAATCGTTTCCTTGCAGGCTCCGCGCCCGAAAAATCTTCGATTTTTAGCGGAGACTGGTGAGGGTGGCAGGAAGGCTGAAAACCCTTTGGGTTTTCAGGTTTCGCCTTTGGCGAAACTGCCGACGGCTCAAATCGAAGATTTGAGGCGCGGCACCTGGCGGGGAGCTTGTTTCCCCGTCCACCAGCTTGTCAAAACTTTTTTGACAAGCATAAAGCCGCTCTTCGAAAGAAGAGCGGCTTTATGCGCACTGAATTAATCGGCCGCGTAGGGCAGCAGCGCAATGGCGCGGGCGCGCTTGATGGCGACGCCCAGCTGACGCTGGTGTTTGGCACAGGTGCCCATCATGCGGCGGGGCAGGATCTTGCCGCGCTCGTTGGTGAAACGACGCAGGCGAGTGATGTCCTTGTAGTCAATGTGCTGAATCTTATCCACGCAGAACGTGCAAACCTTGCGGCGCTGCTTGCGAACGCCACGAGGACGACGCGCGGCGCGATCGCCTCTATCTTCAGACATGGTTGTCTCCTCCTTATTCGGGTGATTTAGAACGGAAGCTCGTCATCGTCTACCTGGGTAAAGCCGGTATTGCTTGTGTAAGACGCGGACGGAGCGGGGGGCGGCGGTACGTCGCCGGGATTATTGTACTGGCGCTCCTGCGGCGAGCTGAGGAATTCCACCTCGTCGGCCACGATCTCCACGATGGTACGCTTGGTTCCGTCCTGCGCATCATAGGTACGGGACTGAAGCGAGCCGACGACCGCGCAGCGGCGGCCCTTGGAGAGATACTTGGCGCAGTTTTCACCCTGCTGACGCCAGACGACCACATTGAAGAAGTCGGCCTCGCGCACGCCCTGCTGGTTCGTGAACCGCCGCTGAACGGCGATGCGGAACGTGCACACGGCAATGTCAGAGCCGGTTCTGCGCAGCTCGGGGTCGGCCACCAGGTTGCCAATCATAAATACCTTATTCATACCGTATTACCTGCCTTCCATCCGGGCGCTTCGGCGGATTATTCCGCGGGAGCGGCTTCCACAGCCTCGGCGGGAGCGGCCTCTTCGGCGGGCGCTTCAGCGACTGCTTCCTGAGCGGGCGCCTCGGCAGCCGGCTGCTGGCCGAACGTGTTGGGCTTCAGGGCCTCGCGCTTGGGGGGCAGAGCACCCTCAAAGCGGATCACCAGAGAGCGGAGAACAGCCTCGTTGATCTGGAAGTTACGCTCCAGCTCACGGGGCAGATCGGCGGGCGCAGTGACGTACATGAGCACGTAGTAGCCCTCGGTCTTGTAGTTGATGGCATAGGCCAGACGGCGCTTGCCCCACTCGTCAACGCGGTCCACCTGACCGCCGTTGGCTACAACCAGTTCCGAAAAGCGGTTGATCAGAGCGGCACGAGCCTGGTCATCGAGCGTGGTGTCGATTACGTACATGACTTCGTATTGATTCATTGCTTTTCACCTCCTTATGGACTTGCGGCCCTGAGCGCGCGGCCCAGGGCAAGGGATGCGCTAATATGGAAGTATACCAGAAGTCGGTTAACGAATCAAGCGTTTAACGGAAGAATAACGTTTGCTCCCCGGTTCGGGCTGGGAGACCCCTCAGTCACCTTGCGGTGACAGCTCCCCTTTCAGGGGAGCCCAGACTGTCAAAAAACCCAGGAGAGCTCGAGAGGGCCGCAGCCCTTTCGAACTTTCAATCGTGCCCGGCGGCATGTACGGCGGGCACGGGACGGTTTTTGCGTCGGAAAATCCCATTTTCCAGAGAAAAAAGCGTTTCCTTGCAGGCTCCGCGCTCGAAAAATCTTCGATTTTTAGCGGAGACTGGAGAGGGTGGCAGTGGCGGGGGAGCTTGCTCCCCCGTCCACCAGCTTGTCAAAACTTTTTTGACAAGCTGAGCTCCCCTTTCAGGGGAGCCTTCCGCGATTCGAAGCCATTTATGCCTCGCCTGAAGGGGCCGCAGCGCGGGCGGCAGGCTCCAAGCAAAGCCCCCAGCCACTTGAATGTATGGCGGATGGGGGCGTGTGCTGTCCGGCGGCAGCAAGTGCGTGCAGGCTCAGCCCGTTCATCGTAACTCTTGTGGGGTAGAAGCCTTGAGTTTTCCGCATACGAAGAATCTGGAGGCTCTGGTTTATGGCCGACAGATTCGCTTGGCCGGCGCTAGCAAGTGCGTGCAGGCTCAGCCTGCCTTTTGGACACCTTTTTGATGTTTTTTTCGAATTGACAGGGCGTGTAGAATCATTTATACTGGATGGAGAGAATCACTGACAACAGGAGGGATACGCAATGAATCGTGAGGAATACCTGCTCAAACCGTTTGTCGACAACGCCGACCTGATGAAGGACCGCGTTGCCGCGGGCATTGAGGCCAACCGCAAGGGCCGCGTGCATTTCCGCGTGGTGGACAAGGAGGGCAAGCCCGTGCCCGGCGTGCGCATCAGGTACAACCAGAGGACGCACGACTTTCACTACGGCGCGAACCTGTTCATGCTGGACGAGTTCGAGACCGGGGAGAAGAACGCCGCCTACCGCGAGGCGTTCAAGGATCACTTCAACTTCGCCACGCTGCCCTTCTACTGGGACACGCTGGAGCCCGAGGAAGGCAAGCCGCGCTATGACAAGAATTCGCCCAAGGTGTACCGCCGCCCCGCGCCCGACCTGTGCCTGGAGTACTGCGAGGCCAACGGCATCACCCCCAAGGCACACTGCCTGAACTACGACCACTTCTGCCCCGAGTGGCTGAACAAGTACACCGCCGAGCAGCAGTGGCACCTGCTGGAGCAGCGCTTCCATCAGTGCGCCGACCGCTATGCCCGCCGCATCCCCGGCTGGGAAGTGACCAACGAGTCCTACTGGGGCCACTCCACCACCAAGATGTACTTCGACCCGCTGTTCATGGAGCGCAGCTTCCGCATGGCCGAGCGCATCTTTCCGCAGAACGAGCTGATCTGCAACGAGGGCGGCGAGCCCTTCCGCGAGCCCTTCCGCTATAACCGCAACCCCTACTTCATGCAGATCGAACGCGCCAAGCTCAAGGGCGCGCGCATCGACACCGTGGGCTTCCAGTACCACATCTGGTCCAACCCGCAGAACGAGGAGGAGGTCGTCTCCCATCAGTGTGACCTGGAGAACATGTTCCGCGTGTTTGACACCTTCCAGGACGCGTTCCACTGCCCGATGCAGATGACCGAGGTCACCTTCCCCTGCCATGATCCTCACAGCAAGGAAGCCGAGGATCTGCAGGCCGAGCTGCTCAAGAACCTGTACACCGTCTGGTTCAGCGTGCCCAACATGGAGGCGATCATCTACTGGAACCTGGTGGACGGCTATGCCTACGGCGCGACGCCCGGCGACTTTAACAACGGCGAAAACCGCCTGGCCGGCGGCCTGATGCACTTTGACCTGACCCCCAAGCCCGCGCTGAAGATGATCCGCAGTCTGTTCAACGACGTGTGGCACACCCAGGGCGAGGCCGTTTCCGCGGCCGACGGCTCGGTCGTGATCAAGGGCTTCTACGGCGAGTACGACGTGGAGATTATCGCGAACGGCAAGTCCGAGAAGCGCAGCTATCACCTGGAGAAGAAGCCCTCCTTCCGCGTGGACTTCGGCCTGCCCACGCTGACGGTCGGCTGATCCATTTCTTCGGCAAAAATATGTATTTTTCCGCGCCGCCGGTCCTGAAAATCGCAGGAAGGGCGGCGTTTTTTTCTGCGCGAAACGTACGGATACAGGGCGGTTTTCGGCCCATTCTGCATCGCCTTTTCGCCCAATATTCACCCAGTTCGCCGCTTTTAACACTCTGCGCGCAAGGATTTCCGGTTTCTTTGCGTATCTATCTGCGCTACGACTTTTATGTATTTTTTGCCCTCACTTCAGTGGTAAAATGGTTGCATGAAAGGCGGTGACGCAATGGATATGCATGCTCGCCTTCAGCAGCTGCTGAAGGAGCGAGGGTGGACCGAGTACCGATTGTCAAAAGAATGCGGCCTGGCTCAGTCCACGATAGGAAACATTTTCAGGAGAAATACGGTTCCCTCCGTCTCGACCCTCGAGGTGATCTGCAGGGGCTTCGGCATCACGCTTTCGCAGTTTTTCGCCGAGGGAGAGATGGTCGAAATGAGCCCCGCGATGAAGGAGCTGTTCAGCTGCTGGGTCTGCCTGACCCCTTTTCAAAAGGACGCGGCGCTGCAGATGCTTCGGGCGATGAAGTACGAGGAAAACGAACTCAGCAGCTGAGAAGGGGCTGAAAGCCTCTCAAAATTCGGCAGGGTCAAAGGACGGAGGAGATTTTTCCCCGTCTCCGCTTGTCAAAAAAGTTTTGACAAGCTGGTGGACGGGGAAGCAGGCTCCCCCGCCACTGCCACCCTCACCAGTCTCCGCTAAAAATCGAAGATTTTTCGGGCGCGGAGCCTGCAGGGAAACGATTTTTTCTCTGGAAAATGAGATTTTCCGACGCAAAAATCGCCCCGTGCCCACCGTACACGCCGCTGGGCACGATTGAAAGTTCGAGAGGGCTGCGGCCCTCTCGAGCTCTCTCAAGTTTTTTGACAGTCTGGGACGGAGGAGATTTCCCCCGTCTTTTCTTTTTTGAGGCGCACCGCCTTCCCCGCCCCGGCATACGATGGCCTGAAGCGAGGATGTCGCTTCCGTTCGCATGAAGTGTCCTATGATCGGCATGACGCGTGAAAAGCGCGATCACGCATGCGAGGAGGCTGAAAAAAATGGAGAAATTCAGCGCGGCGGCGTTTGCCGAGTGGTGCGCCAGGCAGCAGGAGGACGGATGCGGGTATATCATGGCTGCGATCGGCCAGAACCCGAAGAAGCTGTCCGAGTGGTACTTTTCCGGGCAGTATATGGGCGAGCAGCTGGACAAGGCGAATTACTGGCGGGAGCACGCGCCCCGGGTGTTCGACTGCCAGGGGCTGGCCGACGGATACCTGACCGAGAAGCTGGGGCGAAAAATCGACGTGCGCGCCCGCAACAACTACGCGAGCTGGTGCGCCGTCAAGGGCGAGGGCATGATTCCGGCCGAGCGGCGCGTGCCCGGCGCGGCGGTATTCAAGCGAAGCAGCTACGTGCACCACGTGGGCTTTCTGTACCGGCCGGTCGAGGAGGGCAGGCCGGAGGGCGACTGGTGGGTGATCGAGGCCAAGGGCGTGATGTACGGCGTGGTGAAGACCCGCCTGCTGAGCAACAACTGGAACCTGTGGGGCCTGATGACACAGTACTTCGACTACGGCCAGGCGGCGGAGCCCGAGGAAGCAGCTCCCCGCGTGCTGGCGCGCGGCATGACTGGAAGCGACGTCTCCGGCCTGCAGAGCGACCTGATCGCGCTGGGGTATTCCTGCGGCAGGTGGGGCGCGGACGGCGAGTTCGGCGAGGCGACCGAGCGGGCGGTCAGGGCCTATCAGGCGGATAAGGGCCTTGCGCAGGACGGCCGCGTGGGCGGCAAAACGCGCGCCGCGCTCGACGGCGACCTGGCGGAAGGGAGCGAGCCGGTCTCCGCGCCGCACCTGCCGGACTACGGAAAGGTGCAGGTGGACAACGGGCGCTGGTACGTGCGCGCGCAGCCCAGCGTGTTCGGCGCGAAGCTGGGCGTGGTCCGAACGGGCGACGTGTATCCCTCCAGCGGCCTGTGGAATGAAAACTGGGTCGGCGTGCGCTACGGCGAGGACACGGGCTGGATTTCCTCGAAGGGGGCCAGACGAGTATGAGCTGGGAGCTGGCGGTCTCGGTGCTCTCGGCGCTTGGGTGCGCGCTGGGCATCTTCTTTGCCGTGAAAAACAGCCGCCGGGCCGACGACAGGCAGCTGCGCGACGACGCGATGAGCCTGGCGCGCATCGAGGGCAAGCTGGACAGCGCGAACCGGGGCATCGAGGACATGCGCGTAGAAGTACGCACACACGGAAATCAGATCGCCGACCTGACCACGCGCATGGTCCGGTGCGAGGAAAGCTGCAAAAACGCGCAAAGGCGCATTGACGAGCTGGAACGGGAGGAATAACGCGATGGAGTGGAAAATCAACTGGAAGCGCAAGCTGACCAGCCGCAAGTTCTGGCTGGCCGTGGCCGGATTCGTGGGCCCGCTGATGCTGGCGTTCGGGGCGAGCGAGGCGGTCGCGTCGCAGGTGACCGCGCTCATCATGGCGGGCGCGGCGGTCGTGGCGTATATTATCGGCGAGGGAATGGTGGACGCGGGCGCGGCGCCTGAAGCTCCGGATGACGACGCGGACGAATAGCCGGCGCGGCGCGGGGGCAGAATAGGCGTGCCCGGACGCGGATTCGGGCGCATTTCTTCAGAGGAGTTGACGATGGAGATGACGACCATGCCTGAAAAGGACGGACACAAGGCGCAGCGCGTGACGACCGCCTCGGCCACCGACTGCACCGGCCTCATGCCCGCGCTGCCCGACGACGAGCAGGAAGAGGAATCCTACGAGGCGCTCTACCCCACCCGGCAGCAGCCCAAGCCCTTCGCGCCGAAAAAGTAACGCCCCTTCAGCCGCCCGTTTGCAAGCGAACGGGCGGCTCAGCTTGTCAAACAAGTTTTGACAAGCTGGTGGACGGGGAAGCAAGTTCCCCGCCAGGTGCCGCGGCTCAAATCTTCGATTTGAGCCGTCGGCAGTTTCGCCAAAGGCGAAACCTGAAAACCCAAAGGGTTTTCAGCCTTCCTGCCACCCTCACCAGTCTCCGCTAAAAATCGAAGATTTTTCGGGCGCGGAGCCTGCAAGGAAACGCTTTTTTCTCTGGAAAATGGGATTTTCCGACGCAAAAACCGTCCCGTGCCCACGTTGTATATTTGCACTGCCTTTCTTATGGAAAAGCGGCAGCAAGTGGAGCCGGGCACTGCCCGGTCGAAAGGGCTGCGGCCCTCTCGAGCTCTCCTGGGTTTTTTGACAGTCTGGGCCGCCCGTTCAGAAGCGAACGGGCGGCTGCGTCGATCATGGGCAAGGCCGACTTGGCGGGAAATGGGCGAAGACTGAACGCGGAATGCCTTGACAGGGGAAGGATGCGCGTGCTATCCTGTAGGCGGTAAAATATGGATCGTCGGGAGGGATAAATGAATGTCTCATGATCTGTTTATGGTGCTGGTTGGCGTGATGTTCGGCCTGGCAAACGTCATCCCGGGCGTGTCGGGCGGCACGATCGCCGTCGTGTTCGGCATATACGAGCGCCTGATCGGGGTGATCGCGGACTTCAGGCACCAGTGGAAAAAGGAGCTTCGCTTCCTGATTGCCTTCGGCCTGGGCGCGGGGATCGGCATACTGATTTTCGGCAAGCTGATGAACTGGGTGCTGATCAATTACCCGTCGCTGGCGCAGAGCTTCTTCATCGGCGTGATCCTGGGCAGCATCCCGATGATCGCGAAAAAGGCGCTGTATCAGGGCAAAAAGCTGCGCGTGGGCGTATCGAACGTGCTGCCCGGCCTGATTACGCTGGGCGCGATGATCGTCATGGCCGTGATGGGCACGGGCGACCAGTCGGCGACCGAGATGACCGGCAGCTATTTCAGTCAGTGCGTGCGGCTGGTGATCTGGGGCATTGTGGCGATGAGCTGCATGATTATTCCGGGCATCAGCGGCTCGTTTGTGATGGTGCTGATGGGCGCGTACGGCGTGGTGATCGGCGCGGTGGCCAAGCTCACGAGCGCGCCGCTTTCCGCGATGCCGCTGGTCATCCCCTTCGGAATCGGCTGCCTGATCGGCCTGTTCGGCTGCGCGAAGCTGATCAAGTGGCTGCTGGCGCACTGCGAGATGGCTACGTATTCGGCCATACTGGGCTTCGTGATCGGCTCGGTGTTCTCGATTTTCCCGGGCTGGAGCGAGTTTTTCACGGTGGGCGCGATCGTGGCGTTCCTGGTGGGCGTGGCGTGCATCGCGCTGTGCAACTACTATTCGGCGGAGTGAGGAGGCATACGGATGAAGCTGTGCCAGATTGAATATCAGGGGCAGCGCTGCCTGGCCCGCAAGGGCGCGAGCGGCCTGGAGCTGCTGGGCGGCCTTTCCGGCATGCTGGAGGCGATCGAGCGGCCGGAGCGCCTGAAAAGCGCGCCGGTGCTGACCCGGCTGCCTGAGCGCGACGCGCACTTTCTGCCGGTGGTGACCCGCCCGGGCAAGGTGCTGTGCGTCGGAATCAACTATAAAAAGCACATCGAGGAGACCGGCGACAAGCTCCCCGCGGAGCCGGTGCTGTTCAGCAAGTTCGCGACCGCGCTGGCCGCGCACGAACAGACTGTATCCATCCCCGAATGCGCGCACAAGGTGGACTACGAGGCCGAGCTGGTGATCGTCATCGGCAGGGGCGGCAAGCACCTCACCCGCGAGCAGGCGCAGGGGGCGATCTTCGGCTATACCTGCGGAAACGACCTGTCCGCGCGCGATCTGCAGTTCGTGTCCGGTCAGTGGCTGCTGGGCAAAACGCCGGACGGCTTCGCCCCGGTCGGGCCGTGGGTGGCGACGGCGGATGAATTCTCGACGGAGAATAAGCAGATCAGAAGCTACGTCAACGGCGAGCTGCGCCAGTGCGGCAACACCGATCAGATGATCTTCGGCTGTGCCGAAATCGTGCGCTACGCCTCCCGCACCATGACCCTCGAGCCGGGCGACCTGATCTTCACCGGCACGCCCGACGGCGTAATCCTGGGCTACCCGCCCGAAAAGCAGGTCTGGCTCAAGGCGGGCGATCTGGTCGAGGTTGAAATCGACGGCATCGGTCGGCTGGCGAATCGGATGGGGTAAAACGGCTTTCTCGCATACAAAAAGTACCGCCTATACAAGCGGTACTTTCAGCTTGTCAAAAAAGGTTTTGACAAGCTGGTGGACGGGGAAGCAAGCTCCCCCGCCACGGCCACCCTCTCCAGTTTTTGCTGAAATCTAAGAGATTTCCGGGCGCAAAAACTGCAGGGAAACGATTTTTGCTCTGGAAAATG
>CAKUFI010000007.1 GCA_934647305.1 uncultured Clostridia bacterium | reverse complement strand
AAGCACGTTCGGAAAGGAACTGCATGTGCCCGTAGCTCAGCCGGATAGAGTGTTTGGCTACGAACCAAAAGGTCGCGGGTTCGAATCCCTCCGGGCACGCCATCGCTAAAGCCCTGAATCATCGGAAAATGCCGAGATTCAGGGCTTTTTCGTCGTGTACGAAGACATCGTACCGCCTGGACCGCCCCGACGGAAGCACCCAAATTCCATGCGGCTCTTGAAATCGGTTTTATCCAGAAACGGGTCGCTTTTCTCATTTTATACCAGACATTCCCATGCTATACTATTCATGAAAATTCATGAAACAGGAGCTGTTCACCATGCTGAACATAGGGATCATCGGCTGCGGCACCATCGCGCGTGTACGACACGCCCCTGAGTATTCTCGCAACCCCGATTGCCGCCTGACGGCTTTTGCTGACGCCGTACCGGGGCGCGCCGCTGAATTAGCCTCACTCTATCGCGCGGATGCATTTGAAGACTATCGCGCATTGCTCCGCCGCAGTGATATTGACGCCGTCAGTCTGTGCAGCGCAAACCAGACCCACGCGGTCATTGCGCGCGAAGCGCTTCTTTCCGGCAAGCATGTGCTGTGCGAAAAACCTATGGCGCTCACGGTGGAAGACGCCGAAATGCTATGCAAAACTTCAAAGGAAACCGGGCGGCTGCTTATACCTGCGCATAACCAGCGGCTGTTTCCCGCACATCAGGAGGCAATGAAAATCCTCCGAACCGGCCGCATGGGACGCGTCATTTCGTTTACCGCTTCCTTCCGGCACGGCGGCCCGGAAAGCTGGAGTATCGACAGTCAGGGCGGCTGCTGGTTTTTCAGCAAGGCGGCCGGATGCGGCGTGCTCAGCGATCTTGCCGTGCACAAAATCGACCTGATCAATGCCCTGCTCGGCGAACCCATCACAGGCGTCGTCTCCGATCTGTCCACGCTGGATAAAAAAGATGCGTCCGGAGCGCCGATCGAGGTCTGCGATCACGCATCCCTTTTGTGCCGGACGGAAGGGGGCGTCCATGGCGTAATCATGGCGTCCTGGTGCAATTACGGACAGGAGGAAAACAGCGTCTCTCTCTACTGCGAGAACGGACGAATGCTGATTTATTGCTGGCCTAACGCGGACCTTGTGCTGGAAACCCGCGATGGAGAACGCACGGTGCTCAGCTTCGGCGGCCTGTCGACCAATCAGGCGCAGCAGCCCTCCGGCGTCATCGACGCCTTCGTCGACGCGGTACTCCACAGGCGGCCTCCATTCGCCACCGCTTATGACGGGCTCTGCTGCGTCGCCGCCATGGCCCTTGCCCAGGCAGAGCCCGGCGCCAGCCATTCGAGGTAGCCGCGCATTCTCTCGCTCCACAAAAAAGGACGCCTCGTGAGCGCCCAATGTCCCTTTTGATACCCCCGTCTTTACTTTACAGCTGCCTCAGGCGAGGCGTGGGTGAATCGCAAAAAGGCGCTTTCGCAAGGCAGGCGGGACGGCGGCGGAAGGCAGTGCCTCGGGCGCTGCGCGGTACTGCGCGCGATGCAGCAACGGCTGCGGCCGCCAAAGGGACCAGGGGAGCTTGCGACGCCTGTCCTATGCCTGCGTTGCGTGGCCCCCGCGGCAGCAAGTGGAACCGGGCACTGCCCGGCCCCTTACCCTTTCTAACGCGGTCCCGTGGGTGCGTTCTGAGAGAGATACGTTCCAATCAGGCCAGCTTTTGGTAGGTGCTTGAAGACGAGGCATGTCCAACTGAACCACGAGATTAGCAGCTGACAACTGCCTCGGGTGCGGTGTGGTTCCCGCGCAAAGCGCGTAAGCGATGTAGGCAGGGGTTACGGCGGGAAGCAGGTGCTCTCGCTTTGCGTCCGTTGCCCTTGTGGGGCAGTTTCCCCGAGTCTTCCTCTTACGAAGAATTCGGGAACTTGAATCTATGGTTCCCGGATTCGTGTTCTGTCCGGCGGCAGCAAGTGGCAGTCGGCCCTGCCGACCGGCGGCAGCAAGTGCGTGCAGGCTCAGCCTGCCTGCGAAGAATCTGGAGGCTCTAATCTATGGCCGACAGATTCGTGTTCTGTCCGGCGGCAGCAACCGGGTGCAGGCTCAGCCTGCCGGCAGCAAGTGGCAGTCGGCACGGCCGGCCAGGCTCACTTCTGGCTGGGGAGCTGACCGATGTGGCGGCGGTAGAGGCGGGAGAAGTAGGACAGGTTTTCCACCCCCACGCGGTGCGCGGCCTCGGAGACGTTGCACTCGCCCGAGGCGATCAGCGCGCGCGCCTCGTCGCAGCGCAGGGCGTTGAGAAAGTTGACCGGGGTCAGCCCGACGTAGCTCTTGAACAGGCGGCAGATCGTGTACCGGCTCACGCCCGCGGCCTGGCACGCGTCCTCGATGGCGTTGTCCTCGGAGAAGTGGTCGCGCAGGTAGCGGATGCAGACCTTGACCGCCTGCGGCCGCTGGGAGACCGTTCCCCGCTCGGGCAGGCGATGTCCGCGCAGCAGCAGCGCGTACAGCTGCACGCACAGGCCCAGCACCGCGCTCTTGTAGCAGGCCTGCTGCTCGGTCATTTCCCGGATGATCTGCCGGTAGACCGCCACCATGTCGGGGTCGGAGGTCACCGGCTCGGTCTGCGCGCCGTCCACCGGCAGGCCGTGACTCTCCAGGAAGGCGCGGTTCAGGATCAGGCAGTAATAGCTGCTGACCGGCTCGAGCGACCGCCCGATGTGGATCTTGCCGCTGTTGATGATCAGGATCTCCCCCGGCTCGATCGAGCAGACCGTGCCGTCCAGCAGGAACTGCACCCGGCCCTCAGTGCAGTAGAGCATCTCCACGCCCTCGTGCCAGTGCATGTGAAAGCTGCTGCCCGCGTGCAGGCAGTCCAGATGGTAAATGATGGGAAACTGGGGATCTTCGTACTGGTGAAGCTCATACTGCGCCACGAAGAGCCGCCTCCTTTCGCGCGTCGGGATGGGATGAAACGACGGTGTATAAACTTCGCGCGCGCGGCAAATCGGCTTTTCAGGTTCCTTCTGCGCGCCGAAATGCCCCGCGGCCAAGATTGTGTCAATATTTCGCAAGATTCGCTCTTTACGAGATACCAGAAATACTATATACTACAATTGTCAGAAAAGCAACAGGTGAAGTGAGCAAAAACCAAAACTTCAAAAAACATGGAGGTTGAGTTTTATGTATAAGTTCCCGATCGGCGTGATGCTCGAATCCTTCCACAAGCCGGCCGCCGAGGCCATGGACGCCGCCCGCGCGCTGGGCGCTCAGGGCCTGCAGGTCTACGCCACTCCCACCGCTCTGGAGCAGAAGGGCATCACCACCCCCGCCGCCCAGAAGGAATTCTTCAAGATGGTCAAGGATCACGGCCTGGTGATCTCCGCATTGTGCGGCGACCTGGGCCACGGCTTCGGCAATCCCGACCTGAACCCCGACCTGGTCGAGAAGTCCAAGCGCATCCTCGATCTGGCCATGGAGTTTGAGACCAACATCGTCACCACCCACATCGGCGTGGTGCCCTCCGACCCGAGCCATCCCCGCTACAAGATCATGCAGGACGCGTGCGGCGAGCTGGCCGCCTATGCCGACACCCTGAACGCGCACTTCGCCATCGAGACCGGCCCCGAGACCTCTCTGGTGCTCAAGGGCTTCCTGGATTCGCTGCACTCCACCGGCGTGGCGGTCAACCTGGATCCCGCCAACCTGGTCATGGTCACCGGCGACGACCCGGTCAAGGCCGTGCATAACCTCAAGGACTACATCGTCCACACCCACGCCAAGGACGGCCGCAAGCTCGACGACCGCGATCCCGAGGTCATCTACGGCCTGCGCCCCGGCGATCCGCTGGTCACCAACCCCGCCTTCATCGAGCTCGCCCTCGGCACCGGCGACGTGCCCTTCCCCGCCTACCTCAAGGCGCTGGACGAAATCGGCTACAAGGGCTTCCTGACCATCGAGCGCGAGGTGGGCGACAACCCCGCCGCCGATATCAAGACCGCCGTCGATTTCCTGCGCGGCATCATCGGTTAGGGATACGTTCGAGAGGCGGCTTTTCTGAGAAAAGCCCCTCTCGAGCTCTCCAGAAAAGCACTCTGATCCGCATAACTGAAGACGAAAAAGAAACGTATTCCCCCGAATGCGGCGTGGAGCAGGCAGTGCCTGCTCCCACCGGGCAGTGCCCGGTTCCACCTGCTAGCGCCGGCCACACGTACCCTTCGGCCATAGATTAGAGCCTCAGGGTACTTCGTGGTCAGAAGCCTCTGGGAAACTACCCCATAACCTGCTGCCGCCAAAGGGACCAGGGGAGCTTGCGATTGCTCCCCTAGGCCCCCTTGGATCTCCCTACCCCTCCAAACGCGGTCCCGTAGGTGCGCTCTGAGAAAGATACGTTCCTGGCAGGCCAGTTTTTGGTGGTCGAAAAGAGGCTGCGTGATTTCAACTAAACCACGAGTTTAACAGCTTACAACTGCCTTAGGCGCAGTGTGAGTGAAGCGCCGAAAGGCGCTTTCGTAAGGCAGGCCTGGTTTCGGCGCAAAGCCTCTGGCCCTTCCCACGATTATCAGAACATACCCGGCAGTTCATTTATTTTCTGAAGAAAAGAAGGTTTTCGTCATGGACAAGAAACTCAAGATCGCGGTCATCGGCTGCGGCGGCATCTCGGGCGTGCATCTGCCCGCCTATGCCAAGAACCCGAACGTGGAAATCTACGCCCTGTGCGACATCAACGAGAAGAACCTGAACCACCGCGGCGACGAGTACAATGTTGACCCCGCCCGCCGCTTCCTGAACGTGAACGACATGCTGACGGCCTGCCCGGAGATCGACGCGGTCAGCGTGTGCACCTGGAACGCCGCGCACGCCGAGTGCACCATCGCCGCCCTGAACGCCGGCAAGCACGTGCTCTGCGAAAAGCCCATGGCCATGAACGCGCAGGAGGCCGAGGCGATGGCCGACGCGGCCCGCAGGAACAACAAGGTGCTGATGATCGGCTTCGTGCGCCGCTTCGGCAACGACTGCTGCCTGCTCAAGGACTTCATCGACAACGACCAGTTCGGCGAGATCTACTACGCCAAGACCACCTACCTGCGCCGCAAGGGCTTCCCGGGCGGCTGGTTCGGCGACAAGGCGCGCTCCGGCGGCGGCCCGCTGATCGACCTGGGCGTGCACGTGATCGACATGACCCGCTACCTGATGGGCCGTCCGCAGCCCGTCTCGGTCTACGGCGCAACCTTCAGCAAGCTGGGCGCGCGAGAGAACATCAAGAGCGGTGTGAGCTACCTCTCCGAGAGCCGCGAGGAGGGCAAGAAGGACATCTTCAACGTCGAGGACATGGCCACCGCGATGGTGCGCTATGACAACGGCGCGGTGCTGCAGGTCGAGGCCAGCTTCAGCCTGAACGCCAAGGGCAGCGGCACCACTCAGCTCTTCGGCACCAAGGCGGGCGCCAGTCTGGACGGCGACAAGCTGGAGATCTACAACGAGTACAACGGCTACATGGGCAACGTGACCCTGGCCGACGTGCCCACCGACTTCGGCAACGCCTTCGACAAGGAAATCAACCACTTTGTGGACTGCATCCTGACCGGCATCCCCTGCCGCAACCCGGCCGAGGACGGCGTGACCCTGATGAAGATCCTGGACGCCATCTACGAATCCGCCCGCACCGGCCACGAGGTTGTGCTTAAGTAATCTGCAATTGTAAGGGAGGAAATCACCATGAAAATCAGCGTCAGCAGCTACAGCTTTCTGAAGTACCAGAAAGAGACCCAGTGCAACTACCTCGTGCTGTGCGATAAGGCGAAGGAGCTGGGCTTCGACGGCATCGAGTTCACCGACCTGCTGCCCGAGTACTCCGGCAAGGAGCCGCTCGAGGCCGCCCGCGAAATCCGCGAGCACTGCGAGAAGATCGGCCTGACCGTCGTGGCCTATACCATCGGCGCGAACTTCCTGTGCGACGATCCCCAGGCCGAGGTCGAGCGCGTCAAGGCGTGCGTCGACGTGGCGGTCGAGCTGGGCGCAGGCGTGCTGCGTCACGACGCGTGCTGGGCGCTGCCCAAGGACAAGGGCCGCTATACCTGGCGCGAGGCCGTGCGCGACGTCGCCCCCTACATCCGCCAGGTCACCGAGTACGCCGCTGCCAAGGGCGTGAAGACCTGCACCGAGAACCACGGCTTCATCATCCAGGACAGCGAGCGCGTCGAGACCCTGATCCGCACTGTCAACCATCCCAACTACGGCTGGCTGATCGACATGGGCAACTTCATCTGTGCCGACGAGGACAGCGTCCACGCCCTGGGCACCGCCATCCCCTACGCCTTCCACGTCCACGCCAAGGACTTCCTGCGCAAGCCGGGCAGCGACATCAACCCCGGCATGGGCTGGTTCCGTTCCCGCGGCGGCAATTACATCCGCGGCACCGTCGTCGGCAACGGCGTGATCCCGGTCGCGCAGTGCGTCCAAATGCTCAAGAACGCCGGCTACGAGGGCTTCCTGTCCATCGAGTTCGAGGGCATGGAGGACAACCTCACCGCGCTCGAGGCGGGTCTGGACTACCTGCGCCGCGTCACCGAATAACGAGCCGCCATACAGGCATCCCCCGAGGACATTGACCGTCCCCGGGGGATATTTCATCCTAGATGCGCCCGACCAGATCCCGGCACAGCAGCACCAGGTCGTACCGTATGCCCCTGCGGCTGCGCCATTCGCGCTGCGACCACTCTTCCTGGGACACGTCGTCTCCGCCGTAGATCAGCGCGCCGTAGTCGATATGCCTGAACTGAGCCACGGCCAGGCACCCCGCCTGTTCCATTTCAACGATCTTTGCGCCCTCAGCCCTGCGCCGGGCGATTCGGTCGTTGGTCTCGCGATAAATCGCGTCGGTCGTCCACACGAGTCCGCGCAGGTAGGAAATCCCGCGCGCGTCGAGCTCCCGGCTGATGCGCCCGTTGACCTGCCCGTCCGCATACACGACGCGCGACGGCGGCAGGTAGTGGTAGGAGAAACCCTCGTCGCGGATCGCGCCGTCAACCAGCAGCAGCTGCCCCACCTCGATGTTTTTGTCGAGCACGCCGCCGCCCCCGCAGAACATCACCTTGCGCACGCCCATGCCGTTCATCATGTCCAGGTTTCCTCCGCAGGCCGGGCAGCCGATCGCGCCCAGCACGAGCTGCACCTCCGAATCCGCAAAGCGATAGACGGACACCGGGTTCTCGCCGGGCAGCACGCGGTCAAGGAAGATTTTCCTCTCGCTGAGCAGTGCCTCAATCACCTCCGGAAAGAAGCAGATCACCAGCCGCTCGCCGAGCGTCGGTTCAGCCTTCGGGCTGATCTTCGCGGCCCTGCAGGGATCAAATTCAAGGATGGGATACAGGTGCTCGTCCATCGTCTTTTCCTCCCGTTCCGCCGCCTGTTCGACAGCGTTTTGCGAATCATACCATCAAACGCCGCGCCTGTCAACGGATGAAGAAGAAATTCCTCACAGCTCCGGCCACTTCTTGTCCTTCTCGGAGAAGATCAGCTCCATGCCCTCGGGAATCGGCCACTCGACCCCGATCGTTGGGTCGTTCCAGATCAGGCCGCCCTCGTCGCCCGGGTGGTAAAAGTCGGTCACCTTATAGCAAAACTCGGCCTTCTCGCTGAGTACCAGAAAACCGTGCGCAAAGCCCTCGGGAATGTAAAACTGCCTGAAGTTGTCCTCGGACAGCTCCACGCCGAACCACTTGCCATAGGTCTTCGAGCCCTCGCGCAGGTCGACCGCCACGTCGAACACCGTGCCCCGCACCGCGCGCACCAGCTTGGCCTGCGGGAACTGCTTCTGGAAGTGCAGCCCGCGCAGCACGCCCTTAATCGACATCGACTGGTTGTCCTGCACAAACACGCGGTCGATTCCCGCCGCCGCCATGTCGCGCGCGTTATACGTTTCCACGAAATAGCCGCGGTTGTCGCCGAACACCGTCGGCGTGATGACCTTCAGGCCCTCGATGACCTGCCCGTCCCGCGCGTGGCATTCCTCCACAGTAATCTTGCCCATGTGTATTCCTCTTTTCTGTTTTGTTCTTATTTTTAGGCTCAGGCTGCACGATCGTGTGCCCGGCCTTCGATTGTTGTCCAGGCTGCTCTTGTGGGGCAGCAGCCTCGAGCCTTCCGACCGCGAAGAATCTGGAGGTTCTGATTTATGGCCGACAGATTTGTGTGCTATTCGACGGCAGCCCGAGTTGGCAATGCCGACAGAAAATCCGCAGCGCGGATTCGCAGACCTTGACCGCTCCAATCTATGGCGGTCAATGGTCGTCGCCAGAACCCGCGGCAGCAAGCGGTTGTCGGCACTGCCGACCGGCAGCAAGTGGAACCGGGCACTGCCCGGCCCCTTACCCTTTCTAGCGCGGTCCCGTGGGTGCGTTCTGAGAAGGATACGTTCCTGTCGGGCCAGCTTTTGGTGGTCGGAAAGAGACTTGGCGCGTCCAACTGAACCACGAGATTAGCAGCTGACAACTGCCTTAAGCGAGGTGTAGGTAAAGCGCGAAAAGGCGCTTGCGTGAGGCAGGCGGGGCTGGCGGCGGGAGGCAGTGCTTTCTATGCGGCGTTCGTCGCCCTTGTGGGGCAGTCGCCCGAGTCTTCCGATCGCGAAGTAGCCTGAGGCTCCAATTTATGGCCGAAGGGTATGTTTGGCCCCCGCGGCAGCATGTGCGTGCAGGCTCAGCCTGCCGACCATTAATCCGCAGGGGAGCCTGCGGATTCGCAGACATTGGCCGCTTCAATCTATGGCGGCCGATAGTCGTGTTCTATTCGGCGGCAGCATGTGCGTGCAGGCTCAGCCTGCCGGCAGCATGTGGGTGCAGGCACTGCCTGCTCCACACCGCATTCGGGGAACAGCATCTCTCTTACCTCTTCGCCGAGTGGATCAAAGTGCTTTCCGGGAAGGGTCTGGGAAGGCGCCTTTCTCAGAAAGGCGGCCGTCCCAGCGTTACCCCTCCAAAAACCTCGCCAGCGCGTCGCGCCAGTCGGGCAGGGGGGTGAAGCCCGCCTCGCGCAGCTTGGCCTTGGAGAGGCGGCTGTTCATGGGACGGCGGGCCTTGGAGAGGCCGTATTCCTGCGTGCTGACGGGGAGCACGCGGGTAGGCCTGCCTGCCTGGCGGAAGATTTCGCAGGCGAAGTCGTACCAGCTGATGAAGCCGCCCTCGTTGGTGGCGTGGTAATAGCCGTATTTGTTGGTCTCGATCATGTCGATCAGCAGCCTCGCCAGATCCCAGGTATAGGTCGGCGTGCCGATCTGGTCGTCCACCACCCGCAGCGTGTCGTGCGTCTCGGACAGCTTCAGCATCGTGCGGATGAAGTTCTTGCCGTGCTGGCCGAACACCCAGGCGATGCGCACGATGAAGTACCTGTCCAGCAGCGACGACACCGCCCGCTCGCCCTCAAGCTTGGTCTCTCCGTACCAGTTGAGCGGGGCGTAGTCGGCGCAGTCGGGATCCCAGGGCGTCTCGCCCTGACCGGAGAACACGTAGTCGGTCGAGATGTACATCATTTTGCAGCCGGCCTTTGCGCAGGCCTTCGCAATGTATTCAGTGCCCAGCGCGTTGATGGCGCGCACCTTCTCCCGGTTTTCAGGCTCCTCGGCCGCGTCCACCGCCGTCCAGGCAGCGCAGTGCATCACCGCATCCGGGCGGCAGGCGCCGATCACCTCGTCCACCGCGCGCTCGTCGGTCACGTCCATCTCGGCCACGTCCACGCCGACCGCCTCGTGCCCCCGGGCGGCCAGCTGCTCCATCAGGTCGCTGCCCAGCTGTCCCTTCGCGCCCGTCACCAGGATCTTCATTTCGCTTCCTCCATCCCGCGCCCCGCGTACATCTTCTCAAAGTAGCTCTGATACTCGCCCGAGAGGATTTCCTCCCACCACTGCCGGTTGTCCAGGTACCAGCGGACAGTCTTCTGGATGCCCTCGTCAAACGTCGTTTTCGGCAGCCAGCCCAGCTCCCTGTGGATCTTCGAGGGGTCGATCGCGTAGCGGCGGTCGTGACCGGGCCGGTCGGTGACGTGGCGAATCAGGCTCTCCGGCTTTCCCAGCGCCTTCAGAATGGTCTTGACCACCTGCATGTTTGTGCGCTCGTTGTGCCCGCCGATGTTGTACACCTCGCCCACGCGCCCCCTGCGGATAATCAGGTCGATCGCCGAGCAGTGATCCTCGACGTACAGCCAGTCGCGCACGTTCAGCCCCTCGCCGTACACCGGCAGCGGCTCATCGGCCAACGCCCGGGTGATCATCAGTGGAATCAGCTTCTCCGGGAAGTGGTACGGCCCGTAGTTGTTGCTGCAGCGCGAAATGGTCGCGGGCAGGCCATAGGTGCGGTGATACGCCATCACCAGCAGGTCGGCGCTCGCCTTGGACGCGGAATAGGGCGAGGAGGTGTGAATCGGCGTCTCCTCGGTGAAGAACAGGTCGGGCCGGTCGAGCGGCAGGTCGCCGTACACCTCGTCGGTCGATACCTGATGATACCGCCCCACACCATAGCGCCGGCACGCGTCCATCAGCACGCTCGTGCCCAGGATGTTCGTCGTCAGGAAGATCTCCGGGTTCGTCACGCTGCGGTCGACATGGCTCTCCGCCGCGAAGTTGACCACCACGTCCGGCTTCTCCTGCTCAAACAGCGCGTAGACCGCCTCCCGATCGGCAATGTCGCCGCGCACGAAGCGGAACTGCTCGCACTTCATCGCCTCCTGAAGCGTGGACAGGTTGCCCGCGTAGGTCAGCTTGTCCAGGCAGACCACACGATCCTCTGGGTGGTTCTTTAGCTGATAGTATACGAAGTTGCCTCCAATGAACCCGGCGCCGCCGGTCACAAGTATGGTCATATCGATTCCTCCTTTGATACGTTCGAGAGGCTGTCATTTGTGTTCAGGCTCAGGCTGCTCAGTTAGAGGCAGCAGCCTCATGTGCTGTGCGCGATGCAGCAACGGCTGCGGCCGCCAAAGGGACCAGGGGAGCTTGCGACGCCTGTCCTATGCCTGCGTTGCGTGGCCCCCGCGGCAGCAAGTGGAACCGGGCACTGCCCGGCCCCTTACCCTTTCTAACGCGGTCCCGTGGGTGCGTTCTGAGAGGGATACGTTCCGATCAAACCAGCTTTTGGTGGTCGGAAGGAGACGGGGCGCATCCAACTGAACCACGAGATTAGCAGCTGACAACTGCCTCGGGCGAAGCGTGGGTGAAGCGCAAAAAGGCGCTTTCGTGAGGCAGGCGGGGTGGCGGCGCAAGGTAGCGCTTCCTGCGAGGCGTTCGTCGCCCTTGTGGGGCAGTCCCCCAGGTCTTCCGCAAACGGAGAATCCTGAGGCCCCAATCTATGGCCGACAGATTCATGCGGCCCCCGCGGCAGCCAGTGGCAGTCGGCACTGCCCGGCCGGAAACGCCGACCTGTGATTTCCGGAGAATTCCGGAAATTCGCAGACCTTGGCCGCTTTTCCCTGGATGGTGGAATGCGTTGGAATTCCCGCTATATTGCTTGGTCCCCGCGGCAGCAGGTGGGACCGGGCACTGCCCGGTGGCGGTCAATGGTCGTCGCCAGAATCCGCGGCAGCAACCGGCTGTCGGCACTGCCGACCCTGCCGCCCCGGCTAGTAGCGGATCTTGCCGTCGGCGACGCGCAGCAGATGCCTGCCATAGGGCGACTTGGCGTATTTTTCAGCGCTCTGGCGGAGCTGCTGCTGCTCGATCCAGCCGTTGATGTAGGCGATTTCCTCGGGCGCGGAGATCTCGATGCCCTGTCGCGTCTGCACCATGCGCACGAAATCGCCCGCCTCGATCAGGCTGTCGAACGTGCCCGTGTCGAGCCAGGCGTACCCGCGCCCCAGCAGCTCGACGGAGAGCCTGTCCTCGCCCAGGTACAGCTGGTTGAGCGAGGTAATTTCCAGCTCGCCGCGCGCGGAGGGCCTGACCTGATCGGCCATCGCCGCCACGCCCGCGGGATAGAAGTACAGCCCGGTCACGGCATAGCTGGACTTGGGCTCGGCCGGCTTTTCCTCAATCGAGCACACGCGCCCGTTTTCGTCGAACTCGACCACGCCGAAGCGCTCCGGGTCAGGCACGTAGTAGCCGAACACGGTCGCGCGGTTCTCCTCCTGGGCGCGCGCCGCCGCCGCGAGCAGCTTTTTGCGCAGGCCGCTTCCGTAGAAGATGTTGTCGCCCAGCACCATGGCACACGCGTCATCGCCGATGAACTCGCGCCCGATCAGAAATGCCTGCGCCAGCCCGTCGGGCGAGGGCTGCACGGCGTACCTCAGCCGCACGCCGAACTGCGCCCCGCTGCCCAGCAGCTGCTCAAACCTCGGCGTATCCTCGGGCGTGGAGATAATCAGCACGTCCCGTATGCCCGCGAGCATAAGCGTGGAAAGCGGGTAGTAGATCATCGGCTTGTCGTACACCGGCAGCAGCTGCTTGGAAACCACCGTCGTCAGCGGGTGCAGCCGCGTGCCCGACCCGCCTGCCAGAATAATGCCCTTCATCGCTCAGCGCTCCTCCTTTTTCAGGTAACACTGCATGGCCGCCGAGAGCAGCATCAGCAGCATGATTCCCATCGGGTTGGTCAGGAACGGATTCACCGCGCTGGTGATCGCCACGCCCAGGTATCCCGCCGTCATCGTGGCCAGCAGCAGCCGTTCAGGCGCATCGATCCACTTCTTCAGTCCGCGCGCCCAGGCGATCAGGTACTCGAGCACCGGCCAGAAGAAGGTCAGCAGGAACAGCACAAGGCCCACCGCCCCCATCTTCATCAGCACATCCAGATAGGTATACTCGATCTTGCCGTCCGCGCGGATGTCGTCCAGATTTTTGCCCAGACCCGCGCCCAGCAGGGGATGCCTGGCAATCTCCGCGTACGCCCCGCGCAGGCTCTGCTCGCGCAGCTCCACGGCGATGCGGTTTTCCTTTGAAATCGTTTCCTGGCCGGAGGGGGCGGGCGATTGCTGGGGAGAGACGGTCGCCTTGTCCTCCTGCCTGACCTCGCTCGAGAGCACGATCAGGTTGGGGTCAAACCGGTGCACGATCTCAACCGCCGCCTTCGGCGCGCCGTATGCCGCCCAGGAGACCAGCATCAGCGCGCAGAACACAACCGCACCCGCGCCCAGCGCCTTCAGATACGTCCCGATCTCCCGCGCGTCGAATATCAGCAGCAGACAGGCCGAAATCGCCAGTCCCAGCCAGAAGCCGCGCGTGTAGGAGAGTATGCAGGCAAACAGCAGCAGGCCCTCGCACAGGTACAGCGCTGCGCGCACTCTGCCGCTCGACCGGGGGATTCGGTACGCACCCAGCAGCATTGCGACCTGCAGGAACATCTGGCTTCTGAAGTACACCCGCTGCACGCCGGTAGTCAGCGTGAACAGGCCGCCCATGCTGGTACTGGTCAGCCACTCGCTCAGCGCGGCGGTCTGCTCGTCCGTCAGGAAGGCCAGCGCGTAATGCGTTATCGCCGTCACCAGCGCCAGCGCGCAGGCAGAGACGAACAGGCAGTCCATCAGCCTCTCCACGCGCTTTTTCGTGTTCACCGTGGCCAGGAATCCCGGCAGCAGCGCCAGCGTCAGAAACGAGGTCACGTCGGCCTTGACAAAGGCCAGGGCGTTTCCATGCCGCCAGCCCACGACCGCCATCGCGGCCAGGTCCATTCCAAAAAGAATCGCCAGCGCCACGTGCGGCCGGCGCATCGTCTGCCTCAGACGGCTGCACAGCGCGGGCAGCGTCGCGACAAAGCACAGCGCGAACAGCAGCATGCGGATGCTCACGCCGCCAATCACCAGCCAGCGTCCGCTGCTGCCCAGCGTACACTCAGCCACAAAGGTCATCAGAAGGCTGAAGCCGAGTCTGTCCGTTTTTTCAAGAAAGCGATTTGACATGGTTTCTCCTTTAGACAAGCATTTATGTTTTCCCCGCCATGACCAGTACCTTCAAAAAGGCGGTCGTGCGGTACTGCACGGTCAGCTTCAGCGCCCGCCTGCCCGCCACGCGCCAGAAATCGGTCTTCCTTCCGCGCAGGATATAGGCCTCGTCCCGCGCGAAGATCGAAAAGCGGTTAAGCGCTCCGGAAAGCGGCGGGCGTTCGCGGCCTGAAAAGGCCTGCTCACAGGTATAGTCGATCAGCGTGAGCAGCTCGCCCCTCTGGCGCATATCCTCGACGAACCGGTGATCCACCCCGTCCAGGAAGATGCGCTCGTCGTAGCGGTAATTGTCAAACAGCCGCAGCGAAACCGCCATGCCGCTGTTGATCGCCGACCAGGTCTCCCTCGGCGCAGCCAGCAGCGCCGCCTCGTCCGCAAACGAGCGTGCCCTCGCCCCCACCTTCCGGCAGGGCGAAAGCAGCCTGCCGCCCGAGTAAATCTTCGGCACAAGAATTCCCGCCTCCGGGTGCTCGGCCGCCGCCTTCCGCAGCGCCGTAAAGTACTCCCCGGTCAGGGCGGTGTCATCGTCCAGCAGGCACAGATACCCCGACTCATTGCGTGACTTCAGCCGGTCGATACAGGCGTTGTAGGCCGCGGACAGTCCCCTGTTGCCCGTCCCGCCCAGGTACTCCCAACCCTTGCCCTCGCACCAGGCGCGGTTGCCGTAATCGCGCGTGCTGTTGTCGTAAATCAGCACGGCCACGTCGTCCTGAAGGGTCGCCAGCGCCCGGCAGGTCGCGCTGCCCGCGCAGGTTTTATTGTACAGCACGACCAGCGCAAAAAGCTCCGTCTCCATATATCCTCCTAGCCGTAGATCCAAAAGGCCAGATTTTCAATCGCCCGGCTCCGGCGAATCCCGTTCTCCCGGCAGAACCGCAGTCTTTTGAGCCTGCTCAGGCTGCCCAGATGTCCGTACTGCGCGATCAGGTCGCTCTCGGGCAGGTCGAACGCCTTCGCGAAGGCCTGCGCCTGCGCCCGCGTTGCCTGGATGCTCTCGCGGATGGCGCGGGTATCCAGTGCCTTTTTGAGCAGGCCGCCCAGTCCCTTCGTCCGCTGCGCGCCCACGCTGTTGTCCCCGTGCTGGCGATAGAGTATCGTCGCCTCGGGCAAAAACCGCAGCGCGCCGAACCGCATCGCGATCAGCGCCGCCCACCAGTCGTGCATGCGGATGGCCTCCGGCTCGGCGCAGGCCGTCATCGCGTTCCGCAGGGCCCGGTTAATCATCATCGTGCAGCCGGTGACCGTGTTCTGCGCCAGCAGCCTGCCCAGCGTCAGCTTCCCCGGCTCGATGCCCTGATACTCGCTCAGCCTCGGGCAGATCTCCCGAAGCGACGCGTCCACGACCTTCAGCTCGGTATGCACCAGGCAGGGGCGGTCTCTCCCCTGCTCCCGCTCAAGCTCCTTCATCGCGCGCAGGGTGACCTCCGCCTTGTCGGGCAGCCACACGTCGTCCTGGTCGCAGTACATGTAGTAGCTCGCCTCGACCTGCCCGGTCAGGAACAGGAAGTTGTTCTTCGCCCCGCCGGTGCCCGCGCCCTCGATCAGGCAGAAGCGCTCCGGGTCGCGCGCGGCGTACTCGCGCAGTATCGCTGCCGTCCCGTCCTTCGAGCCGTCGTCGTGCGCAAACACCTTCCATCCGGCCTCACTCTGCCCAAGCAGCGAATCCAGCTGCGCCCGCAGGTACCTTTCCCCCTGATACGTGGCCAGCAGTATGGCCACCGCGTCCGTCTTGTACATTTCGATTCCTTTCAAAAGTTACGTTCGAGAGGCGGCTTTTCTGAGAAAAGCCCCTCTCGAGCTCTCCCGAAAAGCACTCTGATCCACGCAGCAACAATGTGGAAGTCATGTAATTCCCCGAATGATCGCGCTTTGCTTCCCCCACATACAAGAACCGCATCGCTTCAGAACCAATGTCCTCTTTCAGGTGTTTTCAAGTCTAGGGAGGTGCCCAGCACACCGCGCGGCCGTAAATGCCCTCTCGCCGCACCACACCTCTTTCCGGTCGGCGGCAGCAGACGGGGCCGGGCACTGCCCGGTCAGAAAAGCCGCCTCTCGAACGTCCCCTCCTCGAAGATTTCCCGCAGGAACGCGTCGAGCGTGTAGCGTCGGGTGATGGCGGGGTCGACCTCGCGATAGGGACTCTTGAGGAAGGCCTCGTCGATCACGGGGTGGTCGCGGTCAATGATGAGGTAGTTTTCGGGCAGGTAGAAGTCGAACTGCTTCACCCGCTCGTTGGTGGTAATGAGCTTGCGCCGCACGCCCAGCATGTCCACCGGGCGCGGGGTCAATCCGGACTGGCGCACGTGCTCCACGTCCAGTATGCAGCGGCTGCGTCGGTAGATTTCCCGCACCTCACGCGAGGACAACGATTCAAAGTGCACGTCCTTTTTCGTAATGTAGCGGTAGTCCGGATTGGTCAGCTTGAAGTACAGGTAGACCAGCGGGTGGGGCGAGTAGAAGTAGTAGAACATCCTGTACCCCTTCTCGCGGCAGAAGGCCTCGACCTGCTTAACCACGCGCGGCCGGATGGAGTGCGCCGTACCCACGAAGGCGATATCGTACTGAAACTCGACCGGCTCCTCCCTCTCCGGGATGCCGTTCATGCAGAACAGCGGCCGCAGCGGCAGGTGGTATTTTTCCGCGTCCGCCGGATCGAAGGTCAGCACCCTGTCGTAGTCGGCCAGCTTCTCCAGGCCGCCCGGCGTGTTGCGCAGGCTGTCCCACAGATACAGTATGAATTTCGCCCGCGGGTAGAGCGCGCGCATCTTCTCGATCTGCTCGTGATCGATCGATTCGCACTTGATCACGAACACGTAGTCATAGTCCCTGTCCCGGTTTTCGGCCATGATGCGGTCATAGTAGCGCCTGACCACCGCCCTGTGCAGGGGCAGCCGGTAGCGCAGCAGGGTCTTGATTACAAAGGAATTGCCCGGCCGCTCGTCGTACAGGTCGACCTCATAGCCCTGCGCCCGCAGTCCCTCCGCGATCACCTTCTGATAGCCGAAAAAGGTCGGGCAGAGCATCAGCACTTTCTTCTTATCCATCGTATTCCTCAATACAGGTTATTGTTTGCCCAGCAGGCCGCGCAGTACAGGCTTCCACTGCTCCCTGCGCCGGATCAGCACGGCCAGGCAGCCTCCGCCCAGCGCGAGCGCCGCTCCCCAGCGGATCATCCACGCGTCCACGCAGACCTGCGCCAGCAGCGACACCGCCGCCACGCACCCGATCAGCGCGAACAATCCTCCGCTCTCCACCACCCACCGGCCAAACAGCCTGCGGGAGAGCAGCGTGTGAAACAGGTAGTACAGCGCGTAGCTGACCACGGTCGTATACGCCGCCGCCACATACCCGAACCGGGGAATGCACAGCGCGTTGAGCAGCACGTTTAAGAGCGCCACCGCCATCGTGCCCGCCGCGATGTACTGGGTCTTTTTCAGGTAGTACTCCACGCCCGCGGGCAGTATGTACAGAAACGCGAAGTACATCGACAGCACGATCGGCACCGCGACATACCGGCTCTCCCAGTACCCGGGCGCGGACAGCAGCCGGATCAGCTCGGGCGAAATCAGCATCAGCGCGCTCGCCCCCACCGACATCAGCATCGCGATGTCGAACGCCCGCCTGCGGATGCGTGCATAGTCGCCTTCGCGCAGCCGCTCGAACAGCCAGGGGCACCAGGCCGTGTCGATCGACGTGGTCAGCACCTCGATGGGCAGGCCCAGGTTGCAGGCGAAGGAGAACAGGCCCGCCTGCGCGTCGCCGACCGACTGCGCGATCATGATCCGGTCAAACTGGGACAGCACAATGCGCGACAGGTCGTGCGGAATCAGCGGCAGGCCGAAGCGCAGGCCGTATCTGGCGTACTCCCGCCGCACGCGCGGCCTCTCCCGCCTCCACAGGCGAAGCAGCACATACCCCGCCACCATCAGCATGGGCAGCGTGTTGCCCAGCGCGCGCCAGTAATACCCCGCCTCGCCCCGATGCGTGCAGATCAGCAGGATGGACAGCGCGATGCTGCTGAACGAATAGAAGAACGAAATCGCCAGAAACTCGCGGCTTTTGTACTCCATCGACAGGTGACTGTTATAATAGGACAAAAGCGCCGACCCGAAGCTGGAGAGCACCGCCAGGAACACCAGGCTGCGCTTGAGCCCGCCGTAGAGCTCCAGCGCCTGCCTGCACAGCGCCCCCAGCGCCAGAAACAGCGCCAGGTTCATCACGATCAGCAGCGCGCCGCAGGAGATATACTCCTTCGACCGCTCGCCAAAGTCGTAATGCGCCGTACGGATGCTCGAGGGCAGTCCCAGGCTGATGACCACCGTGAACAGCGACATGTACGCCGAATACGTGTTGAACACGCCGTAGTCCGCCGTGCTCAGCAGGTTCGAAAAAATCGGAATGGACAGAAACGCCAGTCCCTTGATCAGCAGGTTGCCGATCGTGTACCCCACGCCGGCGCGAACCGCCTTGCGGCCCGAATCCTTGTCCGGCATGGGTTATTCCTCCGCCTGCGCCGCGCCGTAGATCAGCTCGGACAGGTAGCTCTGGCACTTCTCCAGGTTGGGCACCAGCACCTGCATCCCCCGAATCTCCGCGTCGGAATACATGCCCTCGGCCGGTATGCGCCCGGTGGTGATTTCCGCGCCGGACAGGTACACCTGGATCGCCGAGGCCGCGTAGCCCAGCATCTGCGTGCTGCTCATGTCGGTGGACACGTGCGGCAGCACCTCGTTGACCAGGTCGAGCAGCTGCTGCGCGCTGGCTGACTGGAGCTTTTCCGCCAGCCGGGTCAGCAGGCGGCGCTGGCGCTCGGTGCGGTGGAAGTCGTCGTCCAACCCGCGCATACGGGCAAAGTCGAGCGCCTGCTTGCCGCTCAAGTGATTCTCGCCCTCCTGCACGTCGCCGCTCTCCATGACGTACTTCATGTACTCGGCCTCGCCCTTGCTCATCTCCACGTCCACGCCGCCCAGTATGTCGATGATGGTCTCGAACTGCTCAAAGTCGGCCTCGACGTTGCCGTCCACCTCCACGCCGAAGTTTTCCAGCACCGTCTCGTCCAGCAGCTCCATGCCGCCCCACTGGTACGCCGCGTTGATGCGGTTGTCGCTGTAGCCGGGGATCTGCACGTACAGATCGCGCATCAGCGACACCAGCGAGATGCTCTTTCGCTCGGTGTTCACGCTCACCAGGATCATCGTGTCCGACCGCGCGCGGGTCTCTCCCTCGCGGCGATCCTGGCCGATGAGCAGGACGTTGATGACGTGCTTGCCGTCCAGCGCGTCCACCTTGTCCCAGACTACCGAGTCGGCGTCCCGCTTCTCCACGCCCTCGGCCGCCGCGTCCGGATGCGTGGTCTCGAAGGTCTCGTCCTCCGGCTTCACATAGTTGAAATCGCCCGGATTCACCCGGTTCATGCGGCCCAGCACGCTCGTGGCCGCGTAGTAGCCCGCGCCGCACAGCGCGATCAGCACGCACACAATGATGATCACGGCATTGCGCGCGCCGTGCTTTTTCTTTTCCTGCATGGGTATTCCTCCTCAGCCCTCGGGCAGGCCGCCCGTCTGTGTCGTTTGAAGAGCCTTTTGCTGTTAGACGCTCGGGCGCGCCCCGCGGTTCCAACCTATACGCTCAGCATGATAATGCTGGCCAGGGACAGCGCGATGCCCGCGATCTGATACCGGTTGAGCTTCTCGTGGAACAGCACGCAGGAATAGAGCACCGACAGCGCCAGCACGCCGCCGTTGTCGATCGTGTAGAGCACGGTGGTGTCCACCAGGGTCAGGACGTAGAGCAGCAGGTGCGAGGCCAGCGTGGCGCACAGGCAGCAGGCCAGCAGGAAAATCAGCGGCCGGGCAGGCATCTTGAACCCGCGCGCCAGTCCCTTTGCGTCCTTCGCCCCCTGAAACAGCGCGCACAGCACCGCCATCCCCAGGTAGGTCAGCACGATCATCTCGTTTCGCTCCGCGCCGTTCATGCGCAGCTGCTGATAGTTCATCAGGATGCCGTACAGGCCGTTCGAGAAGAACAGCGCCAGACACCACAAAAGGAAGCTCTTTCCGCTGCCCTTGAGCGACAGCCCCTGCAGGTTCATCAGCACGAACGAGACCAGCATCAGCGCCACCGCCAGGCACTGCAGCAGGCTCAGACGGTCGCCCAGGAAAATCACGCTGTGCAGCATCGGCACCACAATGCCGCCGAACAGCATCGCGATCATCTGAAAGGCATACGAGCCCTTGCGGCTGGCCTGAATCATCGACACATTGTAGCACAGCAGCGTCACCGCGTTCACCAGGCCGCAAATCAGCGTCACCTTCGACGCGGAAAAGCGGAAGCCCATCGCGCACAGCGTCGTAATGCCCGCAAACGCGCCGTAGCTGATGTTGAACACCGTGCTCGCCAGCGCGCTCTTCTCGGCCGGGTACTTCGCCGAAAACAGCTTCAGAAACAGGGATTGGAATGAGTACAGCACCACCAGCAGCGTCACCAGAAGAAAGGCCATGGAAACTCCTCCTTACCATTTGTTTTTTATCGCTTTTCGCGAGAAAGCACGCCCTGTCATTATAGCAGATTCCGCGCTCAAGTCAACGAATCCCGCGCTAAATAATCGCTCGCGGTCGGTTTCTCCGCCGCCTGAAAACAGGAAACTCAGACTGTCAAAAAACCCAGGAGAGCTCGAGAGGGCCGCAGCCCTTTCGACCGGGCAGTGCCCGGCTCCACTTGCTGCCGCTTTTCCATAAGAAAGGCAGTGCAAATATACAACGTGGGCACGGGACGGTTTTTGCGTCGGAAAATCCCATTTTCCAGAGAAAAAAGCGTTTCCTTGCAGGCTCCGCGCCCGAAAAATCTTCGATTTTTAGCGGAGACTGGAGAGGGTGGCAGGGAGGCTGAAAACCCTTTGGGTTTTCAGGTTTCGCCCTTGGCGAAACTGCCGACGGCTCAAATCGTAGATTTGAGGCGCGGCACCTGGCCGGGGAGCTTGCTCCCCCGTCCACCAGCTTGTCAAAACTTTTTTGACAAGCTGAGCGCCGAAAGGCGCTTTCGCAGTGTGGGTTAGGGTTACGGCGGAAAGCAGTACCTACAGCGCAAACCTCGTCGCTTTTGCAGGGCAGTCTTGCTCTGTCCTCCGGCCGCATTGCATTCGGGGAGCCGCATTGCTTAAACCAGTCTGTCGTGCAGATCATAGTGCTTTCCGGGTGGGGTTTGGGGATGCGCCTTTCTCAGAAAGGCGGCCTCCCCAACGTCCCCCGTCCTCCCTCTCGTCCAGCACATCGCGCCAGCGGGTGTAGAAGGCGGTGAACGTGCCTTCGTCGAGCGCCTGACGGATGCGGCGGGTGAGCTCGTTGTAGAAGTAGAGGTTGTGCAGGATACACAGCCTCATGCCCAGGCGCTCGTCGGCCTTGATGAGGTGGCGGATGTAGGCGCGGGAGTACCTGCGGCAGGCCGGGCAAGGGCAGCCCTCCTCGATGGGGCGGGGGTCGTCCGCGTAGCGGGCGGCGGACAGGCGCCTGCGCCCCTCCCAGGTGAAGACGTTGCCGTGCTGGGCGGCGCGCAGGGGCAGCACGCAGTCGAAGAAGTCCACGCCGCGATACACACCCTCGAGTATGTTGAGCGGCGTGCCCACGCCCATCAGGTAACGCGGCTTATCGGCGGGCATGTACGGCTCGACCGCGTCGATCGTGTCATACATTTCCTGTGCGCTCTCGCCCACGCTCAATCCGCCGATCGCGTAGCCGGGCAGATCAAGCGCGGCGATCTGCTGCATGTGGCGGATGCGCAGGTCGGCGTAGGTGCCGCCCTGATTGATGCCGAAGAGCAGCTGATGCGGGTTGATCGTCCCCTCCTGCGCGTTCAGGCGGGCGAGCTCGTCCCGGCAGACGGCCAGCCAGCGCGCCGTGCGCTCGATCGACTGCTCGACATAGCCCCTTTCGGCCGGCAGCGCGATGCACTCGTCGAAGGCCATGGCGATGGTCGAGCCGAGGTGAGACTGTATGCGCATCGACTCCTTCGGGCCGATGAAGAGCGACTTGCCGTCCAGGTGAGACTGAAAGGCCACGCCCTCTTCGCTGATGCGGCGGATTTTGGCCAGGGAAAAGACCTGGAACCCGCCGCTATCGGTCAAAAGCGGCCCCTTCCAGTCCATGAACGCGCGCAGGCCGCCCATCCTCGCGATCAGCTCGTCGCCCGGGCGCACGTGCAGGTGGTAGGTGTTGGACAGCTCGACCTGGCAGCCGATTTCCTCGAGATCCGCGGACGACGCGCCGCCGCGTATCGCCCCGCTGGTGCCCACGTTCATGAACACCGGCGTCTCGATCACGCCGTGCACCGTCGTCATGCGCCCCCGCCGGGCCCGTCCCTCTCGCCTGAGCAGCTCAAACATCGCATTCCCCGCCTGTCGTGTGTTCGGACGCGCCGCGCCCGGTGACTTCATTATAACACACTTTCCGGCCGGAGAAAAGCAGAAATACTCCGCAAGCCGCCTTGCGCGCGCCATGTTTTCATGATATACTAAGTGCATTCGCATGAATGAGAGGAGACTTTTTCAATGGATAATCAGATGAAGCCGCTGGCGATCGTCAATAACCAGCCGATTTATTCTACCGACGTGGACGAGCTGCTCATGCAGATGGGCCAGCGCGGCCAGAGCCTGAACAACCCCCAGGGCCGCGCCATGGTGCTCGAGCAGATCATCGCGCAGAAGCTCTTCCTGGCCGACGCGCTGCGCAACGTTTATGAGCGCGAGCCCGCCTTCAAGGAGCAGCTCCGCCAGGTGCGCGAGCAGCTGCTCATCCAGTACGCCATGAACAAGGCCGTCGAGAACGTCAAGGTCACCGACGAAGAGGTCAAAAAGTTCTTCGACGAGAACCCCGAGCAGTTCGCCGGCCAGCCCATGGTCTCCGCCAGTCACATTCTGGTGGACTCCGAGGACAAGGCCAACGAAATCCTGGGCAAGATCAATGCGGGCGAAATCTCCTTCGAGGACGCGGCGCGCGAGTACTCCTCCTGCCCATCCTCCCAGCAGGGCGGCTCGCTGGGCGAGTTCGGCCGCGGCCAGATGGTGCCCGAGTTCGATCAGGCCTGCTTCGACATGGCCGTCGGCGAGGTACGCGGCCCGGTCAAGACCCAGTTCGGCTATCACCTCATCCGCCTGGACGACAAGAAGGAATCCGAGCCCATGAAGTTCGATGAAATCAAGGATCAGATCCGCGAACACCTGCTCGCTGAAAAGCGCCAGCACGCCTATCAGAGCAAGGTCAATCAGCTCAAGATCCTCTTCCCCGTCGAGAAGCCCTGACCGGGCAGTGCCCGGAGCCAACTGCCAGCGCCGGTCAAGCGAATCTGTCGGCCATAAACAAAAGCCTCCAGATTCTTCGCGGTTCTATGGCTCAATGTTATTGCCCTACAACCTGCTTCCGCCGGTTCTGATGACGAATCCGGGAACCATAGATTGGAGTTCCCGGATTCTTCGTTTTCTGCTGCAAAGGGCTGCTGCCCCACAAGAGTTATGGGCAGGCTGAGCAGACGCCCGCTTATCGCTACACATCCCATCGCCAACCCTGAGCGCCGTAAATCGGAGCGCCCCGGGTTTTGGGGGCTTTGCAGAATTTTCTGAGAATCACAGGTCGGCGTTACCTCCGGCTCCTTTTCACAAACGCGGCCACATGCAAACTTTTTTGCGCTCTTCGGAAAGAAAAATGCGCCTGGATAATCTCGAAAGGACCGCCGCGCGACGCTGGGACACATTGCCGTGAACAATTCGTCCGTGCCGGAAAGGCTGAGGCGAAGTAAGATAAGGCGGTTCGGTTCAAGGCCTTCAGCCGATGCGCCGCGCAGAACGGCAAGAAAAGTCGAGAAGAAAACCCTTCGGCACGGTATAATGTACCTGTAAGGAGCTGAGAAGGATGAGGGAACAGGTGCTGGCCGTCCAGCGGATGCAGGACTACATTGAAAAGAATAAGACGGAGGAAATCAGCCTGTCCGATCTCGCGCGGGCGTCGCTGTTTTCTCCGTGGTATTCCTATCGGCTGTTTCGGAGCCTTATCGGGCTGACGCCGACCGAGTACATCCGCAAATACCGGCTCACGCAGGCGGCAAAGCAGCTTCGCGGCGGCAGGGTCAGGGTCATCGACGCGGCGCTTGACGCAGGGTTTTCCAATGTGGATACCTTCACGCGGGCGTTTTTCCGGGAATTTGGTCTGAACCCGAGCGACTACATGAAAAATCCCGTTCTTCGTTCCTTACGGCGCAAAATATCGTGAACTGAGAAAGGAGAACGTCGACGTGTCCAACATTCAACCGATCTTCATACAGGTCGTCCGCAAGCCTGAACGCCTGTGCATCATCAAGCGAGGCCGGCGCGCGCAGGACTATTTTCCCTACTGCGAGGAGGTCAGCTGCGACGTGTGGGGCATCCTCATGAGCATGAGATCGCTGTGCGGCGAGCCTGTTTCCATGTGGCTGCCCGAAAAGTACAAAAAGCCAGACACCTCCACCTATGTGCAGGGCGTGGAGGTTGAAACCGACTACATGGGTGTCATTCCCGAGGGCTTTGACGTCATTCACCTGCCGGAGTCAGAATATCTGATGTTCCAAGGGCAACCCTTCCGCGAGGAGGATTACTGCGAGGCCATCCGCACCGTGCAATCGGCAATGGACAGCTATGATCCGTCCGTCGTCGGCTACCGCTGGGACGACGAGAACCCGCGCATCCAGCTGGAGCCCCGCGGTCAACGCGGCTATATCGAACTGCGGGCAGTCAGGAGGGCCGCGAAATGAGCGAGGCGGTTTTTATCGAAGGACTGACGAAGACCTATCGCGGCAAAGGTCGAGTGCATGCTCGGCGCAAAGCAGGCCGATAGCGGAACGGTTCGCGGTAAACCGTGTGATCGGCCATTACTTGGCTGCATAGTGGTGCTTTCCTCAAGGACAGGCTTTATAATCCTCAATGCTGTCCTCATTCTCAGGCAGACGATGATCTGCGCCTCAGGCTGGAAACGAAGCTGATTATTGCGATTCTGAACTCCGACCTGATCCGGACACTCGCCGTGCGTTCCCCTTTTCCGCATGGCATGTTCCGCACCTTTCTGTGTGGAGTCATACGGCCGGTACGCCGGAAGCTTCAACGGAGTAAGCGAGAACTACCGGGCCACAAAGCAGATGTGGCAGTCTGGGGCGAAGATGCACAGGCGACGCGAGAGAAGCAGATGGCTCTCTGGGGCTCAGGCGGCCCTTCAGGCATGCTTCTCCTGCTCGCCCAGCGTCTGCTCAAAGGCGGCGGCGATCCGGGCGGGGTCGGCGTTCAGGCTGAGGAAGCGGTGCTGCCCGTTTTGGGCCTCGCGCCAGTGAGTCACGCCGCGCCCGTCGATCTCGATGATCCCCGCGGGAGAGAGGGCGTAGCAGTCCGGCTGGCCGTCCATCGCCCATTGCACGGTGCACAGGTCCCAGCTGAAGCGGCCGTTTCCGCCAGAGTGGAGTTTATAGGCGCGGCGCACGGGGTTGTCGGGCGCGAGGGAACAGGGTTCGCGAAGCGCCGTGACCTGCACGCCCACCTCGAAGCCGCAGTACACCATTTCGCCCGGCCAGTCTTCGGCGACCCGGCGCGCGGCGGGCACGTCCATTTCGACGTTCCACTCGGCTGAGTCGCACCCGGGCGCGAAGTTTCCGGCCATCAGCGTCAGGCGCGTGACCTTGCGCGCGACCAGCTCCCGTCCGGTCAGCGGGGAGTACTCGTCCGCGCCGGAGGCCAGCAGATTAGCGAGGTTTTTGAGCGGCCCGATGGCGATGAACTCGGCCGACGCGTCGCTTTGCGCGGCCAGCGTGCGGCGAAGCAGCCGGGTGCTGTCCTCAGCCTCTCGCGCGGCGGGGGAGACCGACTCGGCCAGCGCGCGGTTATAGCGCTCATATTCGGGGCCTGTGAGGAAGCCCGGCTCCTTCAGCGTGCCCACCGGGACGTTTTTCGCGCCGTACCAGTCCAGAATCGCGCGAATCGCGCCCGCGCCCCAGGGACTGGAGGTACAGTGCGTGACAGCCAGGAGTTTATTTCCGTGTCTGCGCGCGTAGCATACGGCCAGCGCCAGGGCGGCCGCGTCGTCGCAGTCCGGGCCAATGTCGGTATCCAGCAGGTAGTTCATCGTGCAAAGCCGCCTTTCAATTTACTTGCGGTAGAAGAGGATGCCCATGCAGTGCGGCCCGCAGTGGTTGCTGATGGTGCAGCCCGCGTCGCCGTGGATGATCTCGGCAAAGGGCGCGCACTCGCGGATGGTCTCCTCGATCTGACGATAGGTTTCCTCGTCCAGGCCGGAGTCGGTATAAAAGATGCGCTTGAGGTCGAGCGTGTCCACGTCGGCCAGGCGCTCGCGGATGTACTTGAGCATGCAGCGGGTGAGCTGGCCGCGGTATTTTTTGCCCACGCCCATTTTGCCCGCCTTGACCTCAATGCACGGCCTGATCTGCATCAGGTTCGCGCCGAACGCCGCGAGCGAGCTGCACCGCCCGCCGCGCGACAGGTACTCGAGCGTCTCCAGCACGAAGCTCACGTCCAGCCTGTGCTTTTTCTCCTCCAGCGCGCGGAAGATCTCCTCCGCGCCCTTGCCTTCCTCGGCCATCTCGGCCGCGTCCAGTGCCAGCAGCGTGATGCCCGAGGACAGGCTGCGGCTGTCCACGACGTACACGCCGCCGATTTCCTGCGCGGCCAGGCAGGCGTTCTGGTAGCAGCTGGACATGTCCGAGCTGATGGTGAAGTGCACGATCTCGCTTCCGTCCTCCCTCAGGCGGGAAAACACCTCGCGGTAGTCGTCCACGTTGACCGCGGCCGTGCTGAACTTGCGGTTCTCGTTTTCGACCATGCGGAACAGGTCGTCGCGGGTGATATCGATGCCGTCGCGTCGGGTGTCCTCGCCGTCTACAATATACAGGGGGGTAATGGTGATGGCATGGCGCTCCTGCAGCGCGCGGGGCAGGTCGCAGGTGCTGTCCGCCGTAATCTTTACGCTCACGTATGTGTCCTCCATGATTTGATTCCACTTTTAGTATATCACGCCCACCTTAATTTTGCAGGTGATTTTCTTCAACAAACGCTCAAGCGGGCAGGGCCCGCTGCCACCTGCTGCCGCCGGACAGCACACGAAACCGGCCGCCATAGATTGGAGCGGCCGGTTTCTTCGAATTTCCAGAAATCTTCTGAAAATCTCTGGTCGGCGTTGCCGACTCGGAGGTGGAAGGCGCCGGCCAGGCGAATCTGTCGGCCATAGATTAGAGCCTCCAGATTCTTCGTGATCGGAAAACTCGAGGCAGTACCCCATGACAATTTGGAGGTCGGGCGAACCCATTGCCGCCGGACAGCACACGAAACCGACCGCCATAGATTGGAGCGGCCGGTTTCTTCGAATTTCCAGAAATCTTCTGGAAATCTCTGGTCGGCGTTGCCGACTCGGAGGTGGAAGGCGCCGGTCAAGCGAATCTATCGGCCATAGATTAGAGCCTCCAGATTCTTCGTGATCGGAAAACTCGAGGCAGTACCCCATGACATTTTTGTGGCAGGCGCGTCCGCTGCCACCTGCTGCCGCCGAATAGAACACGACCCCAGCCGCCATAAATTAAAGCGGCTGGGGTGTTCGAATCCGCGTTGCGGATTTTCAGTCGGCGTTGTCGGCTCGGAGGGTGCTGGCGCCGGCCAAGCGAATCTGTCGGCCATAGATCAGAGCCTCCGGATTCTTCGTGATCGGAAAACTCGAGGCAGTACCCCATGACGTTTTTGTGGCAGGCGGCCCTGCCGACCGGCTAGCGGAAGTCGGTACTGCCCAGCACGCGCAGGACGTTGGCGACCTGCAGCTCAATGCCGACGGGAATGCAGCGCTCGTCGATGTCGAAGAAGCAGCTGTGGCCGACGCGGCGCTTTTCCTCGGCGTGCGCGCAGCCCAGGTGGAAGAAGCATCCCGGACGCTCGGCGGCAAAATAGGCGAAGTCCTCCACGCCCAGCGAAGGAACCTTGAGCAGCGCCACACTGCCTGAGCCCAGGCGCTCGAGCGCCACGTTCCTCACCAGATCGACCAGTCGGTCGTCGTTGATCAGCGGCGAATAGCTGGGCTCGACGATCAACTCGGCGCGGCCGCCCAGCATGCGCGCGGTCTGCTCGCAGATGTCGCGGACGCGATTCCTGGCAAAGAGACGCATCTCGGGGGTCAGCGTGCGGATGATGCCGGTCAGCTCGACATAGTCGGCGATCTGGTTGCGCACGTTGCCGCCGCGAATGGTGCCGAAGGAGCACACGGCCGAGTCGGTCGGGCTGACGTTGCGGCTGACCAGCGACTGCACCGCCGTCAGGATGTGCGCGGCGATCAGTATCGCGTCCACGCCCTCGTCCGGGTGCGCGCCGTGGCAGGACTTGCCGAACACCTTCAGCGTCAGCATGTCGGAGGCGGCGTACATCTGGCCGTACTTGACGCCGATCTGGCCGGCGGGCAGGTTGCCTGCCACGTGCAGACCCAGCACATAATCCACATGCGGGTTCTCCAGGCATCCCTCCGCGATCATACGCTCCGCGCCGCCGATCGTCTCCTCGGCCGGCTGGAAGAACAGCTTGACGGAGCCGTGCAGCTGCTCCCGCATCGAGGAAAGCACCGCCGCCGTGCCCATCAGAATGGCCGTGTGCGCGTCGTGGCCGCAGGCGTGCATCACGCCCGGCTTCCGCGAGCAGTAGGACGCGTCCGGATGATCCTCCTGAATGGGCAGCGCGTCCATGTCCGCGCGCAGGCCGATCACCGGGCCGGGAAAGCTGCCCTCGATCAGGCCCACCACGCCGGTCGAGGCCACGTTCTTCTGATACGGAATGCCCAGCGCGTCCAGCTTTTCGCAGATCAGCTCCATCGTGGGCGTTTCCTGCTCGGACAGGTCGGGATGCGCGTGCAGATGGCGGCGCAGGGCAATCGCTTCCTCGCCGACGCGCAGCCTTTGCATGGTCTCGCGAATCATATCCATAGGCTTCTCCTTTTAGGGAACGTTCGAGAGGCTGCCTTTTTGAAAAAGGCACCTCTCGAGCTCTCCCGGAAAACACTCGCTGCCGCCGATTTCCGCTTCGGCTGAGCGCGTGCAGTGACATTTTGAAACAGACAAACAGACAATATGATAGAGTTTTCCGGCAGCAACGGATGTCGGCAATGCCGACCGGCAGCAACCGGCTTCGGGCACTGCCCGGTTAATAACCCGTCAGCACGGCGATTTCGATCAGGATCATCTGCACGGCCAGCAGGATGAGGAACAGCTTGGCGAACCACTTGAGCCAGCGGTCGTAGCGCACGTCGCCCAGGCCGCAGATCATGACGATGCCGCAGGTGGGCCAGAGCAGGTTGCTCAGACCGTCGCCGAACTGGAAGGTCAGGCAGGCCACCTGGCGGGAAACGCCCAGCACGTCGGCCAGGGGCGCCATGATGGGCATAGTCGCCGCGGCCTGACCCGAACCGGAGGGAATCAGGAAGTTGATCAGCGTGTGTGCAAACAGCATCAGCTGAGCCGAGATGGCCGAGGGCGCGTTCTGCAGCAGATTGCTCAGGGCGTTGATGATGGTATCCATGATCTTCGCGTCGTTCATGATGACCACGATGCCCTTGGCCAGGCCGGTCAGGATGCAGCCCCACACCACGCTCTTCGCGCCGGCGAGCATTTCCTTGCAGTAGGCGTTCGGAGTCCAGCCGGACAGAACGGCCGCCACGGCAGACATGATGATGAACAGGCCGCACAGCTCCTTGTAGCCCCAGCCCCAGTTGATCATGCCCAGCATCAGCACCACCAGCGTGGTCAGCACATCCACCAGGATCAGCGCGTGCCGCCAGGTGAAGGTGTACTCGTCCAGCTGACTGCGGTCAAAGGAATGCGCGCAGGGATCGCCGTAGGTCACGGACAGTTCGGGCTTATGGCGCACCTTGCGGGCGTATACCATCAGGTAGGCCGCAGAAATGCCCATCAGCACCACGAAGCACACCACGCGATAGCCCACGCCGGAGTACAGCTCCACGCCCGCGATCGACTGCGCCACGGCCACGGTGTACGGGTTCAGCGTCGAGGCCATGAAGCCGATGTACTCGCCCAGCGCCAGCACCGCGAAGCCGGTCATCGCGTCGTAGCCCAGCGCGATCATCAGTCCGACAATCAGCGGATAGAAGCCGTAAAACTCGCTCAGCATGCCGAACAGCGAGCCGCCCAGGCCGAAAATCACCATCAGGATGGGAATCAGAATCAGGTCGCGGTCGCCCACCTTCTGCATCACGCGGCCAATCGAGGCGTGAAACGCGCCCGTCTTGACCACCACGCCGAAGGTCGCCGCGCAGGTCATGATGACGAAGATGATGTCCGCCGCGCCCACGCAGCCCTGGTACAGCGAGGCGAACAGCCCCAGAAAGCCGGTCGGCGTGACCTCGGACTTGTCGATCTCCTGATACGTCCCGGCCACGGCCACCTTGCGCGCCGTGCCGTTCACGTCCACCGTCTGATACTCGAACGTGCCGGACGGAATCACCCACGAAAGAATCGCCATGATTACCAGAATGCCAAAGACCACCAGCCAGGTGTCGGGAAGCTTGCGCTTGACGGTCGTGCTCTTGCTCATAATTTGTCTCCTTTCCGCCGCCTCGCGGCGATCGGGCTTGATACCACTATTATAAAGCACAGAATCCGCCTTTGGAAGCACAAAATCTGGCAACAACCTTGCAAAAACTACGGCAGGGACGCTGGGGTTACGCTGGGGAGGCCGCCTTTTTGACCGGGCGGGGCCCGGAGCCACTTGCTGCCGCGCATCCTATCGACGACCATTGGCCGCCATAGATCAGAGCGGCCAAGGTCTGCGAATCCGCAAGAATTTCTTGCGGATTAAAAGTCGGCGCTGCCTCCACACGCTGCCGCCGGATAAAACACGAATCCGGAAAGCATGGATTGGACTTCCCGGATTCTGCGTCTGTCTCCCCAAATGCGACGCAGAAGGCGTCTCTAAAAGGGGAGCTGTCGCCGAAAGCGACTGAGGGGTTTGGCAGCCCGCCTAGATATAGAAGGCAATGCCCAGCAGCGCGGAAAGGAGGATCATGGCGATGGGCGAGGGCTTTTTGCCCTTCCATTTCTTGAACGCGAAGTGCGCTGCGGCGAGCAGGGCGAGGATGCACGCCCCGCGCCAGTCGAGCCGCGCCCGCGCGGGCAGACTGGAAACCGAAAGGAAGGTGCTCAGGGCCATCGTCAGCGCAGTTGAGAGGATCAGCGCCACGACGCACGGCCTGACGCCGCCCAGGAACGCCCTGACGCCCGCGTAGCGGAGCAGGTTGCCGATCAGCGCGGCGATGAGCCAGATAATGAAGAACGAGGGCAGAATCACGCCGATTGTGGCGCACAGCGCGCCGAAAAAGCCCGCCTGAGATGAGCCGATAAACGTGGCGATGTTCACGGCCAGCGGCCCGGGCGTGGACTCGGATACCGCGATGAAGCTCATGAACTGCGCCTCGGTGAGCCAGCCGTTGCCCAGCACGATCTCGCGAATCAGCGAAATCATACCGTAGCCGCCGCCGAAAGACACCGCGCCCACCTCGAGGAAGGTCAGAAACAACTGAAGATAAATCATTTCTCCTCGCCGCCTTTCCCGAGCCGCGCGCGCACACCCCATGCCGCCAGGCCGATCATGCCGCCGATCAGGATGAAGAACACCGACGAAAACCTGACCGCGCACAGTGAAAACGCCGCCGACAGCACAAACACGCCTGCCAGAATCGCCCGGCTCAGGCCGTCCTTCGGCAGGGACTTGAGCATGCGCACGCCCGCCGAAAAGATCAGGTACACCACGCAGACCTGAATCCCCCGGAAGGCGCGGGCCACGTATGTAAGGCTCAGGAAGCGGTCGAAGAACAGCGAAATCAGGTAGATAATCGCGAATGAGGGCAGCGAAACCGCCACTGTGGACACGATTGCGCCGGGCACCCGCCCCAGCTTGTAGCCGATGTAGGTGGCGCTGTTGATGGCGACCGGGCCAGGGGTGGACTCGGCGATGGCCACCATGTCCAGAAACTCGTCCTGTTCAAGCCAGCCGCGCCGGGCAATGAACTCGTTTTCCAGCAGCGCAATCATCGCGTAGCCGCCGCCGAAGGTGAACGCGCCGATCTTCAGGAACGTCCAGAACAGCTGTCCCAGCTTTTTATTCATGTCTCTCCTCCTCCGCTGACCGCCTCTGTTCTGCGATCAGGATATACACGTCCATGTTATTCGGCAGGCTATGCCTGCACCCACTTGCTGCCGCCGGTTCTATCGACGACTGTCGGCCGCCATAAATTGAAGCGGCTGAAGTCTGCGGATTTTCGAAGGTTTCCCGAAAATCACAGGTCGGCATTGCCGACTCCGGATCGCCCCACTTGCCGGTCGGCGGTTTTATCGCCGAACGTGAACCCTGCCGCCTGCGCCGCAGGCACCTACCCTTTCAGTGAATGCAGTGCGGCATAAGCAGGGCCTTCCTGAAGGGGGAGCTGGCGCCAAAGCGACTGAAAGGTTCGGCGGAGATTGCTTCCCTTTTCCGGCTCGACGCGCCCAGTATACCGGAAAAGCGCCCGTCCACCGCTTTTGGCGCTCGTTTTTTGTTCCGCGCGCAGCCTGCGTTTGTCAGCGGTGCGCGGACAGGCGAGCAAAGCAAAACGCGAAAGCAGCCGGACTGCCTTCGCGTTTCTATGTGCTTATCGCGCCCAATTACTTGGCCAGCGCGGCCTTGGCGGTCTCGGCCAGCTGGGTGAAGCCGGCGGGATCCTGGATGGCGATGTCGGACAGCATCTTGCGATCGATCACGACGCCGGCCACCTTCAGGCCGTTGATCATGCGGGAGTAGGACAGGCCATTCATGCGGGCGGCCGCGTTGATGCGGGCGATCCACAGGCGGCGGAACTCGCGCTTCTTCAGGCGACGGCCAATGAAGGCATACCGCATGGAACGGCGAACCTGTTCACTGGCAGCGCGATACTGCTTGCTCTTGGCGCCAAAGTAACCCTTGGCCAGCTTAAATACCTTACGACGCTTCTTGACAGCGTTAACAGCTCTCTTAACTCTTGCCATTGTAGTTTCGCCTCCTTACTTGTACGGAATCAGTTTCTTCATGGTCTTCGCTTCGCCGCTGTACACATACGCGGCCTTGCGCAGGTTGCGGGTACGCTTGGTGGGCTTCTTGGTGAGAATATGGCGCTTGTAAGCCTGGGCGCGCTTCACCTTACCGTTCTTGGTCAGGCTCAGGCGCTTCGCGGCGGCGCGACAGGTTTTCTGCTTAGGCATAGGTACATCCTCCTCTCATAAGATGCGAGTTACTCTTTGGGAGCCAATACCATCGTCATGTTGCGGCCCTCGGTCAGGGGGGCGCGCTCTACGACTGCGATATCCTTGCAGCGCTCTGCGAAATCCTTCATGACGTCCACGCCGATCTCGGAGTGCGAAATCTGGCGGCCGCGGAAGCGAATGGACACCTTGACCTTGTTGCCATCCTTCAGGAACTTCGCCGCAGCCTTCTGCTTGACGTCCACATCGTGATCCTCAATCGTGGCCGAGAGGCGAACCTCCTTGATTTCGATGACTTTCTGATTCTTGCGAATCTCGCGTTCGCGCTTGGCCTGTTCGAATCGATACTTGCCGTAGTCCATGATCTTGCACACCGGCGGCTTCGCCGTGGGCGCGATCTTGACCAGATCCAGCTGCTTTTCCTCAGCCAGCTCCAGCGCGGCTCGCACGGGCATCACGCCCAGCTGACCGCCGTTCTGATCGATGACGCGAACCTCGCGATCACGAATCTCCTCATTAATCATCAGATCGTTGGTGCTAATCTTCGTTACCCCCTTCAAGCTATATCATGAAAGAAAAAAGAGCGGATGCAGTCATCCACTCTCCATGCACACAAAAGACCGGACGCATTGCGTCCATTTTGTATGATAACCCGCGCTGACCCATGGCCGCCGGGTGAGAAGTGGCTGACTTCTTCTTGTGACCCTGATAGTTTACCACGCCGCGGGCCCGCTGTCAACCGCCGCACGAACATTTAACAGGGCATGGCTCAGGCGCAGGCGGCAGCACGAGTCGGCAACGCCGACCTGTAATTTCCGGAGAATTTCGGAAATTCGCAGACCTTGGCCGCTTCAATTTATGGCGGCCAATGGTCGCCGCCAGAACCGGCGGAAGCAAGTGCGTGCAGGCTCAGCCTGCGGCCGTCAAAGGGACCAGGGGAGCTTGCGACGCCTGTCCTATGCCTGCGTTGCGTGGCCCCTGCGGCAGCAGGTGGAACCGGGCACTGCCCGGCCCCTTACCCTTTCTAACGCGTTCTTGTGGTTCGGTTCTGAGAGGGATACGTTCCGATCAGGCCAGCATTTGGTGGTCGAAAGGAGACGGGGTGATTCCAACTGAACCACGAGATTAGCAGGGATGTTGTGCCTTGGGCACGGTGTGAGTGAAGCGCCGAAAGGCGCTTTCGTGAGGCAGGCAGGGTTACGGCAAGGGAGAGTACATCGGGCGCTGCACACGTTGTTCTTGTGGGGCACTTGCCCGAGTCTACCGTAAACGAAGAATCTGGAGGCTCCAATCTATGGCCGACAGATTCGTGCGGCCCCCGCGCCAGCAGGTGGGTGCAGGCAGCGCCTGCCGTCAATCTGCGGCACGTCCGCAGATCCGAAGAATCCGGGAACTTCAATCTATGGTTCCCGGATTCGCGTTCTATCCGGCGGCAGCAGGTGGAACCCGGGCACTGCCCGGCGGCAGCAGGTGGCTGTCGGCCCCGCCGACCGTCTCCCCTAAATCCTGCGGATGAGGCTGGCGGAGAAGAGCTGGAAGCCGAGATCGTTGGGGTGCAGGCCGTCGGCGAGGTAGCTTTCGTTGCCGGGAACGAGCGCCATGCCCTCGATGACCTGGAAGGCGGGATGGCGCTTCGCGATTTCGCGAATGATGGTGCGAATGCCGGCCATGTCGGCGAACTTGCCCTTCTGGCCCTCCATGGCGCACCACAGCGGCACGATCAGCAGCTTGCGCGCGGCGGAGTACAGGCGCTCAACGCCCGTCAGGAAGCCCTCGACGTTCTCGCGAAAGGCGGCCTCGGTGTCGACCAGGTTGCGGTCGTTCGCGCCATAGGCCACGCTCACGAGACTGGGCGAAAGTCCGACGTCCTCGAGCAGCTCGGGCTGAAAGTACGCCCCGCCCACGCCCAGGTTCAGCTGCTCCATGCCCAGGTTGAGCGAGACCTGGGTGGGATAAATGCGCGAAGGATCGACCGCCTCCATGCCCTGGGTGATCGAGTCGCCGAAGGCCAGGTACAGCTGCCCGCGCCGGGGAATCGGCTCGGCGGCGGTCGTGCCCTCGCCCAGCGTCAGATCGGTCAGCTCCGCGCCCACCAGGCAGGGCAGGCACACGCGTACCTCGCGCATCCCCTCGCCCGGCAGGTCAATCCGCGCAGCGCACTCGCCAGGCTGCTCGATCGGCAGCTCGACCACCGGGCAGCGCATACCGCCTGCGACCGCGGTCACATTGGCGCGGCTTCGCGACAGCCGGGTCACGTAAAAGCGCAGCTCCAGCCAGGGCGCGTCGGTCATCATCTCCAACGTCACGCCCGCCGTGCACAGTGCACGGGTCTCGCGCGCCTCGCCCGCCGCCGCGTACAGGGCCAGCTGCCGATCGGTGAAGCGCAGCGGCTTCATGCCGAACTCGCCCCTTTCAAGGCGCAGCAGTCCGTGGTAATATCTCTCGTCCGTCAGTATCGGATTCATGTGCTCGCTCCTTTGTCAGTCCAGTATGCTGTAGACAAACGCCTCCCAGCGAAGGCGCGTGCCCTCCTCGATCTCGTCGGGCAGCAGCGCGCGCGCCACCGGGGTCAGATCCGCGCTGTCGATATCCGTGCGCCGAAGCAGGGCGTAGTCGCCGTCCAACCGCACCACCAGGTACTCCATCGGTCCCATCAGGCCTCCTCCTTCCCGCGCCCGATCACCTTCAGGCGCACATACGCGACCAGTATCGCCGTCAAGACAAATGCGACCGCCGACACAAACTGGGCCGGGTACAGGCTTAGGCCCAGCAGCCGGTTGCCGTTTTTCTGAATCAGGCTCACCAGCGGGCTCATCGCGCAGGTGGACAGAAAGCCGGTCAGGCCACCGATCGCCACGTTGAGCGCCAGCGCCGCGCGGCGGCCGTCGCCCTTCACATAGTCGAAGATCAGGTTGGTAATCGAGCTGTTGATGCCGCCCATCGAGACGGCGTACAGGCAGTAATAGATCGTGTAGAGCACCCTGCCGTTTTCCGGCACAGTGAAGCAGTTGACCAGGAAGCCCGCGCCCGCGATCATGAAGCACAGGTACACCATCCGGCTGAAGGAATGCCGGTCGGCATAGCGCCCCAGCGCCGGGGAAACCAGCGCCCGCAGCACGCTGTAGGCGATCGACAGCGCCGAAATGAAGGTCATCGAGAAGCCCAGCTCGCCCACCTCATAGGCCCCGTAAAAGGGCACCGCGCAGCCCGAGGCCGCGTTCCACAGCACAAACACCAGCACGATACGCCTCAGCCCCTTATCGCGCAGCAGCGCCTTCACGCCGCCCAGGCTCAGCCCGCTCGAAGAAACACCCTCCGCGCGCCGCTCGGGCACCCGGCTGACGCAGGCCATCTGAAGCAGCATCAGCGCCGCAATGAGCGCCGCGCCCAGAAGAAAGGTCTGCGCGCCCCGATTCGCCGCCTCCAGGCTGTCGATCGCCCGGCCGACCGCGTAGGTAAACGCCATGCCGCCCATCAGCGACACGATTTCCTTCTTCGCCGTGAACGAGCCGCGCTGGCGGTCGTCGATCAGGCCCATCAGCCAGGCGGTCTTCTGCGGCGCGCCCACGTTAAGCAATATGTGGCCCGAGCAGAAGCAGAGCAGGAAAATCAGCGTGCGTATGGGCGCGCTCACCGGCAGCACGGGCGTCAGGTAGGAGAGCGCGAAGAGCGCCTGATTTACCATGTCCAGCACGATCACCGGCCGCTTGACCGAGACCGCCCGCCGGAACAGCGCGATGGAGCTGAGCTGAAACACGCAGCCCAGTGACACGAACGAGGACAGTATGCCGGTCAGACTGGTCGAAAAGCCCAGCGCCCCTGTGATTCGGGCCAGGTATGCCCCGCCCACCAGGATCGCCACGAAATACTCAAACGCCGCCTCCGCAATGTACATCAGCCGGCCCGTGCGCTGCGCGTCCTTCATGCCGCTTCATCCTCCGCCGTGAAAGTATACCCGTGTGATTATACCAGCTTTCCCGCCCGATTGCAACCCGAAAGCGCGCGCTTCGAAGGCGCAGGCGCTCCGGCTCTACCTTATAAATGTGCCGCCGTGCAATTATCATCGATTCCTTAACGTTTTGCTCTTGCAAACCGGGCCGGATTGTGGTATCTTTTAGGTTATCAAAATCATGGATTGTGAGGGGATACTGATGGCTGAACTGACCATGGACAAGCTGGTCGCCCTGTGCAAAAACCGCGGCTTTATCTTCGCGGGCTCCGAGATTTACGGCGGCCTGTCCAATACCTGGGATTACGGCCCGCTGGGCGTGGAATACAAGAACAACATCAAGAAGGCCTGGTGGCGCAAGTTCGTGCAGGAGAGCCCGTACAACACCGGTCTGGACTGCGCGATTCTGATGAACCGAGAGGTGTGGGTGGCCTCGGGTCACGTGGGCGGCTTCAACGACCCGCTGATGGACTGCAAGGCCTGCAAGGCCCGCTTCCGCGCCGACAAGCTCATCGAGGACTTCACCAAGGGCGCCGAGACCGGCGACGGCTGGACCAACCAGCAGCTGGAGAGCTACATCGCCGAGCACGACATCGTCTGCCCGGTCTGCGGCAAAAAGGACTTCACCGGCATCCGCCAGTTCAATCTGATGTTCAAGACCCATCAGGGCGTGAACGAGGACTCCTCGACCGAGCTGTACCTGCGCCCCGAAACCGCGCAGGGCATCTTCGTCAACTTCCCCTCCGTGATGCGCACCACCCGCAAGAAGCTGCCGGCCGGCATCTGCCAGATCGGCAAGTCCTTCCGCAACGAAATCACCCCCGGCAACTTCATCTTCCGCGTGCGCGAGTTCGAGCAGATGGAGCTGGAGTTCTTCTGCAAGCCGGGCGAGGATCTTCAGTGGTTCGACTACTGGCGCGGATTCTGCCGCGACTGGCTGCTGTCCCTGGGCATGAAGAGCGAGCACCTGCGCCTGCGCGACCATGAGAAGGACAAGCTGGCCTTCTACTCCAAGGCGACGACCGACTTCGAGTACCTGTTCCCGTTCGGCTGGGGCGAGCTGTGGGGTGTGGCGGACCGCACCGACTACGACCTCAAGCAGCATCAGGAGCACTCGGGCAAGTCCATGGAGTACATGGATCCGATGACCAACGAGAAGTTCATCCCCTACTGCGTCGAGCCGTCGGTCGGCGTGGACCGCCTGGTGCTGTCCTTCCTGTGCGACGCGTACGACGAGGAGGAGCTCGAGGGCGGCGACATGCGCGTGGTGCTGCACCTGCACCCGGCGCTGGCCCCCTTCAAGGCGGCCGTCATGCCGCTTCAGAAGAACAAGCTGGGCGACAAAGCGAAGGAGGTCTACTCCATGCTCGCCAGGAGGTTCATGGTGGACTACGACGAGACCGGCTCCATCGGCAAGCGCTATCGCCGCCAGGACGAGATCGGCACGCCCTTCTGCATCTGCGTGGACTTCGACACCGAGACCACCGGCAACGTCACCGTCCGCAACCGCGACACCATGCAGCAGGACGTCGTGGCCATCGACAACCTGGTTTCCTACCTCGAGGAGCGCATCGACTTCTGATCGCTTTTCCTGCCCGGGCGCTCCATTGCCGTGCGCCCGGGTTTTCTGACTGAAAGGAGCTGACTTCCCATGGAAACGACGGCCACCCTGACCCGCGCCGCCTCCTGGCTCAACACCACCTTCGCCGACCTCGACCACTCGGTCGCGCAGTTCGCCCACAGCCTGCACGAAGGGCCGCTGGGCGGCTTCCTGGACTGGTTTATGCCCGCCATCACCTTCTTCGCCGACGCGGGCTGGGCGTTCCTCGCGCTGGGCCTGATCCTGCTGTGCTTCAAAAAGACCCGCAAGCTGGGCATGGCCACGCTGGGCGGCGTGATCATCGGCGCGCTGTTCACCAATGTGTGCATCAAGAACTTCGTCGCCCGGCCCCGCCCCTACGCCGATACCGCCAGCGACTTCTACACCTGGTACCAGGCCGTCGGCCCCCGCCCCGAAAGCGACCTGTCCTTCCCCTCCGGCCACACCACCGCCGCCTTCGCCGCCATCACCGGCCTGTTCTTCGCCCTGGGCAAAAAGCGCAGGTGGCGCGGCTGGCTGTACGTCATCCCGGTGCTCATCGCCTTCTCCCGCATCTACCTGATGGTACACTACACCACCGACGTGCTCGCGGGCATGATCATCGGCACGCTCTCCGGCTTCCTGGCCAGTCTCATCACCCGCGCCGTCGTGCGCTGGACGCGCCAAAATAAACCCGAGCTCGCACTCAAGCTGTGGGGCGCACCCAAAAAGAAGCGCAGGGCATAAAGACCGCCGCAGCAGCGCCAAACGACAGAACCTGCCCCGTGCAGACGCATGAGGCAGGTTTTTCTATGCAGTTGGGGGCGCTCTGATGAACCGGGCACTGCCCGGTAATCTAGCGCCGACCCCTCAGTCGCTTTCAGCGACAGCTCCCCTTTCAGGGGCGCCATGGACTGCGCCGGTGTGCCTCCCCTGAAAGGGGAGGTGTCCGCGAAGCGGACGGTGGGGTTCATCGACGCAGAATTCGGGAGCTTTAAGGCGACAGCAGAGCCTCCCCCAGCCCGCCCGCGTCGGCAGCGCCGACCAACAATCCGCAGGGAAGTCCGCAGATTCGAAGAAATCAGCCGCTTCAATCTATGGCGGCTGATTTCGTGTGCTGTCCGGCGGTAGCAAATGGCTGTCGGCACTGCCGACCGGCAGCAGGTGCATGCAGGCTCAGCCTGCACGGCCCGAGTCGGCAGTGCCGACCATCAATCTGCGGAGAAGTCCGCAGATTCGAAGAAATCAGCCGCTTCAATCTATGGCGGCTGATTTCGTGTGCTGTCCGGCGGCAGCAGGTGGCTGTCGGCACTGCCGACCGGCAGCAGGTGGGTGCAGGCTCAGCCTGCCCGGCCCGCGTCGGCAGCGCCGACCAACAATCCGCAGATTCGAAGAAATCAGCCGCTTCAATCTATGGCGGCTGATTTCGTGTGCTGTCCGGCGGTAGCAAATGGCTGTCGGCCCTGCCGACCGGCCTACGTCCTCCGGCGGTCGATCAGGTGCTGAGAGAGTACGGCGAGGGAGGACGCCATGTTTTCGTTCTGGACGAGTATGTCGTCGGGCACGATGAGGCGGACGGGGGCGAAGTTCCAGATGGCCTCGATCCCGCCCTCGACGAGCCGGTCGCAGACGGCCTGCGCCTGGGCGGCGGGCACGGTGATGATGCCGATGGAGGCGTCAAGCTGGCGGCACTGGGAGACGATTTCGCTCGCGGGGCGCACCGGGCAGTCGGAGATTTCCTGGCCGAAAAGCGCCTCGCGCTCGTCGAAGGCCATGACGATGCGCAGGCCATAGCGGGTGAAGCCGTCGTAGCCGAGCAGCGCGCTGCCCAGCTTGCCCGCGCCCACGAGCACGGCGTTGTGGGTGGCGTCGTAGCCCAGCGAGCGCTCGATGTCGCGGATCAGGTCGCGCGTGGCGTAGCCCACCTTGGGCCGGCCGGAATGACTGACCGAGGCCAGGTCCTTGCGCACCTGCACGTGGTTATAGTCCAGTGCGTCGGCGATGCCGGTAGCGGAAATGTAGCCGTCCTCGGGCAGCTCCTTGAGGTAGCTCAGGTACAGCGGCAGGCGCTGCAGGGTCTGCCTGGAAATACTGCCGTTTTCTTTCATCGCGGTGGTCTCCTCTCACTCAGAAGGCCCCGTGCTGATGCATCTGGTTGCGCACCTCGCTCAGCAGGGACAGAAAGTGGTTGTCGATTTCGCTGAAGTGGTATCCGTCGGGGTAGATGAGCAGGTCTCGATAGCGGCGATTGTTGTCGCGGCAGACGCGGCGCACCAAGCGCTGGCGGGCCAGCACCTCGTCGGGCATCTCGGAGGACAGCATGTACGCGTCGGGCAGGGCGGAGAGCAGGTCGAGCTGACTGGCGCGCTCGCAGACGATGACGCGCTTGCTGACCTTGTCGCTCAGCTCGGCCTTCTTGACCTCGGCATAAGGCATATAGGGCACGTGCACGTCGTCGTGCGAAATCTCGATATACCCGGCCAGATCGTCCATCGTCAGGTCGCTCTTGCGCGCCAGGGGCGAATCGGCCGACAGGATCGCGACCGGCGTGAACTCGCAGATGACCTCGCTCTTGAGCGACTTTTCGCGCAGCAGGTTCATGAAGTTGGTTTCGAACTGGCTCTGATAGCGGATGATGCCCAGGTTGTAGCCGTTCTGCAGGATGTTGTTGATGGCGCGCATCGAGCTGGTTTCATTATAGCGCAGCTCCATGCGCATCGAGCGGTCCAGCTCGGCCACCAGGCGCGTGAAGGCCTGGGTGATATAGCTCGCGCGGGGCACGGAAATACTGAAGTCCAGCGTGCTCCCCCGCTTCTGGCTGAAGTGGTTTTCCATTTCCTCGATCTGCGAAAGCACGCTGCGGGCATAGGAAAGGAACTCCTCGCCCTGCGCGGTCGGCGTGATGCCCTTGCTGGTACGGCGAAAGAGTACGATGCCCAGCGTGTCCTCCAGCTCCTTGATGCAGCGGGACAGGTTAGGCTGGCCCATCGACAGGTTTTCCGCCGCTCGGGTGATCGAGCGGGTCTTGTCCACCTCGATGGCATATTTCAGGTGCGTCAGGTTCATCAGGCGTCCGCCTTTCCATGGAAGAATACTTTATCTATTTTACACTCAATTTCACGCCCTGTAAAGCGCACTTTCGTCAAAAGTTCGATTTTTGCACGCGTTTTTTGCCTTCCGGTCTTTGACAGGCGCGCCAGCTTCGCGCCTCTTGCGCGGCGAAAAAATTGGGCGGTATGCCTGCGTGCGGCGGTGGAATGCTGAGGTGTGAAGTCGATGGAAGGGATGGATGTGCATGAAGGTAATTTGGGGACCGCGCAGGAAGAGGCTGTGCGGCTGGGCGCTTTCCTTTTTGACCGCGGCGGTGCTGCTGAGCGAACCGGTTCAGTCGCTGAGCGCGCTGCCCGATGAAATCCGGCTGACCGAGGGGTACGACGCGCACGTCGCGCTTTCGCCGCTGGCCAGCGCCTCTCTCGAGGCTGAGCAGGCCGCGCTGGTGAGCCATGACCAGACGCTGGGCGAGGTGACGATCGCCGGACGGCAGGCGGGCAGCGCCACGATGACGGTCCGGCTGCTGGGCGTGGTGCCGATCAAGCAGGTCTCGGTGCGGGTCGAGGAGGAAAAGGTGCTGGTGCCGGGCGGCCAGGCGGTCGGCGTGGCGATCCGGACGGCGGGCGTGCTGGTGGTGGGCGCGAGCGACCTGGGCGGCGGCGAGGCCAGTCCTGCGCGCGAGGCGGGTGTGCGGGCGGGCGACCTGATTACCGCCGTAGACGGCGAGCCGGTCAACGAAGCGGAACGCCTGTCCGAGCTGGTAAACGGCGATGCGGAGCGCCGGCTGACGCTCAACCGCGCCGGGCAGGAGCTGAGCGTATCGGTGCGGCCCAGGCAGGACGCGCGCGATCAGGCCTATCGGCTGGGCGTATGGGTGCGCGACAGCACGGCCGGCGTGGGCACGCTTTCCTTTTATGACCCGGCCACCGGCGCGTTCGGGGCGCTGGGGCACGCGATTACCGACCTGGACACCGGCGTGATTTTGCCCGTGTCCCACGGAGAGGTGCTGCCGGGCAGCGTCAGCGGCGTCAGGCGCGGCGAAAAGGGCCGGGCGGGCGAGCTGGTCAGCCAGATCTCGCTCGACGCGCCCGCGCTGGGCGAAATCACCTCGAACGGCGAGCGCGGCATCTACGGCACGCTCTATCATGCCCTGACCAACCCGCTTTATCCCGAGGGCGTGTCGGTACTGCACCGCAGCGAGGTGCGCCTGGGCCCGGCGCAGATTCTCTCCACTGTGGACGGCGGCGGCGTGAAGGCCTACGACGTGGAAATCGTCAAGGTCAGCGAACCCTCCGCCTCGGCCCAGCGCACGCTGGTGCTGCGCATCACCGATGACGAGCTGCTCGAAAAGACCGGCGGAATCGTACAGGGCATGAGCGGCAGCCCCATCCTGCAGGACGGCAAGCTGGCCGGCGCGGTCACCCACGTGCTGATCTCCGACCCTGAAACCGGCTACGGCATACTCATCGAGGACATGCTCGAGGCAGGCTGAGCCTGTACCGGGCAGTGCCCGGACCCACCTGCTGCCGGTCGGCAGGGCCGACGGCCACCTGCTGCCGCCGGACAGCACACGAAATCAGCCGCCATAAATTAAAGCGGCTGATTCAGACTGTCGAAAAACCCCCGGAGAGCTCGAGAGGGCCGCAGCCCTCTCGAACTTTCAATCGCGCCCAGCGGCGTGTACGGTGGGCACGGGACGATTTTTGCGCCGGAAAATCTCATTTTCCAGAGCAAAAATCGTTTCCTTGCAGTTTTTGCGCCCGGAAATCTCTTAGATTTCAGCAAAAACTGGTGAGGGTGGCAGTGGCGGGGGAGCTTGCTTCCCCGTCCACCAGCTTGTCAAAACCTTTTTTGACAAGCTGAATCAGCCGCCATAAATTAAAGCGGCTGATTTCTTCGAATCTGCGGACTTCTCCGCAGATTACTGGTCGGCGCTGCCGACAACGGGCAGGCTGAGCCTGTACCCACCTGCTGCCGACGCCAGGATTCTTCGCGCCCGTCAGGCGATTTCCACCCATGCCTGAGCAAACCTGCCTTGCCAGAGCGCGCCGTACGGTGTATAATAAGTATAAACAAACCGATACAGAAGGGGCGAGGGCGATGTGGAAGCGGCTGCTGCGCGGGCTGCACTGTCGGCCGCTGGCCTGCGTCGCGGCGTGCTTCACGCTGGGCGTGATCGTGGGCGACTGCGTGAACGTCCCCTGGCTGGTCTGCGCGGCGGCGCTCTCGGGATGCGCGGGGCTGGCGGCGCTCGTGCGGCGGCAGGGCGCGTACTGCCTGGCCGCGTTCGCGCTGGGTCTGCTGCTGATTACGCGGGCGCTGTGCGTGCCCGACCTGCCCCTGGGCGCGGGGCAGACGATTTCCGGGCGAATCGCGTCCGAGCCGGAGCGCACGGACAGCGCGCTCCGTGTCACGCTGGACCGGGTGACGGTGAACGGCGAAAGGCTGCCCTGCAAGCTGTCCCTGTCGGTCTACGGCAGCGCGAGGCTGGCCGACTACGCGCCGGGAAACCGGGTTTCGGGCACGGCGAAGACCTTCCGCACGACGCAGGCCAACAACCCCTACGCCTTTTCCTACCGCGAATACCTGTGGCGCAGGGGCGTCGGGCTGTGCGCCAGCGCCAAAGGCGACAACCTGACCGCCTCGCCCGGCGGCTTTTCGCTGCGCGCGGGCATACTGTCCCTGAGAAGGTCGCTGTCCGCGCGGATCGACCGGCTGTACCCCGCGCCCTATTCGGGCGTGGTGCGGGCGCTGCTGCTGGCCGACAAGACCGATCTGTCCGACGAGATACAGGACGACTTCCGCGCGTGCGGCATCGCGCACCTGCTGGCGCTGTCCGGGCTGCATCTGGCGGTGCTGGCCGGGGCGGTACACTTTCTGCTGAGCCGCCTGCGCCTGCCGCACAAGGTCTGCTTCGCGGTCACGATGGCGATACTGGCCGCGTATGCCGTGCTGGTGGGCTCGCCCGCGTCTGTGCTGCGCGCCATGCTGCTGTACGGCTTCCTGGCGCTGGCGCACATTACCTCGCGCCCCTACGACGGACTGACCGCGCTGCTCGCGGCGCTGGCAATCCTGCTGCTGTTCAATCCGCTGTCGATCGAGGACGCGGGGCTGATCCTGTCCTTCAGCTCGGTGGGCGGCATCCTGTGCTTTCAGCGCATGCTGAAAATCACGGACAGGCATCGCCCGCTGACCAGGCATCCTCATCTGGAGCGGATACGGCGCCGGGCAGTCTCCGGGCTGTACGAGGGCGCGGCCGTCTCGCTGAGCGCGCAAATCGGCAGCTTCCCGGCCATCGCCTGCACCTTTCACGAGGTCAACCTGCTTTCGCTGGCCATGAACCTGGTCGCGGTGCCGCTGGTCAGTCTGGCGCTGCCGATAGCGCTTTTCAGCGTGCCCATATCGATGGTCTGGCTTCCGGCGGGCAGGCTGCTTTCCTACCCCGTGCGCGGCGTCCTGTGGCTGGTGACCGGGCTGAGCGGGCGATTCGCCGCCTTTTCCTGGGCGAGCATCCGGTGCGCGAACTGGCCGGTGTGGCTGCTGGCGGCGTATGTCGCGTGCGCGCTGCTGGCCTCGCCCTACTGCCTGAGGAGGCGGGCCGCGCGCTATGTTTTTCTGAGCGCGCTGCCGGCGCTGTGCCTGCTGGCCTGGCTGCTGCCCGCATTTCAGCACACGACCGGGCTGGAGGCGCAGTTCGTGGACGTGGGGCAGGGCGACGGCGCGGTGCTGTTCTGCGAGGGACAGGTCTGCCTGGTGGACGTCGGCCAGTACGACAACATGGCCGCCTACCTGGACGCGATCGGCAAGGCGCCGGACAGGGTGTTCCTGTCGCATCCGCACAGCGACCACTGCGCGGGGCTTGAGGGGCTGATCGAGCGCTTCCCGCCGGCCGAGCTGTGCGTGTCGGACGCGTTTTTCCGGTGTGAGGACCGCGACGAGGACGTGGCGGAGCTGCTCGTGCAGGCGCAGCAGGCGGGCTGGACGGTGCGCGAGCTGCACGAGGGCGAAACGCTGATGCTGTCCGAACGCGTCGCGGCCACAGTGGTGCAGGCCGCGCAGGAGCCGCTTGACAAGGGCAACGAGCTGTCCATGGTGCTCGAGGTAGCCTACGCCGGGCGCAGTCTCCTGTTCACCGGCGATCTGGGCGCGCGCTACGAGCAGGCGGACGCGTATCCCGACTGCGACGTGCTCAAGGTGGCGCATCACGGCTCGAAGTACTCGACCGGCAAAGCGCTGCTCGACTCCGCAAGGCCCGAAATCGCCGTCGTTTCGGTGGGCTACAATACCTACGGCCACCCGGCGCAGGAGGCGCTCTCCCGCCTGGCCGCCGCGGGCGCACAGGTCTACCGAACCGATGAGTGCGGCCTGATTACCGTATACGTGTCGCCCGAGGGCGAGCTTTCCATTTCGACATTCCTGGAGGAACCATGACGTACGACCAGTTTTTCAAGGATCTCAAGGCCGGCCAGCTGCGCCCCGCCTACCTGTTTTACGGGCCGGAGCAGCTGGTCAAGCAGACCGCGCTCGAGCAACTGGGCAAAAAGCTGCTGCCCGCCGGGCTGGAGGCGCTCAACTACAACCTGTTCGACACGAACGCCGCCGCGCGCGACGTCATCGAGGCGGCCGAAACGCTGCCCATGATGTGCGAAAGGCGGCTGGTCGTCGTGCGGGACTGGGCGCCGCTCAAGCCGGGCAAGGCGCGCGACGAGGGGGCGCAGAGCGAGGAAATGGAAAAGTGGCTGCCCCGCATCCCGGACACCTGCTGCGTGGTGTTCGCGATGGACGACGCGCCCGACAACCGCAAAAAGCTGGTCAAGCAGATGTCCTCGCAGGTCGAATGGGTCGAGTTTCCGCTGCTGACCGACGCGAAGATCTATACCTGGCTCAATCAGCAGCTCCGGCCGCTGGGCAGGCACATCGAGCAGGACGCGGTGTCTCAGCTGGTGTTCATGGCCGGGCGGCCGCTGACGGGCCTTAAAAACGAGCTGGACAAGCTGACCGCCTACGTCGGCGAGCGAACCGACATCACGCAGCAGGACGTGGAGGCGGTCGTGACCCCCTCCGGCGAGTGCACGGTCTTTCAGATGATCGACTGCGTGCTGCAGGGAGAACCGGCGCGCGCCCAGCTCCTGCTCAAGCAGCTGCTTGAAAACGGTGAAAACTGCGTGGGCGTGCTGTACATGCTCACCCGCCAGCTGCGCATCATGACCCACATCCGCCTGATGCGCGAGCAGGGCATGGCGCTGCCTGAAATCGAGAAAAAGCTGGCGCTCAACCACTACGCCGCCACCCGCTCCGCCTCCCAGGCCGCGCGCTTTGCGCCCAGCCGCCTCGAAGAGAGCTATCGCGCCTGCGTCGAGACCGACTATGCCATCAAGAGCGGCCGCGCCCGAGACAACGCCGCGCTCGACTACCTGATCTTCACCCTTGCCTCCGCAAAGCCGGTCGCGCGATGACGACAAAGCCGCCCCAGAGAAGCTCCGGGGCGGTTTCATGCTGCGGGGGCGGCGGATGATGAGGTTGGGCCTTCGCCGCTCCTGTGGGGCACTGCCTCAAGTCTTCCGATCGGGAAGAATCTGGAGGCTTTAATCTATGGCCCACGGATTCGCGTTCTGTTCGGCGGCAGCCACCGGGTGCAGGCACTGCCTGCTAAGCGCAAGGCAGAAATCTCTAGCGTTGCGCAGTGCTGCGCGCAAGGCAGCTCCGGCTGCGGCCGCCAAAGGGGCCAGGGGCGCTTGCGATTGCTCCCCTAGGCCCCCTTGGAACTCCCGTACCCTTTCTAACGCGGTCCCGTGGGTGCGTTCTGAGGTAGATACATTCCTGTCCGGCCAGTTTTTGGTGGTCGTTAGGAAACGAGGCACACCCAACTGAACCACGAGATTAGCAGTGATGAACTACCTCGGGCGCAGCGTGGGTGAAGCGCCGAAAGGCGCTTGCGTAATGCAGGCAGGGGTTACGGCGCGGGGGCAGTAGCCTTGAGCGTAAGCTCCGTAGCCCTTGCGGGGCAGTAATCATGAGTTTTCCGACCGGGAAGAATCCGGGGGCTTCAATCTATGGCCCCCCGGATTCGTGTTCTGTTCGGCGGTAGCTACCGGGTGCAGGCACTGCCTGCCGACCGCGAAGAATCTGGCGGCTCTAATTTATGGTCGACAGAAAATCCGTCAGAAACTCTGACGGATTCAGACTGTCGAAAAACCCTCGGAGAGCTCGAGAGGGTCGCAACCCTCTCGAACTTTCAATCGCGCCCAGCGGCATGTACGGTGGGCACGGGACGATTTTTGCGCCGGAAATCTCTTAGATTTCAGCAAAAACTGGTGAGGGTGGTAGTGGCGGGGGAGCTTGCTTCCCCGTCCACCAGCTTGTCAAAACCTTTTTTGACAAGCTGAATCCGTCAGAAACTCTGACGGATTCGCAGACTTCGGGGGCTTCAATCTATGGCCCCCGAAGTCGTCAATAGGATACGCGGCAGCAAGTGGAACCGGGCACTGCCCGGAGGCAGCAGGTGGGTGCAGGCTCAGCCTGCCGACAGGAGGATTTTGATGAAATTGAGGTATTTGCCGCCGCCCGCGCGCATGGACTTGCGGTCGTTGACGGCGTATTCGTTTTCCTGCCGCAGCCAGTCCTCCCAGACCTCTTCATTGGACTGCATCTCGGACACCTCGAGCACCTGCGCGCCCTTTGCCCTGCCGACCAGATCGCGCCAGTAGTCCGCATCGCGCATGTAGGCCAGCTGTTCGGGCGTCCAGGAGAGCAGCAGCTCGGGCGGCAGGCAGTCGTGACAGTCCTTTTTCATGCCCGGCACGGCGATATAGATCAGCCCGCCCGGCTTGACGAAGGGCAGCAGCCTGTCGTCCAGGTACCGCTCGTCGCGGCCAAAATAATTGTAGGAATCGACGCAGACCACCGCGTCGAAGAAGGCCTTTTCAAAGGGCAGGTTGGTCGCATCGGCCTTGACGGAAACGATCTGCTCGTCGGACAGTCCCGCCTGCCGGAAGAAGGCGCGGTTTTCCGCCGGGTCGCTCCACAGGTCGGCGGCGTACACGGTGAAGCCGTACTCCTTCGCCAGGAAGATCGAGGTCAGGCCCTGGCCGGAGCCCAGGTCGCACACCACCGCGCCGTCGGGAATGCGATGGCCCTGCAGGAGCTCCTCCTCCAGCTTGACCGGGTTCGGCCCCATGATTTTCGGCAGGTATTCGTCGTATTTTTTGCTGAGTTTGTACTCCATTTCATTTCGCTCCTTTTTTTCGGTTGATTCGGGCGATCTGCTTGAATTTCTCGTTTTTCGCGGCCAGAGCGGCCTGCGCGTCCTGTGCCCGCCGGATTTCCGCGCGCAGCTTCAGATAGGCCCGATAGCGCTCAGGCGTCAGCTCCCCTGCCTCCATCGCGGCGCGAACCGCGCAGCCGGGCGGGCAGTGCCCGCTTCCACTGGCTGCCGCCGGTTCTCGACACGAATTCGGGAACCATAAATTGGAGTTCCCGAATTCTTCGAATCCGCAAGATTCCTTGCGGATTGTGGGTCGGCGCTGCCGACTGCATCCCCCCTCGCCCTGACAGTTTTCCAGCGAATCCGCCGGGCAGGGCCGACTTCCACTGGCTGCCGCCGGTTCCTGACACGAATTTTGGAATCATAAATCAGAGTTCCCGCCGGGCAGGACCCGGACCCGGTTGCTTCCGCGGGTTCTATCGACGACTGTCGGCCGCCATAAATTGAAGCGGCCGAAGTCTGCGGTTTTCCGGAATTCTCCGGAAAACTCATATCGGCGCTGCCGACTGCATCCCCCTCGCCCGGACAGGCTTCCAATGAACCAATGGAGTTTGTATCCGAAGGCTCTCCTGAAAGGGGAGCGGCTGCCGGAGGGTGACTGAGGGGTTGGCCTCCCGCTCCTTCCCCCAGCCACGGGGCGAGCAACTCCGGCGCGTCCTGCGCAAAGGGGCCGAGGCAGAGCACCTGCACCCCCGGCGCGGTCGCCCGAACCTGCGCAATGCGCTCCTCAACCCGGCCGCACAGGTCGGCCTTGGTCAACAGCACGACCGGCATGGCGCCGCTCTCCCAGGCGATGGCGAGGTACCTTTCCAGCCGGCGCAGGTTGAAATCCCGGTTCAGCGCCATGCACACGAACAGCGTGTCCAGGTTGGCCGCGATGACCTGCTCGCCCTCACCTCCGGCCATGCGGCGCACGAGCAGACTGTGCCTGGGCAATACGCGCTCGATGATCGCGCGGTCGTCCCGCAGATCGGCCTGCACGAGGTCGCCCACGACGGGGTAATCCAGCCTGGAAGCCGCCTCATGCCGCAGCCGGCCCGACACCTCGGCGAAATACTCCCCTTCGCCGTCATCAATTCGGTAAAAGCCCCGCTCCTGCGAGGTCACCCGATAAATTTCGTTCATTTTTCTCCTTCCTTCGTGGAAAGCCGTTCCAGCTGCCGGCACAGGTGCGCATCCAGCTGCCTGAGCGCCTCCGCCTTTTCCTGCATGCCGTCCGACACGCTCATCAGCAGGAACATCGGCCCGTACAGCTCGAGCGCCCGCCGATCCGGGTGATCCAGTCCCTGCGCCGCAAGCAGGTCGCGCACATAGCCCAGCGGCCCCGCGCCCAGGTACTGCTGATACAGCCTGCCCATCTCCTCGCTGCGGAACTGCGACAGCGTCAGCATCCGGCGAAAGTCGGCGGCGAACTCGTCCTGCGTCCAGTAGATGAACTGCGCCCGGCTGAAGGCGATCAGGCTGCCCAGCTCGCTGTGCTCATACGCCTCGCGCATGCTCTCCGGCGTGCCTTCCGGCAGCTCGAAGGCACGCGCCTGCTCCGCGTCCCGCTGCTCCATCCGCGCAAGGATGGCCTCAAGCAGCGCCTGCTTGCTCGCAAAATGCCTGTACATCGCCGCCTTGCTCAGGCTCAGCTCGCCCGCGATGCGGCTGATCGACGCGGCCTCATACCCCTCCGCGGCAAACAGGCGCAGCGCCGTGCGCAGTATTCTCTCCGCCGTCTGTGACATTCCTTCACCCTCCCATAAGTAAACGGTCGTTCACATGCCTATTATAGCAAACGATCGTTCACTTGTCAAGTGCAAAAAGAAGCCGCGTCCTGCCCGACCTGTGACCGAGTACAGAACACGGCTTTTTGCGCCTGCTGCTCAGAACAGCAGCAGGGCGCACATGACGGCGATTACACCGCCCACTGCGCTGACGATGGCGTAGATCTTCCTGGATTCCGGATCGCGCCTTTCCTTCGCGAGATAGTAAATACCCGCGCCGAGCACGAGCGCGCCGATGATGAGTCCAATGATTTTGATTGCCATTACTTTTTCCTCCATTTCAGTAAGAATGCCGAGTTTGTGATCACGAGCACGGAGCCCGCGTTATGAACCAGCGCGCCGACGACGGGGTTCAGCGTGCCGGTGATGGCCAGCGCGATGGCGATGAAGTTCAGCGCCATCGAGAAGGTCATGTTGATTTTGATCGTGGTCATCATGCGCCTGGTATTCTCCGATGTACCTCAGCTTATCCTCAGGCAGGCAGCTCGCCCGCACCTCGCCGATGCGCAGGCGGCCCGCGATGGCTTGCGCCGCGTTTTCGTGGTCGCCCGTGAGCAGAACCGGCTGTACACCCAGACCGGACAGGGCGGTAATTGTCGCCGCGCTTTCCCTGCGCAGGGTATCGGACAGCGCAAGGAAGCCTGCAAACGCACCGTCTATCGCCACATAGGTGACCGTGCAGCCCTGCTGAATGTGTGCCTCGGCAGACGGCACAGCGCCGATCTCCACGCCGTGCTCGCACAGCAGCTCGGCATTGCCCGCGAGCACTTCCCTACCCTCCACCTTCGCGCGCACGCCCCGGCCGGGTATTATGGAAAAGTCGTCCGCGGCCGACAGCTGGGCGCCGCTTTTCCGGAAGCAGTCCACGATGGCTTTGCCCAGCGGATGCTCGGAGAGCTGTTCCACAGAGGCGGCCAGGCGGTAGATTTCATCCTTATCCCACTTGGGCGAAACGCTGTCCGCCGCAACAACCTGAGGCGTGCCGCAGGTCAGCGTGCCGGTCTTGTCAAAGGCGACGACCTTCACTCCGGCCAACCGCTCCAGCGCGTCGCCCTCGCGGACGAGAAAGCCGTGCTTCGTCGCGTTGCCGATGGCCGCCATGATGGCCGTAGGCGTGGCCAGCACCAGCGCGCAGGGACAGAACACGACCAGTATCGTGACCGCCCGAATGATCTGCCCGGTCAGCAGCCAGGTCATCGCTGCGGCGGTCAGGGCGATCACCACGATCCAGGTTGCCCAGCGGTCAGCCAGGCCGACGATCTTCGCCTTGCCCGCGTCCGCCGACTGAACCAGGCGAATCATCCGCTGAATGGAGCTGTCCTCCCCGACCCTGGTCGCCTCCATTTCAAAGGCGCCGAACTGGTTGACCGTGCCGCTGGACACCGCATCGCCCACGGTTTTATCCACGGGCAGAGATTCGCCGGTCATCACCGCCTGATTGATGGAGGTCTGGCCAGAGAGAATCACGCCATCCACGGGAACGCCTTCACCGGGGAGCACGCGGAGACGGTCTCCGATTTTCACCTGCTCGGCGGGGACGACCTCCTCCCTGCCGCCGCGCAGTACGCGAGCCGTCTGCGGCGTCAGGTGCACCAGCTTTTCGATACCCGCCCGCGCCCTGGCGACCGTCAGCTCCTCGAGAAGCGCGCCCAGCTGCATGATAAACGCCACTTCGCCGGCGGCAAAGGTCTCTCCGATGCACACAGAGGCGATCAGGGCGAGGGAAACCAGCACGTCTGCCTTGATGTCAAACGCCGTCACCAGCCCGATGAGCGCCTCCAGTATGATTGGCAGGCCGCACAGCACAATCGCAATCCACGCCATATCAAACGGGAACGGCTGAAATTTCAACAGGCTGCATGCTACGGCCACCCCGGAGATCACCAGCAGGGTCATGTCCTTTCGGATTCCACCGAGGCCCAGCAGGTGCTCCAGCTTTTCCATCGCTCGTTTCATGAACGAGCCCCCTTTCCATACCATACCAGGTATATGTACATTATACGCATAGGGGTATATGTTGCCAAGCAGGTAAAATAAAAAATCGACCCATCGGGCCGACTTTTTACTGCATATTCGCAAAGCGCTCCACTACCTTGGTAAAGCTCTCAATGGTCTTGTCCGCGTCGCCGTGCTCGATGCCTTCTCTCACGCAGTGCCGGATATGGCCCTCCAGCACGACCTTTCCGCAGCCGTTCAGCGCCGACTTGGCGGCGTTAATCTGGGAGAGAACGTCCTCGCAGGGCACATCCTCGTCCACCATGCGGTCAATGGCCTGTACCTGCCCAATGATCTTTTTCAGCCGGCGATGCAGGTTTTCCGCATCCATGCACTGTTTCATACGCTATCTCCTCCTTACCGTAAGAGGTATACGTTCATTATAGCGCAGAACCCGGGGATTGTCAAGGAAGGCTGTTCAACGACTGAACGCGTCATCGTGGAAAACCTCGAAAAAATCTCCGGACAGGTTCTTGTGCGGTTTCACCTGCCGCTCAGGGAAACGCTCTGCCCCGGCTGCGGAATACGGACGCGCCGCGTACACGACTATCGCGTCAAGGTTCTGCGCGATTTGCCCCTGCAGGGGCTGTCGGCAAGGCTCGAGTACCGGCGGAGAAGGTATCTATGCCTGAACTGTGGCCGCAAATTTCCGGAGCCTTTTCCCCTCGCGGGAAGGAATCAGCGAACCACCGCCCGTCTGGTGGGTTACGGTCTGGAGCTGGCCAGAGAACGCCGCAGCGGAAAATCCATTGCCAGAGAACTGGGCGTCTCTGCATCCAGCGTCAATCGCTGGCTCAGCTATCTGCCCAAGGGGAAGCCTCCGCTTCTCCCACGCGCCCTCTCCATCGACGAATTTCGCGGGAACGCGAACCACGAACGCTTCCAGTGCATCCTCACCAACCCGGAAAAGCGAAAAATCGTGGATATTCTGCCGGATCGAACCGCTTCCACCATCCAGTCCTACCTGAAATCCTTCCCCAACCGCAGCGAGGTCGAATACTTCGTCATGGACATGAACAGAGCGTATCTGGAAATCGGAAAGACCTTCTTGCCGCAGGCAAAAATCGTCGTCGACCGGTTTCACTTCGTCCGCTGCGGCGTGTGGGCGTTCGAAAACGTCCGCAGGCGCGTTCAGAAGAAGCTGAGCGCGGCGCAGAGAAAGTACTTTAAACGCAGCCGAAAGCTCCTGCTGGCCCGGGCCAGCAGTCTTTCGGCCGAGGAACGCCAGGCCGTGGATGTCATGCTGGCGCACTCGGAGAACCTTACGCGCGCCTGGCTGCTGACGGAAAAGTTTTTTCAGTTTGCGGACGCAGAAAACTCGCGTGAAGCAAAGACGAGGCTGGAGGATTTCCGTTACTTCGCGCGCGACCTGGGGCTTGCGGAGTTCAGAGACTGCCTGCGCATGCTGCACAACTGGGAAGAATACATCCTGAACTCCTTCGACTGTCCTTTTTCCAACGGCTTCACCGAAGGCATGAACAACGCCACCAAGGCACTCAAGCGCGTCACCTTCGGTATGCCCAACTTCCCCAACTTCAGAGCACGCATTCTACTCGCCGCTTCTTTACACCCCTAACCTTGACAAAGAACCGTGGTTCTCTGTTTCGCTTCGCTCAACTGCCTAAAGGCATTAAAAGAAGTCCTCATGCTTTGTATCAAAACATGAGGACTTCGTTGGCTAATCCGGTGAACTCCGATACAAGGGACGATGCGCCCTGCAGGGTGCAATAGCGGGTGCATTTGCACCCGACAGACTGTCAAAAAAACCAGGAGAGCTCGAGAGGGCCGCAGCCCTTTCGACCGGGCAGTGCCCGGCTCCACTTGCTGCCGCTTTTCCATAAGAAAGGCAGTGCAAATATACAACGTGGGCACGGGACGGTTTTTGCGTCGGAAAATCCCATTTTCCAGAGAAAAAAGCGTTTCCTTGCAGGCTCCGCGCCCGAAAAATCTTCGATTTTTAGCGGAGACTGGAGAGGGTGGCAGTGGCGGGGGAGCTTGCTCCCCCATCCACCAGCTTGTCAAAACTTTTTTGACAAGCTGGCGGGTGCATTTGCACCCGAGCGCTTACAGGGCAATTATGGCTCTGTGCAGATGAGCCGGCGCAGCAAACGGCCAAATGCTCGATGTTTTTTAGCGCTACCGAAAAGAAAGGGCGGCTGGTCAAGCCACCCGCAGCTATGCATGCCTTTCATATCTTTTTACACCTGTGATTTGCCGCCCATCTTCTCCTTTAGCCACAGTACGGTATCCCGGATCGTGCTGCTCAGCGGCCTGGGCGTATAGCCGAAGGCGGCCGCCGCGGCGCTGCGGCTGAACGCACCGTTGGAATCCAACACCGCGATGGAATAGGGCGTAAAGTAAAGCGGTTCCCGCCTGTGCAGACTGATCTTTTCAAAAATCGGCGCGACCAGCTTCGCAAAGCTGATCGGCAGATAGGACACGCTGCGCCGCAGGTTCACCGTCTTTTTCACCAGCTCCAGTATATCCCGGATGGTGGCGTAATGTCCCGAAAGGATGTAGCCGTGTCCGGGCAGACCGTGCTCCGCGCACGCGACGACGCCCGAGGCGACGTCCCGCACGTCCACGAAATCATAACCGCCCCTGACCGCCAGCGGCAGCTTTCCCGCGAGGAAGGACAGCAGCATATTCGTAATGCTGCCCTTTCCCAGATCGCCCGGCCCAATGATGCCCGAGGGGAACACGACGCTGGCGTTCAACCCTTCCTTCGCCGCCTGCAGCACCAGCGCCGTGGCCATGGCCTTGCTCTTTGCGTAATCGCCCCTGACAAGCTCCGGGGAAAAGGTCGTCGTCTCCGCAATTTCCGTGCCCTTCGGCTTTTCCGGAATCGCATGGACGGAGCTGACGTAGACCAGCTTGCCAACGCCGCATTGGCGGCAGAATTTCAGAATATTTCTCGTGCCGTCCACGTTGACCCGGTAGATTCGGTCGCCGGGATGCGTGGCGACAGAGATGATTCCCGCGCAGTGAATGACGCAGGCGTTCCCGTTCACGCCCTCAAAAAAGCGTTCGAGCGCGGCTTCGTCGCACACGTCGCCCGTTATGACGCGAGCATTCTGAGGAAGCTCCCGCGCCAGCGGATCACCCTCCATCACCAGCGCCCGGATTTCCGCCGGCGAGTCCTTCAGCTGTGCCAGCACAGTACGTCCCAGAAACCCCGTCGCTCCCGTAATCAGATATTTCTCAAACATCTTATCACCTCCAAAATGAAAGACAGATGTTGATTATCTTTCACACTTACAGTATAATTGAGACGGGCGCACGGGGCAACCGTCAATGCCCCGCCGCGTGAAAGAAAACCGACACACATGGCGCGACTGTTGCCAATAAGTGTGAATTTATTGTGAAGAGATGATCTGAATGAGGAAGACGGACGCGAGAATCCGCTACACGCAGGGCGTGCTCAAGCAGGCGCTTTTATCGTTCCTGCAGGAAAAGCCCATCAACAAGATCACCGTCAAGGAGGTCTGCGAGCGGGCCGAGTTGAACCGCGCGACGTTTTACGCCCACTACAGCGACTGCTTTGCGCTGCTGGAGAGCATCGAGGAGGATCTGCTGGAGGCGTTTCAGCAGTCGCTGAAGCTGGTGGATTCCTTTGACGTGACCGCGCTGATCGAGGCCATCTATACGATGATCGAGCGGCAGCAGGAGGCCTGCCGCGTGCTGATCTTTCAAAACGTCTGCCCGAATGTGCTTCGCCGAATGATCAGCCTTGCCCGGGACGAAAGCATTTCCTACTGGAAACGGCGCCTGCATCGCGTAACGGAGGCGGAACTGGAGATGCTCTACACCCATCTGTCCAACGGGTTGATGCACGTGGTTGTGGAAGGCTATGAAAAATACAGCCGCGAGGAAGTGGTTCGCTTCGTCAACCGCATCGTTCAGTGCAGCCTGTCGCAGTTTCAATAACGAAAGGACAGGCCGTTTTCTTCCTCCTGGCAGCGTTCGGTTTATGCGGGAGAAAGACCACGATCGGCGCGCTCGCATCGTCAAACAGACGGAAAGCGCAGCAAAAAAGCCTGCGAAAACCATCGCAGGCTCAGAATCATACGGGCGGGAACGTCCGGAAAATTTACGGCGCACTATACGCAGTCGCTCTCGTCGAACGGATCGCCGCATTCCGGGCAGAACTTCGGCGGGTGCGTCGGGTCGGCGGGCTGCCAGCCGCACTTGTCGCAGCGGTATACCGGCGCGCCTGCCGGGCGCTTCGCGCCGCATTCGGAACAGAATTTGCCGGTGTTCACCGCGCCGCAGCTGCACGTCCAGCCCTGCGCCGGCTTGGGCTCGGGCTTTTTCGCGCCGCATTCGGGACAGAATTTACCGGTGGCTGTCGCGCCGCAGGCGCATTTCCAGGCATTTGCGCTCGGCTGAGCCGCCTGCTGCGGAGCCTGTGCCTGCTGCGGAGCCTGTGCCTGCTGCTGCGCGCCCATCTGGAACAGCTGCGCCGCGTTCACGCCGCCGCCCTGCTGCGCCATGTTCATGCCCATGAAGCCGGTGAAGGCGCCGCCCTGATTCTTCGCCGCGTCCTGCATGGCCTGCGCCTGCGCGCCCACCAGATGCGCCGCCGCCATGTTGGCGTTGCGGAAGACGGCGTTTTTCTGCAGCTCCTTGATCATGGCCTCGTCCTCCTCGGAGGCCTTGACGGAGTTCACGCCGAAGGATACGATCTCCACGCCGCGCAGGTTCGCCCACTTTTCGGAGAGCACGTCGTTGAGCGCCTCGGCGATTTCAGTCGTGTGTCCGGGCAGCGCGCTGTAGCGGACGCCCATCTCGGAAATCTTCGCGAAGGCGGGCTGCAGCGCGGTCAGCAGCTCGCTCTTGAGCTGGCTGTCGATCTGCTCGCGCAGGTAGTCGCCCTCCACGTTGCCGCAGACATTCGTGTAAAACAGCATCGGGTTGGTCACGCGGTAGCTGTATTCGCCGAAGCAGCGGATGGAAATGTCCACATCCAGGCCGATGTTATTGTCCACCACGCGGAAGGGAACCGGGCTGGGCGTTCCATACTTGTTGCCCAGGATTTCCTTGGTATTGAAGAAATAGACCCGCTGATCCTTCCCGGCCTGACCGCCGAAGGAAAGGCGGTCGAAGGTGGTTTTCAGAATGGCCTTCGCCTTGTCGCCATTGAACGGCCCGTAGAAGATGCTGGGCTCGCCGCCCTGCTCAAAGACATACTCGCCCGGCTCGGCGCAGAAATCGACGATCTTTCCCTGATCCACGATCATCATGCACTGGCCGTCGGCCACGGCGATGACGCTGCCGTCCGAAATCACGTTGTCGTCCTCATGCCGGCTGCCGCCGAAGCGGCCCTTTACCTTTTTCTCCGCCTTGGTCGCCAGCACGTCATCCGGCAGGGAATCCACATAAAAATACTCTTTCCACTGGCTGGCCAGCGTACCGCCCGCCGCGTTCCATGCGGCCGCAATCAATCCCATAGCGATTCCTCCTGTTATTTCTTCTGCGGTTCGTTTTCGATTTTTCGCTTTGTCGTACTTTCATAGAGAAAATGGTCGGCGTTCACATCCAGGCGGAAGGAGCCATCCCGGATATAGCCGCCCGCCGCGCTCTGCTGCGCCGCCTGCTTCAGCTGCCCCTTCAGCGCGCCGACCACCGCCAGCGCGATAATGGCCGCCGCCACCGCGCTGATCAGCAGCGAACCGCTGCCCAGCGCTTCCATCAGCGAAAGAATCAGCGCCGCGACGCCCAGTACGCCGACGAATACGCCGCCGCCCCACAGCAGGGACTTCGTTTTGTCGGCGGGCACGTCGCAGGTGAGCCTGCCGGTCTGGCCATTGACGGCAAAGGTATAGGTCTTGCCTTCCTTGACGGTGGTCATCAGCCACACGGGCAGCAGCGCGGGCACAGCCCGGCCGCTCTCGGTAACGATGCGCCTGCTGCGCTCACTGACCGTGTCATAGTCCCTCACGGTGTCGCGCATGGTCTGCTGCTCCACGCTGCGCTCCACGCGCTCCACGGCGCGCTTTTCGCACGTATCGCAGTCCGCGTCCGCATGATCGGCCATGGCCCCGGCCAGCACGGCGCTCTGGAAGGGAATGGCGGCGCTCAGGTCGTAGGGCTCCAGCGACTCGGTTATCCTGTCGTCCAGCTTGACGCTGCCGTCCACCGGGATGTTCTCAAAGCGCATGGAGCCGCGGCGGCGCACGAGATAGTGCCGCGTGCGGGTGATTTCCCACTCGCCCTTTCGTTCCGTGCGCTCCTTCTGCGCGTCGTACACCATGTCGGCGCAGGCGTCGCAGTCGAACAGCCAGTAGGGGACGAACAGCCGGCGCATTTCGGAGATGCGGTTGCGGCCCTTCAGGAAGACATTGGGCAGCAGCCTCTTGCCCTTGAAGTACTCTTCAAACTGCTTCTGCGCCTGCTCCTTCGTCACCTTAAACGGAACCACCTTTTCCGGCTTCACGCCCCCCTCGATGCGGTCGGGCAGTATGGTCGGGCTGCCGCAGTAGGGGCATTCGGCGGCGGTGGTGGTGTCCTCGGTCATCAGCTCCGCGCCGCAGTTCTTGCAGACATAGGCCTGCACGCCCGATTCGCCCGCGTCGAAGCGCTCGGCGGAGCTGGCGAAGGAGATCTCTTCGCCGCTTTCCTCGGGCGTCATCATCTCCAGCGCTTCCGGCTCGTAGCTGTTGCCGCAGGAGGCGCATTCCAGCTTGCCGCTTTCGCCGCTGAACTTGAGCGGCCCCCCGCAGCAGGGACAGTTGTAACTGGCGGTACTCATAAAGCATCCCTCTTTCGTTTCGCAGTCAAGGCTTATTCTATGGTCAGATCAAATACTCTCTCGCACAGCTCGACGCACTGATTGCGCAGCAGCGCCTCGATGTAGTCGTCCACATTCTCGACCTTCTGCAGGTTCAGCGCGAGCCGCTGCTGCTCCAGCCAGAGCATGAAGAACGTCTGAGAGGAAGCCACGGCGGCGCGATCCTCCTCAAGCGAGAGCTCGAGCCATTCCTGGTAAAGCTCGTTCAGCGCGTTCGTCCACTTTTCCACCCCGGGCAGCGTACTGTCCATGGCCACCTCGGCGTGACGGCCGCACAGCTCGGTGTGTTCGTCGCCCTCCTCCGTCGTGTAGCGATGGCAGTAGGCCGGGTAGTCGCCGTCCGGCTGATCGTCCGGCAGGAAGCCCGCGCTCTGCGACTCCGGGTCGTCGTCGGGCAGGTCGACGCCGTTTTCATCCATGATGCGGAGCCAGCAGGCGTAGAGCGAATCGAGCGTTCGGTCGTCCACCACGCCGGTCTGCTCGAGCAGCGCGTATTCCTGGAACCACTTCACGGCCTTTTCGGTGTTGCGGCCGAACACGCCGTCCGGCTCCTCGAAGATAAAGCCGGTTTCCCAGAGCATCTGCTGCAGCGCGCGCACATCCTCGCCGCTGTCGCCGCGCCTGAGGTCGGCCAGGGCGCAGGTGGGTACCAGCAGCAGGAAAACCAGCAGGATGCTGATGATTCTTTTCATGGCTGCACTTCCTTTCATTGGGTCGGTCGGGTGTGTCGGTCAGGGTCGGGTGATCTGTCATTGCGCGTACGGCTGGTCGCAGTACCTGCAGCGCATGGGGCTGCCCCTGCGGACGCGGTTTTTCGCGCCGCAGCCCGGACAGACCCACTGCGTGAACGAGCCCTCCGGCACGTACAGCGCCACCGTGCGCGCCGTCGAGTCGATCTGCAGGTTCTGAAGATAGCCCTTGCCGATGAGCGCCTTCAGCTGCCCAAGCGCCTTATCGGAGGAAAGAGCGCTTTGCAGCTGCTCAAACGTCAGGCGTTCCTCTTCCATCGGCAGCAGCGCCTCCGCCATGCGATGAGCGCAGGCTCTGCGCCAGGCGTGGCGAAGAATGCGGACGATCGGAACCAGGAGCGCAGCGAATAAGAGAATCCCCATCACGCCGGACAGCGTTTTCCCCTCGGAAAACATCGTCCACGTCGCGGACACGGTCGCGGCGGCGAAAATGCCGCAGACCAGAACGATGGGGACGCTCGCTTTTTTCCTGGTCACAGCCTTTGCCGTCAGGTAAGGATTTGCGCCGCTCGTCATTGCTCGTCCACCGCCGCCTGACAGGCTTCAAACGCCTCGTAGGGATCGCCGCCGTCGAGCACCGCCAGGATGCCGTCGCCGTAGTC